>SKQC01000021.1 GCA_007119175.1 Myxococcales bacterium | reverse complement strand
TCAGCGAGAGACTGTTTCTGGGCGCCCTTTTCCAGTGGTACGACTTCGGCAGTGTATTGGGCGGACCGACAGAGACGTATCGAACGCTCAATGCCGAGACATCGGGAACGGCGGACGGACCGTTTTTGAATTGGGCGGCCGGCGGTGAGATTGGCTTTGTGCCGATATTCGGAAAATTCGCGCTCTTTAATCGGGGGATCATCTTCTACGATATCTCGGTGACCGCCGGTGGCGGCGTGGCCGACGCGTCGAGGATCTCCGAGCCCGGAATAAGCAATAGTGGTGGGGCGGGGACGCTGAGCATTTCCACCCGCGCATTTTTAAATGAATGGATGGCCGTCAATCTCGAGGTTCGCGACGTCATCTATCATATGTTCGACGACAGGCCGATGAGTCACTCCGTGACTGTCGGGCTTGGAATGAGCTTTTATCTGCCGATGAGCTTCGAGTACAGCGATTGAGGACGGTTGGCGACTAGTCGATTTTTTGCCCCACGTCAGACATTGAGGAACGGATGCAGAAGCTGATCAAAGAGACAACGCGGTGGACGATCGTCGCGTCGGCGTTTGCGATTTTATTTATCGTCGACGGCACGCAGCACGAAGCCCATGCCATGGATGTCGAGGTCGAGGACGAGGAGATCGCCTCATTAGAGGAAGGCTCGATCGTGCGACGGCAACTTCTGCATCGGGCAGGACGCTTTGAGTTGGAGCCAAAGGCGACGTTTACCCTCAATGACGCCTACGTGCGAAACGGAATCTTCGGGTTGAGCGCCAGTTATTTTCTGGACAACTCATTTGGCCTGACAGCCAGTGCGGGAATCGGAGCCCTCGGTTTCGACACCAGTCTGAGGCGCAATCTGGAAGGTCAGATGGAAAATCGTGGCGGCGCCGACCTGGCGGAGACGGCGTATTCCAACGTGGGATGGGTGGTCGATACGGGATTGGTATACGCGCCGGCCTTTGGCAAATTCTCCGTTCTAAACAGTATGTTTTCCCACTACGATTTTCATTTTCTGGGTGGCATGGCGATCATCAATGAGAGCGCCGAGTCGGCCGCCGGAGACGACGGTGAGATTCATCCCGAGCTAGAGGGTATCCGGCCCGGGGGAATGTTTGGAGCCGGAATGCGCTTTTTCTTATCTGACGGAATCTCGATGAACTTCCAGGTCCGCAACTACTTATTTCCCCGTGCTGAGATCAGCCAGGGAGATGCGGAGCCGCGGCTCGGAAATATGGTCATGTTATCCGTCGGGATGGGAATCTTTCTGCCCGGAGACGTTCAGATTTCGCGCTAGCTGCTAGAGCGGAGGAATTTACGGCTGGTCTGCTACGAGGCCTTGCGCTGACGCTGCTGAAGCAAATCGGGTAATCCCGGATTTGATTCCCTTCTGCTGGCTCACGAGCCTCTAATAGGCCTCATCTCTCCGTGCGAGTGTTCTGATCATGGATTTTCGCCAACGCGCTCACACCGCCCTGGAGCGCGACGAGCCGGGGCGAGCGTTGATGATCTTGGTCAACGGTCTGCGGCGAGCTCCCGAGCGGGACGACGCCGTTGATTTTTTTCTCTTCATCTACATCCACCATATCAAGCGGCCGGGAATGGAAACCGAGCTGCTTCGGGGGCTGGAGTTTCACGGCGAGCGCGCTGCCTTGTTGGGCGTTGCGATGGAGGAATTGCACCTTCTCGACAAGCCCGATATGGCTCGGGCGCTGGAGGACACTGCCGAGGAGCGAGGCGTCGCCATCGCTGCGCCGGAGCCCGTTGCGCCGGAGCCCGAGGTGTCCCGGGAGCCCGATGCCAGCGACAGCGATGTCGACGAGAGTTTAGAGTCTCAACAAGAAGAACCGTCGACGTTGTTGAACGTCGAGGTGGCGGCGGCCTCGGAGAGTGATGAAGCGGACGAGGGGTCGTCGTCAGTAGAGATCGACGATTTTACCGAAATTTCGGGGCAGGCCGATGAGGCGGAGAGCCGAATTCGCCGGGCCGATGCCAGAGCCAACGCCGCCGACGGGACTGAAAGCGAGTCGCCGGGCGATCACAAGATCCGCCGGGCGGCGAGGCCGAAGAAACGCCGCATCTTCGCGATCGCCGTAGGGGTTTCGCTGGCAGCCATCGCCCTCTGTGTGGCCATCGTGGGATGGAAACACGCCCGGGATGTCCAATTGATGTGGGCCGCCGACGAGGCGATATCGACTCTCGATCCACTTCGGCCGCGGGAGACGCTGGAGATACTGGACGAGTCGACCGGACCGGGCCGCAGTGCGGAGATCGCCGATCGACGACGCTTTGTACTCGCGCTGATGCTACTGGAAAGTGGCGATGGCGATCCGCTGTCCTGGTCCAATGGCGGCGATGGTGCATGGGCGCTGGGAGCAGCAGCACTGGAGGCGGCGACAGAGGGCGACTGGGAGGAGGCGATGCGCCATGTGCATCATCTGGAGCATTCCCATGGGGACTCGTTGCCCAGTCAATTTGCGGGCGCCCGGATCTGTGAGGCCCGTCGTCAGTGGGAATGCGCGTCGTCGAAATATGAGCGCGTGCAGGAGGAGTTCGACCAGTTTGTGGCGGGTTATACGGGGGCAATGCGCGTGGCCGCCCACCGCGTCGATGCCGATGAGTGGGAGCGCCAGCGCTCTCGCCTCATTGAGGTGCGGCCGGAACACGGCTATGTGCAACTTCCATGGGTAGATCCCTTCGCCCTGGACGCCGAATCCAGGGAAGGCGAAATTTCGGCAACCGAGGAAATCGCAGAAAGCCGCGATCAATTTCTCGAGTTGTGGACTGGGCTGGCGCAGATAATTGACAGCCAACGGGCTGGCGATTTCACGGCAGCACTCGAATACTGCAACCTGGAAAAATATAGCGAGATCGGCCGGTTGGCGGTCTTTGAGGTCGCCTGCGCTCAGGCCGCCGCTGTCGCCCGTGATGTCGAGCAGACCCGCAGGAATCTCGACCGGGCCGTCCAGGATTCCACCCTGGAGCAGAGCTTTTATCGACAGGTACAAATATTGGGTCCCCGACTGCTCACCGATCTGGGGCGTGCCGATTGGGCGCTGGCATTTACGGTGCCCGCCGACGAGCAACTCAGTGATGAGGCGGTGGGGGAAGATGTAGCGCAATGGGAATCTCGACGTCCGGCTCATTTTCGTCCGTCGGGCGCGGAAGGTGATCCGTGGGAGGATGAAGCAGTTCTGGTTCGCAGCCGCACCCTGGTGGCGCTTGGGGCGACTGAGGAGGCCCGACAGACGTTGAGCCCGCTTTTGAGCAATGAAACGATGGCCGACCGGGCGCGCTTTGAGGTGGTCTGGTCACACCTGGTGGAGGGCAATCGAAGAAATGCCCGGCGGGCACTGAATCAACTGGGCGATGACCGGCTTCAGGAGGGGGCTCGCGCCTATGAGGCATATCTGGAGGGGCGTCACGCCGATGCCCATCGGTTTCGCTGGGCTGAGGGAGACGATCCTCGGCTATTACGGGTCCAGGCGCTTGCTTTTATGGCCGACGGGCGCGGGCGAGATGCCATGGCGGTGCTCGATGGGGTGGAGGGCGAATTGGAGATGCTGTCGCTGTTGCCGACGCAGATGCGCGTATTGGCCCGGGCCGGTGAGCAGAGCGCTGCCGAGGGGATAGGCGAGCAAACTTCGGCGGCGGGTGACGGGACGAGTCTGGATTATCTCATCGATCATGCCGGCGCGGCGTTCTGGCAACGGGATCTGAAAAAAAGTGAAGCCCGGCTGGAAAAAGTGCTCAAGGTGGCTCCGGAACATGCCGAGGCGAATTGGAAAATGGGGCTCGTGCGCCGGGTCGAGGACGACGATCGGGCAGCGCGCCGGCATTTTCAGCGGGCCTGGCGTGGAGATGAGGATTCGACGGAGCTTCTGGTGGAGCTGGGGCGGGTTCATCTCGAATATGGACGACAGGCTCGGGCACGCGAGGTGTTCTTGCGGGCTGTGTTGCGAGACCGAAATAATGTGGCCGCTGTCGAGGGACTGGGGCGGGCATATGACGAGGGAGACCGGAAGAGAGGTCGGCGCGATCTGGCTCAGCTATTGGAGAATTACTCGGGACGGGCCGGGGAGGGCCCGGCGAGATCGGAGATGTTGCGCTGGCTGGCCATTCTCCATGGCTCACGGCAGGGAGATGAAGGTGCCCGTGTCTTTTTGGAGCGGGCTCGCGAGGCGGGAGGGGATCGGACGACACTGCTCATCGAGAGCGGGCGGCTCTACGCCGCCCAGGGGCGGTGGCAAGAGGCCCGTGAGGAGTACGGCCGAGCACTCCGCATGGACCCGACGCTGCCGGAGGTTCATCTTCGTCTTGCCGAGGTGGCGAAGGCACAGGACGATGGCGCGACGGCGCGTGAGCATCTGGACCGGTTGTGGCGTTTGATGCCCGTCGGTGAGATGCGCCGGGCTGCCGAGGAATTTCTCAGCGAATTGGATGCGGAGGAGATGTGAGTCGACGTCGTCTGCATTCCGGTGGGCTCACGCTGGTCTGTGTCGCCGCTCTTTTTCTGTGGAGCGCCGACGTGGCCGGGGCGCTGGAGCTCAGCGTGCGCGGCGAATCCCAGATCGAGCTCGAGACATCGCCGGCGGGGACGACACTGCTCATCCGCGGACAGCTTCGCGATGATCTGGGTGATTCGCTGGCCGGACGCAGCGTGGAGACTCGCGTCAGGCGCGCCGGAGAGGTCGTTTTCGATGAACGGGGCTACGCCGATTATCACGGGCGATTTTCGACGGCCGTAGAGCTCGCGCCGGGCCAATATGAGGTGGAGGTCGAGTACGCCGGTGCACGCCATGTGGTGGGCACGTCGGCTACAGAAGCCGTCGAAGTCGAGGAGGCGCCGACCGAGGTGCGTCTCGGCCTGCCGAATTGGGTTCATGGAGCGCAGTCGGAGGTCCTCGCCGAAATCGAGGCCACCGCCGGTGGCCAAGGGCTGGCAAGCTTTGTGTCGCTATCCGTCAATGCGAGCCCCGTGGCCAGTATCGATCTCGACGAAGCGGGAAGGGCCAGCATCGATCTCGCTCCGTATCTGAGCCGGGGAGTAAACCAGGTCGACGTCGTGGTGCCGGCCAGCGAGTATCGCGAGGCGGCCTCCGCGTCCGGAACGGTCCGACGGGTAGACGAGCTTGAGATAGCAGGGGAGTCGGAGCGCGTTTTTCGGCGCCTGGTTCGCGGCGTGAGCGTCGCGTTGGCGCTGCGCGATGAGGAGGGGCCGATTCCCGGCGCCGAGGTAGACTTTTTGTTGCGACGTGAGGACGGCGGCGACGAGCTGTTAATGGCGAGCAATACCGGCGTCGGCGGTCGGGCGGAGATCGTCTTTCCCGACGACCAGTTGGGAGAATATAATTGGGATGTTTCGGCGCGAGTAACCCCGCCGGCCGGTGAGCCCGTTGACTGGCAGGGGGATACGGTGCGCAGCGATCCGTCGCCCTTTATGGCCATTGTCCGTCTGCTGGGCCTTCTGGTCCTCGCCGGCTGCCTGCTGTGGTTGGGCCGGCGTGGATTGCTGGCATTGTGGGCGAGATTTGATGCCTGGCGACAGGGGCGAAATGATGAGGAGGATGAAAAAACACGGGCCGAATTTCCCGTGCTGGAAGAGGCGGAGAGAGTTGAACTTTCGCCAGTTCCCGGTGAGGAACGCGTCAAATTGCCGCAGGTGCGAGACGTCCACATACAATTGTGGGACGAATGGCGTGACCAGCCGGTCGACGCTGCGGACTTGACGGTGATCGGCGATGACGGAGAGCGGCGCGAGGTGGTTGCCGAAGAGGGGACCGCCAGATTGGAGTCGCTATCGGACGGGCTGTGGAAAATCAGCGTCGTCGCTCCCGGATTTGTGGATACCACGGCCGAACTCCAGATTCCGAGCCACACAAATTGGCTGCGAATGACCATGACGGCAGTGCCACTGAAGATCCGCCGCGCCTATCGGTGGATGCTCCGGCGCACCCGCGGCGACGATCCCTGGGGGGCGCTGACGCCGCGCCAGATTCGAGCCGTATTGATCGACGCGGTGGCCGGAGATGACGGTGAAGCGTCGGCGCCATCTGGTGAGGAGCCTCGTTGGAAGAAGCCGCTGGAGCAGTGGGAGGAGGGGCCGGAGGCGCAGCGCGTCGATTTGCTCCTGGAGATGATCACCGCCGTCATCGAGGAGACGAATTTCAGTGGCCGCCACTATAAAACCCGAGACTGGGAAGCGACGCGCGAGATATTAAACGCGCTCGTCGAATCCCTCGAAGCGGATCGGGAGGCATCGTGATAAGTGATGATGTCGGCTCATATTGGAATGCTCGTCTTCTCGCCTGTGCAGTCCTTCTCGTGGGGCTCGTCGGCGTCTCATCGAGTGTCCTTGCCGGCGATTTCGATACGGCTTCTCAGGAGTGGAACGGGTTGGCCGACGTCGTCGCGCTCGCACAGGACGAGGGGCTCGAACTCAATGAGGTTCACACCCTCGATTGGCGCGAGGTAAGTGCCGACGACGTGGTGGTCGTGGTCTATCCCACCACCGAGTTGGATGTGGCGAATCTGACCCGATTTGTCATCGACGGCGGGAGGGTTTTATTGGCCGATGATTTCGGCATGTCACCGTCGTTTCTGGAGCGGCTGTCGATTCAACGGACCGAGCCCGACGCACAGCAATTGCCCCACGGTGAGTTCGTCGACGACCATCCTGGATGGCCTCGGTTTAGCGTGCGCGGAGAACACTCGCTCATCGGAGACGTCGACGAAGTCGTGGCCAATTATCCGGCCGTCATTCACAACGTGGGCGGCGCTGTAGTCAGCTACGATGACGATGGTGGATTGATCTACGATATGATGTTGGGCCAGGGGCGGGCGGTCGTCGTCGCCGATCCGGGAATCTTTATCAATGCGATGTTGCCGGTGGCCGATAATCGGCAATTGGCGAAAAATATGATTCACTATCTATGCGAGGATGTGGAGGGTTGCACAGGATGGTTGCTCGTCGACGAATTTGCGACGACCGGCATGTACGGCGAAGCAGATACCACCCGTGAAGGCGTGGCCGAACAGGTCCAGCGGTTCAATGAGCGAATGGGCGAGCTCTTTGACGATCTTCCCAATTCGGATCTGCTGTATTTTCTGGCCTTATTTTTGGCGCTGGGAACGCTGGCCTATCTGGCCACCGTATTTCCCTGGCGGCGTGCACGTCTTTTGTCGGAGTATTTCGATCGCTACCGCCGGGACCTGTCGCCGCCGTTGACGGAGTTTGACTGGAATATGGAGCGGTTTATCGAGCCCGACGGCCGAATCAACTACGCGTTGCCCGTGGCGATTCTCAAGGAGTCCTTCGAGGAGCTCTTTTTGGAGCAATTCGACCTGTGGCCATCAAAACCCGGCGAGCGACCGTCGGTAAAGGGATTGGCGCAGCGCTTCGATGAGCAATTCTGCCAGGGAGTGGCGCCGGCGACGCGGAAAAAACGCCGGATACAGGTTGAGCAATTGCTCACCGATCTGGCGACGGTACCGAGCAGGCACCGAGTGTTTTTGGAAAGTGACGAATACTTCAGCGCCCGCGACATGATACGGTTGCACCGTCGCATCTACGAGGTGCTGGAATGGATGGGTCTTCAGGAGGCGTATGAACGACGTACCCGCGAAATCGATACCCGACACCTTCGGCCCCGACGCCGATGAGGCGGCGATTGCCGAGGAAAAACTCGAGGAAATTGCCGGGCAATGCGAGGCGATTCGCAAGGCCGTCGCCGAGGTCTTTATCGGCCCATCGTCGACCATTGAGAGTCTTCTGGTGGCATTGGCGGCCGGTGGTCATATCCTGCTTGAGGGAGTTCCCGGGGTGGCGAAGACGACGCTGTGCCGGTCCTTTGCGGCGACCCTGGGAGCCGGCTTTCGGCGCATCCAGTTTACGCCGGATTTACTGCCGTCGGATATCACCGGCACCTACGTCCCGGATCTGCGAAATAATGAATTCCACCTGCGAAAAGGGCCGGTTTTTACCAACGTATTATTGGGGGACGAGATCAACCGGGCGCCGGCGAAGACGCAGTCGGCGCTACTGGAGGCGATGCAGGAACGACAGGTGACGATCGAGGGAAATACCCAGATATTGCCCTCGCCATTTATCGTATTGGCGACGCAAAACCCGGTGGAGCAGCAGGGCGTTTATCCGCTGCCTGAGGCGCAGCTCGATCGCTTCTTGCTAAAGGTGGTGATCGGATATCCGAGCGAGGACCAGGAGCTCGAGATTTTGCAGACCCATCGGCGAAAGCGGCCCGCCCCAGAGGAGATCATCGGCGCCGACGAGGTCAATATCATGTCGGAGTTGGTGGAAAAGATATACGTCTCAGAAGAGATGATGCGGTATGTCATCGACCTCGTCCGCCATACCCGCGACGACGATCTGTCCGTGTTGGGCGGATCTCCGCGGGCATCGTTGGCGCTGTTGCGGGCCTCGCAGGCCCGCGCCCTGATTCGCGGCCGGGCCTATGTCGTACCCGACGATGTCCGTGCGTTGGCCCTCAACGTCTTGGCTCACCGGGTGTTGTTGCATCCCGACGCCGAACTCGACGGTACGACCGGAGAGGACGTGGTTCGCCGAAGTCTAAAATCGGTGCGATACGGCTGATGGGAGATGTGCGTCGATGAATCCCTACCTCACAACTCGCGGCAAATGGTGTTTCGCGGCCGGGATAGGCTTTATTGTGCTCGGCGCTCTGCTGCGCGAGCCATTGTTGTTGCTCTTCGGGCAGGTGCCATTTGCGGTGCTCATTATCGCCGTGGCGATATTGATGCCGGCGGCCCGCTGCGTTGATCGGCGGGTGGGCCGATTTTTTGTCGACGGCGAGGATCAAAAAGTGATGACACTTTCGCGCCGTGCTCAGTCCTCGCTTCGTATCTGGCTGGAAAATGGTGCGAATGTGGCGCTTCGGGTACATCGGTTGCGAGCTTCGACGGCGGGACCGGTAGAGGTTGCTCCGCTGGACGGTGAACTGCATGTCGGAGCGGGCGAAGCGAGGTGTTTCGAACTCAATCTTCGGCCCTCAGGCGTTGGTCGAGCCAGTCTTCAGGGCTTCGATATGGTCCTCGTCGATCGCTGGGGTCTTTTGGCGGTCCACGACTATTTACCCTGTCTTCAGGTCTTTGAATCCTATCCCGCCCTCGGCGGCAGGCGGTGGAAGAGCGGACGTGTCTACAAGCCGTCGACAGGGCGGGCGGTGCGCGAGGTCAATCGCGGAAGCCGATCGGGGACCGATCTTCGGGAGCTACGCGATTTTCAGCCCGGCGATCCGCTGCGTTCGATTGCCTGGAAGGCGACTGTGCGCCAGCGTCGGCTGATCACCCGCGAATTCGACGATCAGCGCAACCACGCCGACTATATCGCCCTTGATATATCGAGTTCGATGCGCGCCGGGAAGCCGCGGGGGATGAAATTCGAGCACGGAATCGAGATTGTCGCTGCACTTAGCGCCCGGGGGCTCAATGAGGGACGGCGCGTCGGCCTGTGGACCTTCGACCACGACATCTACGGTGAGGTCTCGGCAGATTGTGGGCCGGCGCAGCGTCGGCGGATTCAGCGCCATCTAGTGGGGCTTCGATCCGTCGTCGACGCCAGTCGCACGGCGCTGGACGACGAGGATCTGGAGGCCGGGCTCGCCGATTATCTTCTGGTCCAGGAGCGCCTCGATTTTCGAAGCGGACGGGGACTACGGGGTGAGCTCGATCGCGAGCTGCTGCGGCGGTGGTTGCGATCGATGATCGCTACCGAGGAGAGGCGTTGGCATAATGGCAGCGAGGCCCAGGGAGTGATCGACGATGATATCAGTCTGGCGCGGCGATTTTATCGACTGCGGGGAATCCCGCTCGACCCGCTCTCGGAGGTCCGCGCCGGCGCAAAGGTGAGGGGCATCGAGAAGGTGGTCGAGGCAACGGTGCGTCGTCATCGCGGTGGTGGGCGGCTGACGATCGTCAGCGATCTATGTGGGCTAAGTGATGTGGAGAGCCTGCAGCAACCCGTCGCCGTGGCCCGCCGACGAGGCATGGCGGTGCGGTTTTTGGTGCTCTTTACCCCCCATTACGGCAGGCGAAAACCACCGGATAGCCGGCGGGTTGAGGTGGTGCGCGAATTATTTACCAGGGCGGAGCGAAAAGATCGGCTCCAGGTCGCCGAACGGTTGGTGGCGATGGGGTTGGCGGTGCGCTTTGTCGATACCACCGGTGGCGATCAGTCGCCAACGGACCCTGTCGGTTCGGGGTCGGGTTCAGCTTCGGCGTCGGCAATTGTTTCATGACGCTCTCCGACGGCCTGGAGAAATCCGTAAAAATACAGCCAGGCACTCCAGAGGCTGAAGAATACGGAGATGACGAGCAACCAGAAGCCGACGCGATGAAAATTCAGCGACATCACGTAGCCGTAGTAGTTGACCTCGTAGGTGAAGTGGATGATCAGGCCCAGAAGACCGACCATCTGAAAGGCCGTCTTTAGCTTCCCGCCGGAGCCGGCAGTAATGATCATGCCCTCACTGGCGGCCATGGAGCGAAGGGCCGTCACCGACACCTCGCGGGCGACAATGAGAATGACAATCCAGGCCGGCAGCCGGCCCAGGGGGATTAAGACCACCAGGCAGGTAATGACGAGTAATTTGTCGGCCAGTGGGTCGAGAAATTTCCCGGTCATGCTGACCAGGCCCTGGCGACGGGCGATATAGCCGTCAAACCAGTCGGTGACCCCGGCGACCCAGAATAAAAGTACGGCGATGATACAACTGACCGGATCGCCCCAGAAGATGAACATGGCGACCACGGGAATCAGGGCAATCCGAAACAGCGTCAGGACATTGGGAATATTGATGATGTCCTGGCGGATTGTCGTCGCGGTCACGGCGGGTCCTCATCGGCGGAGTATTTCTGATACCAATAATATACGGAGGCCACATATTGCCGGGTCTGCGCGTAGGGGATCCCGTCGTGGCGGCGCACGGCGACATCACCGGCATTATAGGCGGCCAAAATCAGGTTAATATCGCCGTCGTAGCGATCGATCAAAATGCGCAGAAACTTCGCGCCGCCGAAGATGTTTTGCCTTACGTCGAAGGGATCGTCAACATCGAGTGATTCGGCGGTCCGCGGCATAAGCTGCATTAGCCCCATGGCGCCAGCATGGCTGACGGCGTCAGATTGAAAGGCGCTCTCGATGCGCATCACCGCTTTGATAAAGCCGAAGGGCACGTCGTAGGCGTCGGCGGCTTCGCGAATAATATCGTCGTAGGCCGCTTCTCGCTGAGAGTAGGGGACCGACGACGATCCCATGGTGGCCTGGATTTCGGAGTCCGAATTGGAGGACGACGAAGAGCTCGAAGTTGAGCCCGAGTCATCGTCGCCGGGGCCGGCCAACTCTTCGAGGAGTCGATAGCCCTGCCCGGATTGTTTCTCCGTGGTGATCAGGACTTCGCCGTCAGGGGTCTCGTAGGTATAAAGCTGGGCGGCGGCGCTTGCCGGAAATAGCGAGACGGCCAATAGTACCGCCAGAATTTTTGTTGGATTGCCCATGGGTTGCCGAGGTCACGGAAAAATAGCGCCAAATATCGCCATACTTAAAGGAATTAAAACGACAAATTTGTTCCGGCGCAAGAAAAGTCCGTGAAGAGATGGTACCGGATAGAGTCGGTGGCGATAGATTGACAGGCTGAGCCGGCCTTTCTTAGACTCGCCACGCTTTGGCCGTCCGCGCCGCATTTGTCGGTGAATTTCGGGCGGATGCAGGTGTCTGCGGTGGTCCTCGTCAGGGTGCGCATTGATGCGCATCGTCGAGGGAGGTCGCGGCGGTTTATCGCGCCGAAGATGCGATTTTCGCGAGAATTCGATGGCGACGAAAAACTCTGAGAACGAAGACGTAAAGACGACGCCGATCCGCCAGTGGTGGTCGGAGTTGTCGTGGTTTGAGCCCCATTCGGCAAATCGGTGGAAGGACCATCTGTGGTTTGCCCTGCCGGTGTCGTTTATCTTTTTGTGGTTTTTCGGATCCTTCGGACTCTGGGATCCCTGGGAGACGCATTACGGGGAAGTCGGGCGCCAGATCACGGAGCGCCAGGACTGGATAAGTCTATGGTGGGGAAGCCACTGGGAAGGGGGCGGAGGCTCGACGGAAGGGGGCTATTTTTTCTCAAAGCCCGTCTTGTTGATGTGGATGATCGCCATGGGGATCGAGGTCTTCGGGGTCAATCCCTGGGCGGTGCGCATCGGCGTGGCGCTGACGGCCATCGCCGGGGTGGTCACCGTCTTCGCCATGGGCTGCAGCGTCTTTCGCCGGCGCACCGGCGTGTTGATGGCCACCGTGGTTGGAACCTCGCCGTTCTGGGTGATGATTGGCCGTCAGGCACAGACCGATATGCCCTTTGTGGGCTGTATGACGATCGGGATGTGCTTTTTTATGATGGCCGTCTT
>SKQC01000436.1 GCA_007119175.1 Myxococcales bacterium | reverse complement strand
TAGTTACGGCGTGCTAACGCCCGGCAAGCCAGGCCACCTGGTGGTGGGGCGCGCGGCCAGCCTGGCCGCCTGGTAGTTACGGCGTGCTAACGCCCGGCAAATTTGCGAAAGACGTCGGCCCGGGCTTTGAAGATATTCGAGACCTCGTTGCTGATGGCGCGGTTAATCAGAAAGCCCAGCGCCGGGGTGTCCACCGAATAATTCATGCGCTGTTCGACGCGCGAGCGGCCTTTGTCGATGGCAGTGGCCGCCAGAAGGCCGCGGCTCTCGTACAGGTCGTGCCAGTGGTCGGGGACCTCGGGGATGATCTCAAAGCGCATTCGGTATTTCGCAGGATCGATAATGGCCACCTCGTCCCAATTTACCTCGTCTGGGGCTCGGTCTTTAAAGGGACGCAAAAAACGGGGCAGATCGGCGGGCGCCGTATAGCGGGTGACCCGTCGGATCATCCCGTCTTCTCTCTCCTCGAGGCTGACCAGCTCGACGTTCGTGACCTTCTCCAGCCGCTCCTGGAGCTGCTCCAAAAACTTCTCATCGAGCAGCGATTGGAAGATGGCATCCGGAGTAGCATCGATCTCAGCAGTATATTCGACCTCTTTCATCGCTCCTCTCAATTCAATTGGTTCAGCGATCCGGCGTGGCCCAAATGCCAGTACGTTAAGGTATTATCAAGTCGCGATTCCCTCGACTTCTCGCGTACCGCGTCAGTGGAGCCGATGACATCTTGTCATCGTTGGCGTAAGAAAAGGCGCCTTCGACTCGGTATACGTAGACCCTTATGATCGTGCGTCACCACGACAGTTTCCCCGGCTCTGTGAGGCGAGGCCGCTGGCGCGGCACGATGGGAAGATCCCATCGGCTCTATTGTCAATAATGTGCACCGGCGTCGAAAGACAAAATCTTCTCCTCTGTGTCACCGACGCGTAGATACAGGCTAATCTGAGTCGAATCAGCACCGCCGAGGATCGAACGGGGCACCTTGTCGACGAGATATTGGCCCTCCTGCCAGAAAAGGGAGGGAAAGACGCCGCGCATTACCGGGCGCGTCAGCAGCGTCTCACTACCATCGTCGATGACCAAGATTGCCGAGTCGCCGATGGTGAAATCGCGCAATACGCGCAGGCCGATGACCAGCGATGGGGCGTCGGCGCCGGGGTCGTCGCGCCACTCATACCCGACGAATTCAAGCGCGTCGCCGACAGGCGTCTCGGCAGGTTCTTCGAGATGCGGTGGCCCGGCGAGGACCTGTCGGCTGATGACGCGATTGAAATAACGGTCGTAGGCGGCGTCCACCGACTGGGTCCAGTCGAAGATGACGCTCGTGGTCTCGGGAAAGCGGCCCACCTCGTCGGCCAGGAGATTATCCTGCTCCTGCGGGTCGTCGAGGACGTTGAATAACTCGTCGCGTCGGTTTCCGAAGTGGTGGATGAATTTGTGGCCGTCGTGCAAAAAGCCCGCGCATTGGTCGTCATACCAGCAACTAAAGAAGACGATTCGGTCCGGCGGGATCTGGTCGGCGACGTAGCCGGGATAGGAGCCATCGGTGACCTCGAAGTCCAGCATTTCGAGTACCGTGGGGACGAGATCAATATGGCTGACCGGGGCCGAATGGCGAACAGGCTCCGTCGACGAGCTGCCATCATGGATGATCAGCGGGATATGGATTCCTTCCTGCCAGGGGACGTTATCGTGTTGCTCGCGCCCGTGCTCGCCGAAGGCCTCGCCGTGATCGCCGGCGATGACGAAGAGCGTCGATTCGTATAGGCCGAGCTCTTTGTACTGATCGATGAGATTTTCGACGAAATGGTCGATATAGCGAACGGAGTTTAGATAGCGATTGATAAGCGGATTGTCGTGAAATTCGAAAAACCCGTATGTGCCGGGGGCTCGATAGTCGTGGTGGGGCGTGATGGTGAGATAGGCCGTCATAAACGGCTGATCGCCATACTCGCCGAGCCAATCGGCGCTATATGGGAGCATGATATCGTCTTCGTAGCCGAAATAATTGGCCTCTTCATAGCCCTCGGTATCCATCTGCTCCAGCGGCAAAAAATCGTCGAATCCCATATTGGCCACCAGGCCGCGCCGGGCCTCGAATTGCTCGGTGGCAGACTGCATAAACAGACTCCGGTAGCCCACGTCGCCGAGCAGGGTGGGCATACACCGGCCCGGCCCGCCACCGGGCCGCGACTCGGCAATATCCATGATGATCCGCGGCGGCACACCGCACAGCATGGCCACCAGGGCCTTGGAGGTATGGGGCACCATGGCGTAGGCCTGCTCAAAAAAGAGGCTGTCGTCGGCCAATTCATCGAGATAGGGCGTCGTCTCGAGCTGCGAGTTATAGGGCGTGGTCGCCGAGGCGCGAACGGACTCGAGAATCACAAAGACGACATTGTCCGGGCCATCGCCGTCAGGGCCGACCAATTCGGCATCGGCGATATCAAACCAGGGCTCGGCGCTATCGGCGCCGCCCGCCGACGAGCCGACGAGGGCCGTGATCACCAGATGCAGCCCCTGGTCGCGAGCGAACCCGGTCTCATAATCGATGTCGCTGGCGGGAATGGCGGCCACGAAAAGCGCGATCAATGCGCCCACCAGGAACACGACACCGAGCCGAGTCTCAGCGGGTCGATCGCCTGTCTCGTCATCCGACCGGCGCCCTACGAGCCACGCCACCACCGGAGGGGCCACCGTCACCATGAGAAGGGCAAAAACGAGCAGCACCCACCCCACGCCGGGCACCTCACTGTGGATGACCTCCGGAGACTCCTGAAGGGCGCTGAGTCCGTGAACGAAGATCCCCCAGTTGAGCGCACTGCCGGTGGCCTGAAAAAAATAATAGCCAATGATATTGGCGAAAACGGTATAAGCGGCCACAGCCTGCAGCAATCCCGAGGCGGCGAAATACACAGAGCGCCGCAACCCGAGCAGCGCAAGCCCCACGACGGCGGCCGTGAAAGCGACGACCACAAAGATCTCAGAGCGACACAACTCCAGCACCACCCCGAACCCACCGGCCTCCTCGAGCCCCGCGATCTGAAACGCCTTTAACCCGAACGAATAAAGCGCCACTGCCGAGCACAAAACCAGCACATAGGCCAGCCGCGCGGGCCCGAGCCGGGCCCGGATGCGACGAAAGATGGAGCGCTGATCCGTGGAATTGTTCTGTGACATCTGGAGGGGTGACCTACTGCGAGGACTGCGGGAAATCTAGCGGCGCGTCAAAGTGGAAGCGCTGCAATATAGATAGCGGAGGACGGGGCGATGAGTCTATTGGCCTCTGCCAGCAGTTCAGGCGCACTGTTCGTCGGAGAGCAGCACCTTTTTGGCTTCGTCCGCGAAGGGTTGCGAGCGCCTATCCTCACTTCGAACCATGGCGTAGACACGAATTCTCTCAAGGTGCCGATCCGGTTCCGTGGCTTCGTTCCAG
>SKQC01000333.1 GCA_007119175.1 Myxococcales bacterium | reverse complement strand
ATCTTGAGGCATTGATGGTCTCCCCTATATCGCTATCGATCTAAATTGCGTTCCGTTCAGCATCGCTGAGAATTACATATTATCAGGAATCGGCGACAACTGTCGGGACTGGGATCCGGCTCTCATCATTCAGCCCGGCAAGCACCTCGGACTGAAAGTGAGTACTGGTCTACCGGGGTGAGCTTCGGGTAAGGTGGGATAGGCCTATATAAAATACGGAAAATGACTTGTTCTGGATATCTTCGATGAACTATCAACGGCTTTCTCACACCGCCCTGGCGGCGCTCTTCTTTCTGCTCTCAGGCTGCGGCATCATCAATTCCTTTGGCGATCCACCGGAGGGTACTGGTGAAGCCGACGTGGGATTCGATGCCGATATTGTCGACGTCGGTGATGTAGGTGAGTTCGATGACGCGACGACGGCCGATGATACCGAAAATATCGATGTGGTCGATGCTCATCCCGACGCCGATCCGGACGCTGCCCACGACGCCGACGCTGACGCCGATGCCGACGTCGTCTTGAGTATTGAGTCCGTGACCGGGCAGCCCGCGATTGCAAATCCCGCAGAGACGGTCCAACTCGAGGTCACCGTCGACTACTCCGGAAATGAGGAATTGAGTTATAGCTGGAGTGCTCCCGAGGGCTGGGAATTCGTCAGCGACGACGCCGCCCAGGTAGAGCTCATCGCCATTGCCGAGCCCGGACAGACGGCGACTATCGAGGTGGTGGTCTCAGCGCCCTCCGGTGCCAGCGATGAGGGCAGTGTCGAGATTTCCACGAACCTCGTCGATGGCCCAAATATCATCTCTATCGAGGCCGTCCCGGAGCGCGCGATGGTGGGCCAGACCCAGGTGGTGAGCGTCGAGGCGATTCATCCCGACGGTTACGAATTGACCTATCACTGGGAGGTGCCCGATGGGTGGAATCTCGACGGTGACGACTCCGGTGAGAGTATCGAGATATACTCCGACGAATTCGATATAAGCGGTGAAGTAGAGGTCCTCGTGGTCGACGAATTCGGCGATGAAATGTCGACAACCGTCGCCGTCAGCACCGAGGAATTATTCTGTGGCGGGCTGGGAACGGAATTCGATCCGTGGGAGATATGCTCCGCAAAATTCCTCAACCGCGTCGCCGTCTACGACCAATTTCTGGGGGATTTTTTCGTATTGACGGAAGACATCGACATGCTGGAGTTGAGCGACGAGGAGTTTAATACCATCGGCGCCGCCGGCGCGCCTTTTGACGGGGTATTCGACGGGGACGGCCATATCATCGACAACCTGACGATCGACGGCGAGGGCGATGAGGTCGGCCTCTTCGGTCGAACCGGCGGTGATGCCGAGTTGCGCAACGTCACACTGACCGATGTCGAACTAAGCGCCGGCGATCAGGCGGGCGGATTGGCGGGTCAAAACCAGGGCTCGATTATCGCGTCGTCGGTCTCGGGAGCTATCTCCGGCGACGGCGAGGTTGGCGGCCTGGTGGGGCGAAATCACGGCATCGTGACGGTGTCGATGAGCGATGCTTTCGTGGAAGCAAGCGGCAGTGCCATCGGCGGATTGGTGGGGCGAAATACTGGAGACATCCAGGAGTCCGTGGCACATGGTCCGGTCGTCGGCGACGACCTCGTCGGTGGATTAGTCGGCCGCAGCGAGGGCACCATCATCGACGCCTACGCCACAGGTGACGTAGAGGCCGAAGATTACGCGGGAGGACTTCTGGGAAGGAACGAAAGCGACGGCACCGCAGCGCGGACCTTCTCTATCGGCGCCGTCGAAGGCATCGCCGGCGGCCTTGTCGCAACCAACGATGCGAACCCGTCGGCTATCGCCGACTCCTACTGGGTCATCGAGTCCAGCGAAGCTGATGGAAGCGATGGTGGGAGCGCCCTGGAAGACCTCGCCGATCTGCGCCTTAAGCAAAATTTTGCAGACACCTGGGAGTTTTATCCCGACGGCGATTTCATCTGGGTCATCCAGGAGGACGCCGACGGCGACCTGCGCCCGACGCTGCGCTGGGAGAATCCGTGCAGTGGCAGCAGTACTTCGAGCTGTGCCACTGGCGTCTGCGATGAGCTCGCCGGGGTCTGCGTTGCGTGCAATATCAATAGCGAAGACGACTTCGGAGCAGGTGACGGCACCGTCGATAGGCCCTGGCGAATCTGTACAGCAGACCATCTCGAGAACGCGGCGGATAGCGACTATATGAACGACTTCTTCGAGTTATTCGACGACGTGGTGCTCGACTCTACGTGGGATCCCTCGTCGGTGATCGGCTCGCAGAGCCACGGAGATTTTCAGGGCGTCTTCGATGGAGCGGGACATCAAATCGAGGACCTACATATCGATGGAGATGAGTTCGAGGATAATCGCGTCGGACTCTTCGGGACCATCGGGTCTGGCGCAGAGGTGCGAAATTTAGTGTTAAAAGACCCCAATATCAGTGGCGCCGAGCAGGTGGGAGCACTGGCGGGACGCAATGAGGGCACGATTCTAAACGCATCGGCCATCGGCGACGGCGATGTCCAGGGACGCTTCGACGTCGGTGGTCTCGTCGGCAGCAATCGCCCCGGAGCAACAATTGCGGCATCCGACGCAACGGTGACCATCGCGGAGCTCGTCAATCCCGAGAATGTCGGTGGACTCGTGGGCATAAACCGCGGTGGCATCGCCGACTCTCACGCATCGGGATCGATCGATCTCGACGGCGGCGACTACGTCGGTGGACTGGTGGGTCAAAATCGTGGTTCGATCACCGACGCCTACGCGACCGGTCCGGTCGAGGCCAACCACGGCGCCAATAACGGCGCCTACCTCGGCGGTCTGGTGGGCAGCAATGAGGGCGATATCACCAGGTCTCACGCCAGCGGTGTCGTCGAAGGCCACAGCGAACTCGGCGGCCTGGTCGGCAACAGCAGCAACGGGACCATTGCTGACTCCTACGCCACGGGAGCAGTCACCAGTAGTGGCTGGGCGGTCGGCGGGCTCATCGGCGTTACCTGGGCGGACAGTGAGGTCGTATCGAGCTACGCCACCGGTGACGTCACCAGCAACGGAGATCGAGTCGGCGGTCTTATCGGCGATAACTCAGGTGAAATTGCCAATTCCTATGCCACGGGAAGCATACACACCCTTGACAGCATTGCAGGTGGTCTGGTCGGCCGCAATAGCGGCACGGTTACAAACGCCTACGCCATGGGGGACGCCGTCGGGAATACCTTTGTCGGTGGTCTAGTCGGTCAAAATAGCGGCTCTATCGCCGACTCCTACGCCATCGGCACCGTGGAGGCCACCGGCACCAATGGCATGGCAGGCGGTTTCTCCGGGCTGAGCGACTCAAATAGCACAATCGTCGAGTCCTATTGGGATACGCAAACCAGCAATATCAGCGAGCTTGGCATTGGCTCAGACCAACTCTCCGACAGTGATGTCGAGGGCATCAATACCGGCGATTT
>SKQC01000024.1 GCA_007119175.1 Myxococcales bacterium | reverse complement strand
TTACTCGCCGAGCCGGATCCGGCGCTGGCCTGTCTGGAGTTGATTTTGCTCGCCAACCGCGGCGGCGGCGGCGACAATATCGGCCTCTCGGTCATCCGAACTAGTTAGTTCCCATCGGCTAACCGCTCCCGTCGCGACGGCCGGCTAATTTTGTAATCTTCGAATTTTCTCACCGCTCGACATATCCTCCGGATATGCCTCGGGATTCGAAGAATACGAATCTCCCCAAAATTTTCTCGGCCTCGCTCGGTCCGCGGTTTCCCGATGGGAACTGGTTAGGTCCCATCGGAACTAATTGGTTCCCGATTCGTTGCGCAATTTCCGTGCAAATTCGACGGTTTCTTTCGGCACCAGTTCCGGTGGTGGGTCGGGCCGTGGGCCGCGCTCTTCGACAAAATCCGGGTGGTTTTCACGAATCCACGTAATCGTGTCTCGCAGCGTGATATTGGGATCGCGGGGGTTCCAGTCGAGCTTTTCTTCGGCCCGTGAGCTGTCGATATACCAGTAGTGGCGGGCCATCTCGAGGCTGACCGGATCGAGATCGCCGATATTGCCGGCGATATTGGTCACCGCGTTGAGCAGACCACTCCCCAGGCGGGCGAAAGTATCGGGGATAGACGCCTTTGGAGCGGGAACGCCGGAGGCGGCTTCGAGGCGCTCTAAAAAAGCGCGCATGGGCAGGTTGATGGCCCCCAGGAGGTATGTTTCACCGCTGTCGGCGCGTTCCATGGCGGTGATGAAGGCCTGTGCCGTGTCCCGGACGTCGACGAAAGAGACGCCGCCGTCGATGACACCGGGGATTCTTCGCTTTAGAAATAAGACCACATCACCGGTAGAACTCTCGCGCACATCGCCGGGACCCAATAATAGGGTCGGTCGCATCTGGACGACGGGCAGGTCGTATTCGTCGACGTATTCAGCGCAGACCCGTTCGGCGTAAATCTTCGACAGATAATAGGGCCAGTCGCGGACGATGGACTCGGCATGAGGGCTGTCGTCGGTAGCCATAAAATCTGGAGACGTACCCACGCCGACGGTGCCGCTCGTGGAGGCGACGACGATTTTTTCGAGCTCCGTCGACGATTCGTTCAATACGTCGAGTAAAAGGCGCGTTCCATCGACGTGCAGCTCATACATCAGATGGGCTTTTTTTCGATCTCGCTCTACGCAACCGGCCAGATGGTAGACCCTCTCTACGCCCTTTGCCGCGCGCTCGAGATCGGCGCGGTCCAGCAGACTTCCCTCGATGACCTCGACGCCCAATTCGTCGAGCTCCGGGCTGGCGCTGCGGGTCAATACGCGCAGGTCCGTGTCACCGTCGGCGATCAACTGATCGATGATATGGCGACCCAAAAATCCAGTGCCGCCAGTGATGAGAGTGGTCATAAAATGAGCCTCAATCTTGTAATTCGAAGACGGCCTGAAAGCGCATCAAAAGGTCGGGATCGTTGGTCTTGATATCGCCGCTGACGAATTCGTCCATCGACGGGATATAGCGCTCCTGAACGATCTTGCGGAACATCTCCGGCGAGGTCTTGATAACGCAGTCGGCGCGACCGTCGGGTTTGCTATTCTGGATAAGGCAATCTTCGGGATCGACTTCGATGGTCCATTTGTGACTATCCCAATTGCCGAGGCTAAAATAAAAGCTGACCGGACCGTCGACCTGGTTTTCGGCGAATCGATTATTGAGGTTTTCAAATAGGGGAGCCAGCGACTTCTCTTCGGGCTCTTCGTCGATTCCCAGAGCGGCATCGCGCAGGTCGGTGACCGCCTTTCGGGCGGCATTGCTGATGCCCTCGTAGCGCTCGATGGGGGCATCGCCGTCGACCTCGCTTCGCAGATCGGAGGCCGATAAAAGCGGTCCGATATGGACTTTTAGATTGCGCGAGCTGGGCGATGGCAGCGGCTGACCTTTGGGAAGTGCCCGATAGGTTCCGTCGATCCACATGGGAAGGACGTCGACTCCGTGGGTGTCGACGAGATAACCGAGTCCACGGCGGAATTTCTGGATTTTACCGGATTTCGAGCGCGTTCCCTCGGGGAAGACCAGAAGCATCTCACCGCGGCGCAGGGCTTTTGACGCCTCGCCAAGGGCGCTCTCCAGAGTGCCGGAGCGTTCGACGGGAATCAGGTTGGTCAGATTGTCGAAATAGGTCTTTCGCTGCTTGTTTTTGAAGAAATAATCAGCGGCCGCCAGAGCGCGGATCTGTCGGCCGTAGTCGCCGAGCGCGTATTTAACCAGCCCCATATCGAGGTGGCTGGAGTGGTTGGCGACGACGATAATATTGGGATTGTGCTGAGGGATGTGGGCGCGGCCGAAGATCTCGACGTCGAAGAGATTGTCGTAGGCCGCCATCTGACCGGTGCGCAGGATTTCTTTGAGGGTGTCGGCCACCGGGTCCGGGATATCGTAGGCCTCTACCTTGTCGACGGTTGACGGCGTCGACGAGGCTTTTATGAGAGCCGTTGATTGGGCGCCGTCGTCGTCTAAAAGCTCCTGAAGTCGGCCTACCGTGGAGATCTCGGCAAGGGTCTCGGGCGTCAGGTGAAATCCGCGCGACTCGAGGACGCTCGCCAATTCGACGAACATCAGGCTATCAAATCCCATATCGTCGAGTAGATGGGTTTGGTCGTGGATGCGAGCCGGGTCGTAGTCGGCGAGACGGGCCAGCGCGTTGTCGAGCCATTCGGCGGTCGTATTTTCCACCTCACCGCGCTCGATGGCCTCCATTTCCGCCGTGAGCAGACGCTGGAGGATGTCGACGACGGCGCCGCGTTTGATCTTCCGAGTCGCTGTGCGCGGGAGATCGTCGGCCCAGAATCGCAGCACCTGGATGCGGTGATGCGACGGGCCGCGCGAGCCCTGGACGCGGATCCATTCTCGGATTTCAGATCGGCGCTCAGCGACGGTCGCCGGATCGGGCTCATCGTCGAACTCGGGGCGGACAAGGCAGGCGACGCGCTCGCTTCCATCATCGTCGGGCAGTCCCACAATCGACAACTCGGCGACATGCGGGCATTCGCCGTAGATATCCTCGAGTTCGTCGGGATAACAATTTTTACCGCTCGCCGTGACGATGACGTCCTTTTCGCGGCCCACGATGGTGAGATTACCCCTGTCGTCGAGCCTGCCGAGGTCGCCGGTATGCAGCCAGCCGTCCTGCAATGCCTGGTCGGTTTCCTCGTCGCGGCCGAGGTATCCGCGCATCACATTCGGTCCGCGGGCGATGACTTCGCCGACGCCGTCGTCGTCGGGATCTTTGATGTCTATCTCCATATCCGGAAGAGGCTGGCCGACACTTCCCGGCTTCAGGCCGCCTCGCGGGTCGTTGACGGTCAGTACGGGAGCGGCCTCGGTCAGTCCGTATCCCTCGTAGAGATCGAAGCCCAACCCGTGGAAGGTCTCCATGGTCTTGTCGGGAAGGGCGGCGCCGCCGCTGATCATATGTTCGAGTCGTCCTCCGAAACCGCGGTGGAC
>SKQC01000231.1 GCA_007119175.1 Myxococcales bacterium | reverse complement strand
TCCCGTTTAATTCGGGAGTAAGGCCGGTTTATTCCCCGGTAAATCAGGACTGCGATCATAGTGCCACTCCATAATTGACTTCCGGAATGCCTCAAATTGGCGACGGTTGTTTCCCATGCTGACTTCGGTGTATGCCAACACGGCGGTGTGGAAGACCGCAGACCGAAACTATCCCCTGTCGAGTATAAGGAAGTACCGTTGAAGATCGCTCTCGTTGGCTGTGGAAGCGTAGCCCGCAAGCATGTGCGGGCAATTCAATCACTCAATGGTTCCTGTCAGGTTGTGGGCACCGTCGACCCCGATCGACGGGCCCGCCGCGAGACCAGTCAGGCCCTAAAAACGCCGGGATTCGAGGATCTCACGACCCTGCTCGGCACCTGTGAGGTCGACCTGGTGACCCTCGCCACGCCCACGGGACTCCATCCCGCTCAAGCCATCGAGGCCGCCGAAGCTGGCGCCCACGTATTGACCGAAAAACCGCTGGGAACCTGTTTAAACCGGGCCCGCTCAATGGTGCGCCGGGTGGGGGAATTGAATCGCCGGCTCTTTGTAGTCAAGCAATTGCGCCATCATCCGCTATTTTTGGCGGTGCGCGAGGCCATCAAAGCCGGGCGCTTCGGACGGCTGCACACCATCGGACTTCAGATCTTCTGGACCCGTCCGCAGGACTATTACGACGCCGCCGACTGGCGGGGAACACGCGAATTTGACGGTGGCGCGCTGATGAATCAGGCCAGCCACTACGTCGATCTGCTGGACTGGCTCTTTGGGCCGGTTGCCGAGGTGCATGCCATCGGCGGGGCGCTGGCGCGCTCCATCGAGGTGGAGGATACGGCAGTGGTCTCTTTGAGCTGGGAGGAGGGATTTATTGGCTCTCTTCACGTCACCATGCTCGCCTATCCCAAAAATGTGGCGACCAGTCTTACCGTCGTCGGCGAAAAGGGCACGATTCGACTCGGCGGACCACTATGCAACCGGGTGGAGGCCTGGAATTTCTCGGAGACCACCGCCTTCGACGAAAAGGTAGAAGCTGTGGCCGCTCAGGTACCGGACGCCCTGCGCCACGGCCATGAAGAGGTCTACCGCAATGTGCTGGCCAGCCTTCGCGGCGATGAGGCATCCGTGGTCGATGGTGACGCCGGGCTGAGGTCACTGGCCATCATCGATGCCGCCTATCGGGCCCTGGAAAACGGCGCCGCCGTCGGCGTCTCCAGTCCAGAGCCTGTCTGAGAACTTCTGAGCGAGCCTGAGCGATGTCCACCACCACCATTCATTCCACGGCGATCGTCGGCGACACAGCCGAGATCGGCGAGGGAACGCGCATCTGGCACTGGGTGCATATCCGCGACGGCGCCAGAATCGGTCGCCAGTGCACGATCGGACAAAATGTATACGTCGCCCCCACGGCCATCGTCGGCGACGAGGTAAAAATTCAAAATAACGTCTCTTTATACGACGGCGTCATTTTAGAAGACGGCGTATTCTGCGGCCCCTCGGCAGTGTTTACCAACGTGACCACGCCGCGAAGCCGGGTCGACCGAAGCGATCAATTCGAGACCACCCGGGTCTGCCGGGGAGCGACGATCGGGGCGAATGCCACGATCTTATGTGGCATCACCCTGGGGAAATACTCCTTCGTGGGCGCCGGCTCGGTGGTCACCGACGACGTGGCCGCCCACGCCCTGGTGGTGGGCAATCCGGCCCGGCCGATAGGCTGGAGTTGTCGCTGCGGTATTCGCCTTCCCGAGCCGAACCCCGATGCCGAGAGTCAATGTCCCGAATGCGGGGCGTCCTATCGCCTCGAGGAGGGCGAGTTTTTGGTTTCAACCACTTAAAAGCGGCGAGTTTATGAGTGTCCCCTTTTTCGATTTAACGCGACAATACGAAGCCATCGGCGACGAGATCGACGAGGCGATGGCCGACGTGATGGCCAGCCAGTGGTTTATCGGCGGCCCCCACGTCGCCGACCTGGAAAAACAGCTCGCCGCCCGGGTCGGCTGCGCCGAAGCCATCGGTGTCTCCAGCGGCACCGACGCCCTGCTCGTCAGCCTGATGGCCCTCGATATCGGGCCCGGCGACGAGGTCATCACCACTCCCTTTACCTTTTTTTCGCCCATCGGCTCCATTTTACGGCGCGGCGCGCGCCCGGTCTTCGTCGATATCGACGAGGCGACGTTCAATCTCGACGCCGGCCAACTCCAGGAGGCGATCACGGAGCGGACGCGGGCGATTTTGCCGGTCCATCTCTTCGGTCAGCCCTGTGATATGACGGCCATCGGCGAGGTGGCCGCCGCCAACGATTTGGCTGTCATCGAGGATATGGCGCAGGCCCTGGACGCCGAACACGACGGACGACCGGTGGGCTCTTTTGGCACCACGGGGTGCGTCAGCTTTTTTCCGACCAAGAATCTGGGCGCCGGCGGCGACGGGGGAATGGTCTTTTGTGACGACGAGGCGCTGGCGGCGCGTATTCGCCGGATCTGTCGCCACGGAGCGGAGCCGAAATACCACCACGTCGAGGTGGGCGGAAATTTTCGTCTCGACGCCATCCAGGCGGCGATTCTAAAAACCAAATTACATTATTTGCAGCAGTGGAACGACGCCCGGCGAGGCCACGCCGCCTTTTACGACGAGGCATTCGCCGACATCGAGGGGGTCACGACACCGATGATTGGCCCGAAAAATCGCTCCGTATTCAATCAGTACACCATCCGCGTCGACGACCGCGACGCCGTGCGCCAGCGGCTGAGCGAGGAGGGAATCGGCACCAATCTGTACTACCCGGAGCCGCTGCATACCCAGCCCGCCCTGGGATTTCTCGACACTCAAATGGGCGATTTTCCGATTGCTGAGCGCGCCTGCCGACAGGTGCTTTCACTGCCGGTTTTTCCGGAGCTCCGCGATGAAGAAAGGCAAAAAGTGGTTCAAAAAGTGGATGAAGTGGTGGGAAGTTGAAAGAATCGGAACCTCGATCAAATACGAGTTCGCCGCAATAATACTCGCCTCAAGGGTGTTGGCCGTAGATCGATCGGAAAAAAATTTATTTTTTGTGGAATTGTTTCTCCCCCGTTCCCACGTTATAGTGCACGTGACTTGGCGGGCCCCGTCAATTGGGGTCCGAATTCGAGTGAACCGCTCGGATTGGCGAAAGGTTCGTCCCGACATTGGATTCGGAGGCGGCATCCGGGTTCGATGGGCGATGCAGGATATCGCGAAACCGACTTGTCGTAACAAGAGGAGGTGATCCAGTGGATATCGATTGTACTTATACGGCTGGTGAGGTTGTGCACCTCTAGCAGGCTAATCTGGCTGGCGTCGCTATTCTCGCTCTAGGCCCTCATCCTCGAGGAGGATTGAGGTAGGAATAGCGCAAGTGCGGCAGGTAGCCGCAACGCTAGAGGGTATCCGTGACACACCCGTCCCCGCGCGGAATCGACTTGGCCGGGTCGACCAAAAGTCCTTCGAGCCCCCGCGCGGGGCTTTTTTTTTTG
>SKQC01000243.1 GCA_007119175.1 Myxococcales bacterium | reverse complement strand
TGGTGGTCTCGTATTCCTCGTCGTCTATCACCACCGTCGGATTGGCCTCATGGACCTCGAAGAGGTGGTCGCCCGTGACGTCGAAGGTCACGGTGCCGTCGTTATTGCACAACGCCCTGGGGGCCACGGAGGTGATCGTCGGCGGCGGTACCACGCCGAGGGTGGTCTCGTCGGTGGAGTGACAGCCCACTGGCTCCGGGTTCTCGACGACCACGTCGAGCTCGGTGACCAATTCGCCGTCGTCGACGGCACCGGCGAAATCTCCAGCGGCGATGGAGACTGTTAGCTGCGAGCAGCGCTCGGCATTCATCGATGGTGCTTCGTCCACCGATTCACATCCGTCGGCTGCCTGCGGCTGATAGCTCTGATCGCCGATGCGGACCTCGGGGTAGTTGTCACCGTCGAGGACGACGAAGCCTTCGCCGTCGATCTCGACGGTTTCATAATCGAGCTGCTCACTGCAGATGGGGGATGGCTGGATATCATCGACCTCCGGGGGATCGGCGATCGTCAAAGAGACGTCGTCTTCCTCCGGGCGGCTCGGGCAGTCTGCGGGCTCCAGGTTTTCAATGGTCACCTCGTAGGTGCCGGCCTCCAGCGATGCCTCGTCGATGCGGGTGGTGGCCTCTGAGCATAATTGGTGATCGCCGAATACTTCGTGCAGGTCATGGCATTCGGCGACGTCGACTACCTCGTAGTCCTGGCCGTCGATGACGACCGTGGGAAATTCGTCGCCGCTGATAAGAAAGTCATGGCCTTCCAGCGTTACTTCGCGGTCGCCCTGGGCCACGCAGGTCATCTCCGGAATGGCTGCCTCCAGCGTGGGACGCGGTAAAACGCCCACGGCCTCATGCTCGGTGGCCACATGGCCGTTTGGGTTTTCGACGATCACATCGTAGACGCCCGGCTCCAGCTCCAGCTCGTGGGAGACGTAGAACATCATTTCTGTGTCGCTGATCCAGCGAATCGCTCCGTCATCAGCTCCCAGAGGGCTGGACAGGTCCACCCGGGTGGACTCGTCGACGGACTCGCCGGTGGGGTCGGTGCGCTGAGTGAGCGTCACCGTTGGAAGTTCCACGTCGTGATCGCTCTCAGACGCGATGGCGTCGACCACCAGGGGGCTGAAATCCTCTCCAAATAAAGTCACCCAGGTGCCCGGATCCTCGTTGCATACGAAGGAGGGACTCGTGGCCAGGTCCTCTGGTCCATCGGTCATTTGCGGCTCGGGACCACTGATCTCGGGCGAGCAGGCAGCCAGGGCAAAACAGGCGAGTAATAGCACTAGCAGACGACGCATAACTTCTCCTGTAGCGAGCGAATTCATGGGAGTCCAGGGGTTCATGAGCATCTTTCAGCGGGGATGGTAGGAGCACTTAGATTCGGGTTTTTTTGAAAAGGCGCTCTCTCCGGCACACGGAGCGGCCGGAGGTGATTTTGTTCGAGCATTGGGCGGCGTTTCGAATCGCATATTTGTACGACGGCGCGACAAAAGGTGACTGGATCCTCGATATGCGAATAGATTTGTTTCGCCAATGCTATCCCGTTGATAATTAAGGGGTTTTGCTGACTTTGGGGCAACGGTTAACATTCTTCCTCAAGGGAAAGAGCTCTCCGGAAGTGGCGAATCGGCGATGAATTGACCTGCTTTGACGTCACGCGAGTTCGCCTCTCTCAATCTCGTACTCGCGCCGACTGAACGGTTTTGTGCATTCTTTTTTTATTTTTTTTGGAGAGTCCGCGTGACC
This sequence comes from Myxococcales bacterium, assembly GCA_007119175.1. Classification (GTDB taxonomy): domain Bacteria; phylum Myxococcota_A; class Bradymonadia; order Bradymonadales; family Bradymonadaceae; genus SLJM01. The sequence goes on along the minus strand of SKQC01000243.1, from coordinate 1,756 downwards.
TCCCCGAACGGGGCGGGCTGGAAGGGGGGAAACTATGTGGAATACACGATATTTCTCGTGCCTTGCTCGTCGCATAACTCGCGCAGTGGGCCCTCCAGTCCGGAGGAGACGACGAATTTTCGGTCTCGGTAGACGCGGTAGTCGAAGTGCTCGCACGCCAGGGCAAGTTTTGTGCATGCTCAAATCAAAAATCTATCCCTGGCTATCAGTTAGGAGTCTTTTTTTATTACGACAGGCACAAATATGATGATTCTCTGCGAGGACTAGTCTGAGGGAGGTATATCACGAATCAACCAGGCTAAACGACTGATAAGCGATGGGCTTGACGGTCGGCGGAGTCCTTGATGGAAACCAACAACAACCAGGGATGCGATGCAAAACGATGAAGTGAAAATTGACCGACGTCGACAACCTCGGGTGGCTGTCAGACTAGGCGTGACGCTGAGTTCGGAGTCCAATTTCTTTGTGGGCTTTACGAATAATATAAGCGAAGGTGGCCTCTTTGTGGCCACCCATGATCTGTTACCCATCGGTGAGCAGGTGCATTTACAATTTCAGCTCCCCGAAGAAGAGGAACCGATCAGTGTCGATGCCGAGGTGCGATGGCATCGGCCCATCGCCAGTGCTCGCCATGGGGCCCCCCCGGGATTCGGTGCCCAATTTATCGACATCGACGATGGGGACCACAGTCGCCTGCAGGAATTTGTCAGCAGCCGGGAGCCCATCTTCTTTCCGGATTAAGGCTCGCCAAAGACGCAGGCCGATCGCTTTTGGCAGGTGTCAAATCGAGTATACGATATTGCGGGTTCCCTGCGCATCGCACAGCTTTCGAAGCGGACCTTCCAGCCCCCGTGAGACCACGAATTTTCGATCCTTATAGACCCGATAATCAAATTCATCCCGCGCTCTGGCATAGGTGGAGCGCATGCGCTTTGTCACCTCCGAAGCAAAGAGCGCGCCGAAGGGATCGTTGTTGCGGTTTTCCCGGACATCGCCGGCGGCGTTGTCGATGGCGAAATGAGCAACAAAGGCCTCGGGATCGTCGCTCAACAACTCGTCGAAGGGGGCAGGCGATAGCCAGCGACCGAAATAAAAGGGGCCCACCGTGCCTCGGGAGACACTCTGTACGGTGACCCCCGACAGGGTGGCCAATTTGGCGTAGGTGAATTCGGCATCCAGAGAGCTAAAGCGGTAGATCAGAGACTGAAATTCGTCGGTATGCGAGGAGGTTTCGTCGTCGATCTCGACGACCGGGCTACTCCAGACCCGGGCGGTCTGGGTGAGGTCGATGGCGAAGCGGATAAAGATCCCCGAGGCGTCGAGCTTGTCGAAGATGATGTGAAAATAGGCGGTGTTGGCCTGGGCGTCGACGCGGCGCAGGTTGACCTCCATCTGCCCCAGGGGGGCGAGGGTGGTGTCGGCGATATCGTCGTAATAATCGTATTTGGCGAGCTGGCGGCGATGGACGTCGTGATCGCTTTCGGCGGCCCGTCGCACGAGGGCGGAGCGGTTTCCGAGCTGCCTGAGTTGGTCGGAGGCGATGCTGACGTCGGTCTGCACCCGTGTCCACTCCCGGTAGCTGGGAAGGCCGCTCTCCTTGTTGATTTCCAGGCCGTCGTATTCGCCGCGGTGAACATCGGGATCCATGGCCCGCACGTGGGCGGAGAGGCGTCGGTCATCGGGATAGCGATTGTTGAGCCGGGCCGCCCGCATAATGGCCTGAAAGCGCCGCGTATAGCGCCGCTCGTCGTCGCCG
>SKQC01000399.1 GCA_007119175.1 Myxococcales bacterium | reverse complement strand
TGGAGAGCATCGACGGGGTCGTGTGGGCAGCGGCCAACGGAGCATTATGCCGGATGGTGGTGACCTTTGATGAGGACATCGTCGATCTGGAGACGATTCTCGAGCGCGCCGATGCTGTGGAGGCTCGCTATAATTTGCAGGATGGCCCGTATAGCGAAGCCGGCACCGATCATCCCGGCGACGACGAGCCGATCGTGCGTGGCATGGCGCGAATGGGGGCCGATCTCGTGGGGACCGCCCTGGGGGTCACCATGAAAATATTGCGTCGCAAGCCGGGGCGCCGGCGATTCGATATGGCTGCGCTGATGGCCATCGTCGACAATGTTCCCCATATCCGCGAGAGCCTTGAAAAGAAGATGGGTAAAGCGTCGGCCGATATGTCGATCGGCCTCGGCAATCCCGTCATCCAGGGCTTGGGCTCTGGTCCCGGGGGGCCGATATTGGATTTCGCCTTTCAGATGGGTCGGTTTTTAGAAGCCGTCGAGCGTCGTCGAAGCTGGATGCAGCGCGAGCCCGAACTCTGCGATCGCCCGGAACGAGCGTCTGCACCGTATAAAAAAACACCTCCTCGCCCCATCGAGCTTCCCGCCGGACCCATCGAACAATACGCCGAAGACGTGTGGAATATGTCCCTCGGCGGATTTCTGGTGGGCCTCGCCGACACCCAGGATTTAAAGCGAGCCGTCACGCCACTCCTCGATGCATTGCCAAAACCGGCGCGTTATGGGCGCGACGCCTTTGCTGCCCGCCTGACGAATAGACTGGGCAAACAGGGGTTTTTGGTCATGGACCCCGACGCCTTGCGCAGGCTCGATCGCGTGGATTGCATCATCGTCGACGACGACCTCCTGGTGACCGACCGCTGGGATCTGGACAGGGTCGCCTTCGCCGAAGAGCGCGACGCGATCGACCTATATGAACGCGCCGAAGCTCTACTCGATCCCATCCACCCGGAAGTTCATCAAGAAGACGGCGCCTGGGAGCTTCGACCGGCTTCTGAGACCGACGCCGACGACGGCTGGATATCGGAGCTTCGCAACGCCGGTGCCCGCGGCGACTTTCTGGCATTGAGCGACGATGGCGAAGTCTGCGCTCTATTTTCTCTTCGCAGCGTCAGCGACCCCACTTCTCAGTTATTCATCGACGCCGTACGCGATGCCGAATTAGAGTTGATCATTGCCAGCGACGACGAGGACGCCGTCGATCATTTTCACCCCGATCGCATCGTCGAATGGGAGGGGTTAGATCGCTTTATTCGCCATATTCAGCGCGACTATCAGGTCGTGGGATATTTTGGAAACGGGCCCCACCCGGCGCTCAACGTCGCCGACTGTGGCGTGGGGTATATGATGCGCGAGGCGAGCATTCCGTGGAGCGCCGATGTCATCGCCGGCGACGAGCTCGGACAGGCAATCTTTTTTGTCGACGCCATCGCCGAGTCACGCAACGTATCCGAAAAATGCGCGATTCTCGCCGGTGCCGGTGCCGGTATTGGGGCTCTTTCCGCCATCCGCGGCCTGGAAAAAACCCGGCCCGGCCGAGTGATGATTGCCGTCAATTTCGCCTCCCTCATCGCCCTGAGCTACGGCGCGTTTCGAGCCGGACGCATCGGGAAGACCCTCCACGTCCCCTCGGAGCGGCCTCAGCCGTGGTACCGATTGCGCATCGACGACGTATTACAGCGCCTGGAGAGCTCTGCGGAAGGGTTGAGCGAGTCTCAGGCCGCCGAGCGGGAGAAAACCCGCGAGGACGTTGTGTCGCGGCCGCGACGTGTCTTTCGCTCCATCGCCCGAGAGTTGTCCAATCCCCTGACGCCAGTCCTCGCCGGTGGTGCCGCGGTCTCCGCCGTCGTCGGCTCCGTGACCGACGCCGCCATCGTGGGCACGGTGATCGCCTTCAACGGTCTCGTCGGCGGAATCGAGCGCTTTAAAGCCGAGGAGACCATCGAGGAGATGGCCCGCAGTGAGGCCATTCAGGTTTCCACCCGGCGCGATGGCCAGTGGCGAAAGGTCGCCGAAGACGATCTGGTGCTCGGCGATATCCTGCGCCTCGAGGCCGGCGACGTGGTGCCCGCCGATTGCCGCATCGTCGAGGCGGAGCATCTCGAGGTCGACGAATCGAGCCTCACCGGCGAGTCCCTGCCGCTCATCAAAGATCCGGATCCCAATTTTTCGCACCTTCCCGCCGAGCGCAGTTCGATGCTCTACGACGGCACGGCCGTGGTCGCCGGCAACGTCACGGCAGTGGTGGTCGCCATCGGCGCCGACACCGAGGCCCAGCGTTCGCGATGGATCGGCAAAAAGCCCCTTCACAGCCAGGAGGGCGTAGAGGGTCGACTGCAGAAATTCTCCGATCTGACATTACCCTTCGCCGGATTTAGCGGCGGGGTGTTGATGAGCCTCGGCGTCCTTCGCCGCCATGAGCTCAGAGAATTGGTCGGACCGGCGGTCAGCCTGGCCGTGGGGGCCGTCCCCGAGGGCCTTCCGCTATTGGCCACGGCAGCCCAACTCGCCGCTTCGCGCCGCCTGTCGGATCGCAATGTCATCGTCCACAATCCGCGGGCCATGGAGGCCCTCGGCCGGGCGGATATTTTGTGTATCGACAAAACGGGAACCCTCACCGGTGGAACGCTTCAGACCCATGGGGTCTGCGACGGAGATAGTTCTGTATTAGCCCGCGATGCTCACTGGCATAAAAGCCACGAAAAACTCTTTCAGGTCGCGCTTCGCGCAACCCCTAACGAGGACAACGAACACCTCCCCCACGCCACGGACCGAGCCGTCGTCAACGGCGCCGATACCGTCGGGGTCGCCACCGGCGACTGGACGCCGGTGGCGGAGATCCCATTTAAAACGGAGCTCTCTTTTTCGGCCGCTATGGGCCGTGTCGACGGCGATCTACGCCTGTCGGTCAAGGGTAGCCCCGAGGCCGTCCTGGAGCGCTGCACCAGGCGATGGCTCGACGAGGAGTCGAGCGAACTCGACGAAAAGGGGCGCCGAAAGCTCTTGCGCCGGGCCCACAAATTGGCGGGTCGCGGGCTGCGCATTTTGGCGGTCGCCGAGCGCGAAGTATCGGGCGACGACGAAACACTGAAGCCCGACGACGTTGCCGATCTAACGTTCGTTGGATTCGTCACCCTCAGCGATCCGCTGCGCCCCACTGCCATCGACGCCGTGGCCTCATTGGAGAAAGCCGGAGTGTCGCTTTTGATGCTCACCGGTGACCACCCGGAGACGGCCCGGCGCATCGCCCACGAGGTCGGCATCGACGTCACGGACGAGGTGCTCACCGGCGATCGTATCGAGGAGATGTCCGACGAGGAACTGGCAGAAATATTGCCGCTTACCACGGTGATTGCCCGGATGACGCCGGCCCATAAAGTTCGCATCGTCGAGGCCTTACAGCAGGCGGGTCGGGCAGTGGCAATGACTGGCGACGGGGGCAACGACGCCGCCGCCATCCGCCTCGCCGACGCCGGCATCGCCGTGGGCGCCGACAGCTCCAGCGCCGCCCGCGACGCCGCCGACCTGGTCGTCACCGACGCCCGCATCGAGACTATCGTCGACGCCGTCATCGAGGGGCGGGCGATGTGGCGATCGGTTCGCGACGCCGTCTCCATCCTCATCGGCGGCAATATGGGCGAGGTCGGTTTTATGCTCGCCAGCGGCCTGTTGGAGACCATTCCCGCCCTCAACGCCCGGCAACTATTATTGGTCAATCTCTTTACCGACGTCGCTCCGGCACTGGCGATCGCCATGCGCTCTCCGCCGGATATCACACCGGACCAATTGCTCCACGAAGGGCCGGAGGAATCGCTCGGTGAACCGCTGGAAAGAGATATCATGTGGCGCGCCGCGATCACGGCTACGGCCGGATTTTCAGCCTGGTTTATCGCTTGCCATACCTTTCAGCGAAAGCGGGCCTCCACGGTGGGACTGCTGTCGGTGGTCACCGCCCAACTGGCTCAGACATTGACCGCGGACCGCCCGACCCTGCCGGTATGGGCCGCCAGCATCGGCTCCACCGCCGTATTGCTCGCCATCATCGAAACCCCGGGATTGAGTCAACTTCTGGGCTGCCGACCCCTTGGGCCTGTGGGCCTGACCACGGCATTCAGTTCCGCGGCCGCCGCCTCCGCAGCATCACTGGTGATCCCACGGGTTCCAGAGTGGAAAAAAGCGATAACCGATCGCATCCCCCGCCCTACCGAACCCGATATCAGCGACTTTTTGAGCGAGTATTACGACGTCTACGACTCGGCGATGGGTACGCGTCGCTGAGAAGACATGGTATGCATCGCTGGTCGCTAAATATGACTCTTCGCCGGGGAGCAGACCATGCTACAGCGAGATACTGCCGCACATCGAGCACCGGGGCCTGACTTTTTGGAGCTGCCTACATGGTTTTTGCGCTTCAAAGACAATACCTTTAATGCCTTCGTCACCCTCGCTCGCGAATACTCTCCGGTGGCGAGATTTCCCATCTCTCCGAAGCGCAGCCTCTTTTTGTGCTCCACCCCCGAGGGCGCTCAGCACGTTCTGCAGGACAATCACAAAAATTACCGAAAGGCCGTGACCTACAACTTCATCAAGCCCGTCGTCGGAGAAGGGCTGTTGACCAGCCACGGCGACCTGTGGCTTCGTCAGCGACGACTGGTGGCGCCCATTTTTCACCGCCGTCGAATCCAGTCCTACGCGGCGACTATGGCGGAGACCACCGAGGAATTGCTGGAGCGTTGGGAACGCCACGGCGAGGCACCGCTCGACATTGCCGAATCCATGTCGCAGGTCACCTTGTCCATCGCCGGCAAATTACTATTCAACCGCGATATCGGCTTGGAATCGGATTGGATCGGCGACGCGTTGGTATTGCTCTTTCGCGACGTCAATCAACGCATCATGTCGCCATTGCGGGTGCCGCGCAGCGTTCCGACCCCGCAGAATCGACGGGTTCAAAAAGCGATCGAACGCCTCGAAAAACTGGTCTACGGCCTGATCGAGGAGCGGCGCGGCCGCGCCGAAGAACTCGACGATCTCTTGTCGATGTTCATGCTCGCCGAAGACGAGGAGACCGGCGAGAAAATGTCGGACGAGCAAATCCGCGACGAGCTGATGACCTTTATCATCGCCGGCCACGATACGACGTCGAATCTATTGAGCTGGGCGCTTTATCTATTGTCGAAACACCCCGGCGTCCGCCGGCGGCTCGAAGAGGAGGTCGACGATGTCGTCTCCGGTCAGATCCCCACTTTCGAAGAAGTCCGAAAATTGGATTATCTGGAGCAGGTCATCGACGAGACCTTCCGGCTTTTCCCGCCGGCCTGGACGGTGGAGCGCGAGCCCATCGAGGATGACGTGATCTGCGGCTATCACATCCCGGCGGGCAGCATTGTCTCCGTTGGCCCCTATTTCGTTCATCACAACGCGGACGTCTGGGATAATCCGGAGGGATTCGACCCCGATCGCTTTGCCCCCGACAAAGACCGGCCCCCGCGCTACGCTCACTTTCCCTTCGGTGGCGGTCCCAGAATGTGTGTGGGAGCTGATTTCGCGATTTTGGAGGCCAAGCTAATTTTAGGGGCCATCATCCGCCGGTTTCGCCTCGACCTTCTCACGGGACATATCATCGAGCCCGAGGGGACGGTCACCCTGTACCCCAAACACGGCATCCAAATGCGATTGCGCCGGCGTTCATGACGACTGGTTCAATCCCGCACGCTCACTTTCAATGGGGTTGCCGCCGAAGTCATCCCTTGCGCAGCATCTGCGCCAGATGGCCGAGTTCCCAGGCGCTTTCCTGGTCGGCGCCGAGGTCGGCGACATCCTCGGCAGAAATGCCGAGAATTGATTCCAGGATATCCGGGCGGGCCTCGGGATGGGGTTCGACGACGGTCTCGAAGCGACCGTTGTCAAAGGGGTCACCGGGAGCATCCTCGACTTTGACCAGGCGCTCTCGTTTTCCCTCATTGTCGTATTGGAGAGCCCGGTGGATGCAATAGGGATTATTGCCCGACTCACCCATCAGGCAATGCGACGTCCAGGTGCATCCGGCCTTGCAGTGGTCGCCGTAATAACAATCGCCGCAATAGCCCCACAGATCGTCGCGGGTGCGCTCGGCAATGGCCGTCAATTGCTCGGAGTGGGCCACGGCGTCGGCGATGGTCATCTCTCGGACATTTCCACCGCTGTATTCGGTGGAGGGTAGTGACGGACAGCCCTTTATTTTGCCGTCGGCCTCCAGGCCCAACACCCAGGCTCCGGCCTGGCATCCGGCCCACACCGCGCCTGCTTCACCGCCGGGCCGAAGCAGGTGTTCGTAGGGCCCGAAATAGCCGATATTATTGCCGGGCTGAAGCTCGATGTCGTTGGGTTCCAGACGCGATTGCTTCAGCCACACCAACATGGGAAAGAGATCGAGAAGATCATAGGGCTGAAGCAGCAGTTGCGGACGGTCGGCGGCGTGGCCCATGGGCACGGTCAACTGAACCTGCCAGGCATTGCTGCCGATATCGACCAGAAGATCGGCCATCGCCGGCAGCTCCGGCATCGACAGGCGATTTATCTGGGAATTGGTACCGAGGTGGATTGGCGAATCGGCAATCCGGCGGGCGGCGTCAGTGGCCGCCTTCCAGGAGCCCTTGGCCCCGCGCAAAACGTCGTGAGTTCGCTCCAGGCCGTCGATAGAAACGGATATGACCTTTATGCCGGCGTCGACGGCGCGCTCCAGTCGTTCTTCATCTAAATTCCGCGCCCCCGTAGTCATCCCGCATAGCATGCCCTGTCGGGCGACCTCAGCGGCGATGACGTCCCAGTCGTCGCGCAAATATGCCTCGCCGCCGATGAGCGTAACTTCGCGAACGCCGAGTTCGGCCAGTTGCTCAACCACCTCCAGACATTCGTCGGTGCTCAGCTCATCTGGTCGGGCCTTGCCGGCGCGAGAGCCGCAATGTCCGCACCCCAGATCGCAGGCGAGAGTGATCTCCCAGACACAATAGATTGGATGGGGGTTTTCGATATCACCGATCCGCCGCGACTTCGCCCCGAAGACTTTTTTCTGCTCGTTTTTGGACGCCGTCACGCAGATCTCCAATAATTGCGAAATACTATCTTCTTATTACCGGTGCGTCGCCGGAGACGTCTTTTCTTCAATCACTGGCGACATCATCGTCTTCTTGTTCGGCGTCCGGATCTTCATAACTGCCCGCATCCTCCGGCATGGCCACGCCATATTCCGGCTGAATATTGGCGTAGTTGGGACTGGTATTACTAGATGAGTTGGTGTCCTCATCACCGGCATCCTGAGACTGATTGATCGAATTAAATCCGGCGTCGTCGGGAACCGGCGCTCCATATTCGGGCTGATCGGAGGCCCCGCAGGCGACCCCGCCCAACATCGTGGCACCCACAAACGAGGCGGCCATCACTCCTGTTTTTAGCCCTGCCGGTATCGCCGACGCCGATGGCCTGGTGCCCTCGATATCCTGCGGCGAAAAGGAGGTCTCACAAAAGGGACATTCCACAGTCGAATGCCCGACGCAATGCCGGACGTATTGCACGCAATCGGGACACATCGTCATATCGACGGAACAATTTTCTTTCGGCATCATCGACTCCACATCTGTGATCTACTTGTCATTTCAACCGCAAACTCAGTTGAAGCTCAATTCCGGCAATAATGAAGTGCTGCGCCCTTGAGTTTAGGCTACGAGCCACTGCGCCGCAAATCTCGCCGACTCACATTATGCCCGCGAGTCAATTCGAGCGCTGCACTGTCACCTGCAACCCACCGGCAGCGTCGCGGACAACCCGTACGTCCCAGGGTCGACAGCAGACTTCGCAGTCGCGCACGAAGCGCCCCTCAGTGTCGGGATCGATCAAAACCTCAATAAACTCGAAACACCACGGACATTGCACGCGCGCCGACGTCTGCATCATCTCTCACCATCAAGCTTAAAGTCCGGTTGGTGGTTTAAGAACCATGGTCTCATGCGACCGACCGATTGGTGGGTAAAGAACCATGGTCCACCCGGGTTGAAACCCGGGACTACACGTGGGTTGGGCTCCGCCTCGTGCTTTTGTCGGCTTGGAGGGAAAACCCGATCGCGTAGGGACCCCTTTTTAACCACAAGCCGACAATGCTCTATCTTCCAAATTTTTATCCGTTGGACAAAAGCTTGGCGATGGTCTGTAGCTGCATATTGGATGTGCCCTCGTAGATGGAGCCGATTTTGGCGTCGCGATAAAATTTCTCGGCGGGAAATTCCTTGGTAAACCCCACACCGCCGTGAAATTCGACGCATTTTGAGGCCACGCGCTCGGCGACCTGGCTGGTATATAATTTGGCCATGGCCGCCTCTTTCAAAAAGGGCTTGCCGGCGTCTTTTAGGCGCGCTGCATTGTAGACCATCAATCGGGCGGCCTCGATCTCGGTGGCGAGCTGGGCGTATTGAAATTGCATGCCCTGAAATTCGCCGATCGCTTTTCCAAATTGCTTTCGCTCGCCCATATATTTCATGGCGGCGTCAAGGGCTCCACGGGCAAGCCCCACCATCTGGGCGCCGATGCCGATGCGGCCTTCATTGAGGGTTTCGATGGCGATCTTATAGCCCTTTCCGACTTCACCGACGACGTTTTCTTTGGGTACTTTGCAGTCGTCGAGGATCAATTCCACCGTCGACGAGGCGCGAATGCCGAGCTTGTCTTCTTTTTTGCCGACCGAGAATCCCTCGAAGTCGCGCTCGATTAAAAAAGCGGTGATGCCGCGATATCCGGCGTCGGGGTCCACCGTGGCAAAGAGAATATAAAGATCGGCCTCGGCGCCGTTTGTGATCCATAATTTGGAGCCGTTTAACACCCAGTGATCGCCGGCGTCCTCGGCCCGTGTGGACAGGGCAAAAGCGTCGGATCCGCTCCCCGATTCGCTCAGGGCGTAGGCGCCGACCCACTCGCTGCACATCTGTGGGAAATACTGTTTGTGTTGGGCCTCAGTGCCCCAGCGCAAAATGGCGTTATTGACCAGCGTATTTTGCACATCCACAAAAACGGAGACGCTGGGATCGACGGTCGCCAATTCCTCGATAGCCAAAATGGCGGTCATAAACGAACTTCCCGATCCGCCGAATTCTTCGGGCACTTCAATGCCCATCAAACCCATCTGAAAGCATTTTTCCATGATCGAGGAATCGAGCTTTTGCGCCTCGTCCATCTCCATGACCAGCGGAGCGATCTCGGATCGGGCGAAATTCTGTACGGCGTCGCGAAAGATGGTCTCGTCTTCCGACAATTCGGTCAGCGGTCGATGGGTCATCGGGTCACCTCGTGCAGTTGAGAGTACGGCGGGCAGAAGGTCTGCAACAGAGATAGTCGCACGCCGACAGGGGTGCAAGCGCCATGGCAACGCCACTGGACATCACAGATTGTCGAAGCCACACTGTCACCGGATTTGAAACCTCGCCGTTCGTCGCGGCATCCCAAGGGACGTGCCGTCTCCTCCCGGCCCAAGACCGAATCGGCAAGATCGCCGCAAATGACCGTATCGCCAGTTAAATCATGTCCCGTTTAAAGGAGCAGAAATGACAGCGGAGAACGAACGCGTGCCCATTGGCGTCATTGGCGGCAGTGGACTCTATGATCTGGATGGCCTTCAGAATATCGAGCAACGACGTATCGTCACTCCCTTCGGCGAGCCCAGCGCCCCGATTCGCATCGGCGAGCTCAATGGGCGCCGCGTGGCCTTTTTGCCCCGCCACGGCGACGCCCATGAGCATAATCCCTCCCAGGTTCCCTACCGGGCCAATATCTGGGCCCTTAAAAGCCTGGGCGTCTTCTGGGTGATCAGCGTCAGCGCTGTCGGTTCGCTGCGCGAGGAGATTGTGCCCGGCGAATTTGTGATTCCCGACAATATCATCGACAAGACATTTCGGCGCAAAAATACGCTCTACGACGAGCTCGCCGTCCACGTCGCCGTCACCGAGCCCTTCCACCCGATGTTGCGCGAAATATTGCTCGACGGCGTCCAAAAAGAAGATATCACCGTCCACAACGGCGGCACCTATGTGTGCATGGAGGGACCGAGCTTCAGCACCCGCGCCGAAAGTGAGCTGCACCGCTCCTGGGGGGCCTCGCTTATCGGCATGACGGCGATGCCGGAGGCTCGTTTGGCCCGGGAAGCCGAGATGTGTTACGCCACGATCGCCCTTCCCACCGATTACGATGTGTGGAAGGCCGACGATCAGGTGGAAGTCGAGGAAATCATGGCCATTTTACAGCAAAATGTGGCCAATGTGCGCCGTGTCTTATCGCGGGTCATCCCGGCCATCGATCTTGAGCGCGAGTCCGAATGCGACGCCTCGCGAGCGCTGGCCACGGCGATTATCACTCGCCCGGAAGCCATCAATGAAGCGACGCGGCAGCGGTTGGGACTTTTTCTAGACCCTTATCTCGAAACGTCTTCTTCCCCTGAGTCATCAAAAGAGATGGCCGAGCCAGCAGCAGCAGATTAAAAGCCTGGCCGAAAACGACTGATCAGGCGAAAGACGAGATCATTTTGCCACAGTCCCACTAGAGCAATGGAGAAGCGATGGCGATGAGATGTGAGCAGGTCGTCGACGTGCTCGTCGATTATATCGACGGTGAACTCGACGCCGAGCATAGCCAGAGATTGCAGAACCACTGCGACTCCTGCCTTCACTGCGCCAGATTCGTTGAGACCTATTGCCGCACCGGAAAAATCTGCCGAAAGGCTCTGTCCGTCACCATGCCGGGCAGCGTGGAATCGACCCTTTTCGAATTTCTGAGAACTGAATTACAATCGGGCTAACACCACCACTGCCAGCCGACCTCATAAGGAATATGCCGTGAGTACCTACCAGCCATTTATGCAAGCGCTTTTGTGGACCTGTAAAAGTTGTGGATTTGTCTACGAAGGCGGTCAGCCAAAGCAAAATTGCCCGATGTGCGAGGCATATAAGACGGCCTTTATCGACTTTCCGCAGCATCTGGAGGGCAAGATTCGCGAGGCCCACCCCGAAAAATCTTTCAATCATGGCGAATGCCGCGAGATGCGGCTGGAGCTGATGAAAGAGCATAATGTGGACGCCAAAAACCGAGTGGCCGGCCGGGTATTGCCCTCGGCATCGGGGACCAATATCAAGCCTCGATAACCCATCTTTATGACCATTTCTTCAAACTCCCGCCCGCTGGCGGTGAGGATGCGGCCGCACACTCTGGACGAATTCGTCGGGCAACACCATCTGTTGTCAGATGGCAAGATTCTGGCCACCTCGCTGGCTCAGAACCGGCTTCCAAGCCTGATTTTGTGGGGGCCACCCGGATGTGGAAAGACCACGTTGGCCCGGATTTTAGCCGACGAGGTCAACGCCCAATTTCATCCTCTATCAGCGGTATCGAGCGGGGTGCGCGATATTCGCGATGCCGTCTCGCAGGCCGACGACCTTCGCCAGATGCTCCAGCAATCGACGGTCCTCTTCGTCGACGAGATTCACCGCTTTAATAAGGCCCAACAAGACGCCTTATTGCCCCATGTGGAGGACGGAACGGTCATTTTGGTCGGCGCCACAACTGAAAACCCCAGCTTCGAGGTAAATTCGGCGCTTCTCTCGCGCTGCAAGACGCTGGTGTTGGAGGCTCTGGGTGACGCGGAGTTGCGCACCGTGGTCGACCGGGCGATGAGTGATAGCGAGCGCGGGCTCGGCAGCCGCAATTTGCAGCTCGACGACGAGGCCCGCGGCGCCATATTGCACACTGCCGAGGGCGACGCGCGCACAGCCCTCAACACACTGGAGTTGGCCGCCACCGCTGCCGAGCAACGCGGCGAAACACCGGCGACGATCACCGTCGACGACGTCGAGGAGGCCGTCCAGCGCCGGGTCATCCGCTACGACAAGGCCGGCGAAGAGCATTACAATACGGTCAGCGCCTTTATCAAAAGCCTGCGGGGCAGCGATCCGGATGCGGCGACCTACTATATGGTGCGCATGCTCGAGGGCGGCGAAGATCCGCTCTTCGTCTTGCGGCGCATGGTCATCTTCGCCAGCGAGGATATCGGCAACGCCGATCCCCGGGCGCTTCGCGTAGCCCTCGACGCTGCCGAATCGTTTCGGTTCATCGGCATGCCCGAAGGCGTCTTACCCATGACCCAGGCCGCCGTCTATCTGGCCTGCGCTCCGAAATCGAATACGGCGCTGACCACCTATGCAGCGGCCAGAAAAGACGTATTGGAGCACGGCAATCTCCCCCTGCCAAAGCAGCTCTTGAACGCCCCGACGAAACTCCACAAGGAGCTGGGCCACGGCCGCGGCTACAAATACCCACATAATTTCAGCGGACATTATGTCGCCGACGAGCAATACCTACCGGACAAACTACAGGGACGCAGATATTACGATCCTGCCGAGGCCGACGTGACCAGCCGTAGCGACGATGAATCGTAGGTCCTGGCGCTATCGGCCTGCAGAGGTCATGTGATCTGCGTCTATTTTAGGGCGCCAAAATACGGCGCCGAAGATTTTGGGGGACTGGGCCTGAAAAACCCCGGTTTGCGGACGCACTCCCCCTAAACTTACTTTCACCACCACCGGTGCCAGGCGAATCGGGCGAGATTGATATTGTCGGAGATCTCCCACGCGGGCAGAAGCTGCATATA
>SKQC01000107.1 GCA_007119175.1 Myxococcales bacterium | reverse complement strand
GAACGACGATGGCTGCGTTGCGCTTCCTCGACGATGCGAGAGCATCGACTCGTCAGCGCGCCTTGCCCTCGCCGTCCATGCCTCGCCGGGACTACCTACTTACTTCCGGCGGGCAGCACTAGAGCCGACCCGGTGTTTCTTTGCGTCTTCTTTGTGTCCTTTGCGGTTCCCTTTGCGTCCTCTGTGGTTCCCTTTGTGTCCTTTGCGGTTCCCAGCCGTTGTTGGTTTTAGTCGACGAGATGGAATTCGATTCGCCGATTTAGACTGCGGTTTCGGCTCGAGGTATTCGGCACGAGGGGACGGGCCTGGCCCATCCCTTCGGTGTCGAGTCGGTCCGGGCTCAGCCCCCGCTGCACCAGGGCGTCGCGCACGGCCGATGCCTGTTCTTCGGACAGCGAAAGAAGCTCGCCCTCGTCGCCGGCATCGTCTGTATGGGCCTGGATTTCGATGCGGCCAATATCGGCATTCGACAAAATCAACGCCGCCACATGATCGAGAAGCTCGTCGGAGCGATCGAGAAGCACGCCGGTGCCGCTCTCGAAGTGGACACTTTCGTTGAGCCCGATCTGCACATCGCTCACTTCGGCGAGCCATTCGCCGTCAAAGTCACGAAGCGTCAGTGACACATTGGCGGTGCTTTCCGGCTCTGGCTCGATAAATTGGCCAACCGTCAGATAGCCATCGGCGACAGCGCTGACACTGGCCGGTCCGGCAATGATCTCCTGTTCGAAATTTCCGGATCCGTCGGTCTCGGTTTCGTAGACTGTACCGTCATCACTGACGATGATGACCCGGGCACCGGCAAGACTGAGGTCCTGTGGCTCCTCGTCGGCCTCATCGGCCTCATCGGCCTCCACGCCTTCTTCCGGCGCTTGTGCCGCAACTGAGCCTCGCACCACGGCCTCCCGCGGCAGTGGTTCCATCAAAAATTCGGCTTCCTCCGTGCCCTCCTCCAAAACCGTCCAGCTCACCTGTTTGGTCTCATAAGCCGGATGCGACAATTCGAGCGCGATCTCTACTGGCTCCACCTCCGATTCTTCATCTTCTGGTTCGGCGGCCGGCGCAAATCCATAGGACTCGAAGACCCCGGTCGTATCGTCGCTCAACTGGCTGCTCAGCGAGTGATCGACGTAGGTAATACGAGCTCCCGTGACGGGCTCACCGGTTTCCTGGTCGGAGATCTGTCCGAAGAGCACGCCCCGCGGCGCTTCGACCTCCACTTCGACCTCCACTTCCGTTTCCTCAAGCTGTACCTGTCGGCCGGCGGGATCGATCTGCCAACTGGCGCCGAAGTTGAAATTATATGGCAAGGTCGCCGGCAATCCCTCTGCATGAGCGCTGGTCAGACCCATATCGAAACCGAAGTGGACTCCCAGATTCTGGAGCGGCTCGGCCTTGGCGCCCACCGACATCCGTTGTGGATAAGAAGCGCCGCCGACCTCCGAGACACATCGAAGAGCCCGATCGCTGTCGCATACCCCGTCGGCACCGGAGACGGGAACTCCCAGCTCCCAGCCCAGATAAGGGGTTACGTGCGGGAGTGGAAATTCCGCACCCACGCCGAATTCCACCATATTATAGGCCGAAATCCCGTAGGCATGGCGCTCGATTCGGTTCAATTCCATTCCCTCGGGAATCATGCGCTCAGAATTGTCGACCCGATAGCCGATATTGAGGTGGGTGATGATGGGAAGATAGCGATCGGGCTGCGCGCCCATCATCTTGTCCCAATCAAAACTGGCCATCAATTGCGGTCGCACCGATGTGCCCCCCATGGCCATGCCGACGCTGTCGAATCCGGCCGGCAAATACAGGCTCAGGTCGGCGCCGAGCCAGATTCCATCGCTGACGGGATGGCGGCCGGTGAGGCCAAAGGTCATATCCCCCTGGGCGAGCATGGACTGAGGCTGACCGAAGGTATTTAAGCTATTGCGCGCCTGAAGGCCGAAATGAGCAGCAAAGAACTCGTGAAACGAGGCGTTGACCAGGACATTGGCCGCCAGCACGCGGTGCGAATCGTTGTGCCGAAGAATATCGCTGCCGCCGGTGGCCTCAGCAATCATGCCCACCTGAAAGAGCATCGGCCCCGGGCTCAATGCGGAGCTTATCCCGTGAAATCCAAGGCTTCCACTATTGCTCATTACCGGTGAGATCGGGTCGCGAAGCGTGGTCTCCGAGACGGCACGTTGCTCGTCGTCTTCGGCGTCAGCGTCCCCATCATCATCTGCCTCGGCATCTTCGTCCTCGGCGGCGACATCGCCGTCTTCTGCTGCTTCTGCATCTTCAGCGTCGTCTTCAGAAGCCTCCGCCTCGGGCTCTTCATGCTCCATCTCCGCGAGTTCCGAGGCACTGGGAAGATCGTCGGCCATCGCCGTCGATGTGACAAAAATAAGTGCCGTGGCAATGGCCACTGCGAGTATGCGATAGCGAATGGAATTCATGAATTTACCCTGTCAGTCGTACCGGCCTTCGGCGTTATGGGCTCTTGCTCGTAATCTCAACCTGCCGCAGTATGGCACGGGCCATTGTCCAATTTCCAGTCAGCGCTTCTTATCCTGGGCACACCTTGTCGCAGCGCGCTTTAGATCGCAAGTTTCGCTCGCACATTTGATGACACCACACGCACACACAATCGATGATGCCGCCTGGAAGGCCCTGGGCACGATCCTTTTGGTTGGCCACCGCGGTGCCGGCAAATCAACGCTGGGAAAAGCCGTCGCCGATCGGCTCGGGCGCCCGTATTTCGACCTCGATATCGAGCTCGAAAGGCGCACTGACACGACGCCGGCACAACTTCTGTCGCGCTCTCGCAGCGAATTTCGCCGTCGAGAAACTCAGGTCTTAAGTGAGTTGTGCAACCATCAACCAGCGCCGATCATCGCCTGCGGCGGCGGCACCACCGTAGACCCTTGCCAGGGGCTCGTCGTCTGGCTCGACCGCGAGGATTGGCGCGGCGAAGTGGCCCACTCCGATCGCCCACGGGTTCGCCCGCAGATGAGCGAGATTGAGGAGTGGGACTGGATGGAAAAAACGCGCCCGCCTCAGTGGTTAGACATCAGCCACCTTCGGCTTAAAATCCCGCGCGGGAGACCGGCTAAGCGAAGCGCGCGAGATCTGGCGACATATTTGCGGTGGGCGGCTGTTGCCCGCAGAAATAAAATCACAGCCCGCACCTGGCTGGTTCCGGCAGTATGTGACGATCTCGAACGAGCCGTCACCGGCGCGTATCGCTTCGGCATGGCCGGCGTCGAGTTGCGCAGCGACGTCTTTGCCGCCGATTCGGTCCCGCCACAGTCTTCGTTTTTGGCGAGCCTTCGCCACGACGACCAGAATTGGTTGGCGAATTTCGGCAATGCCGATGCCTGGGACGTCGACCTTCGATTTGCGTCGTCCGTGGCTCAAAATGAGATAAATACAAGACCATCGCGGCTTATCGTCTCTCACCACCCGGAGCGGCCGAAGCTCGCACACCTCGACGAGCTGACCGATGCGGCCGACAACCTTGCCGAGTCGATGGGACTGACTGAAGACGCCGTAGAGATCAAATATGTGCCCCAGGTCTCGACGTTGGATGAATTCGACATCCTGTGGGATCTGACGCCCAGACTCCGCGCTCTCCGAGAGGCGAGCACTATTCTGGCAGGTGGACGTCGCTTTGCCTGGTCGCGGCCCATATTTGCGGCCCAAAATGCCAACAATTATCTGCCGGTCGGACTGCGGGGCCGATCTCCTGATCACCCGAGCGCCCTCGATTTTTCGGAATTTCTTCCACATCTTGCCGGCCCGGCGCCGACGGTATTCGACGCCCTGCTCGGCAGCCCCGTAAGCGCAAGCCAGGGGGATCTGTGGCATCGACGCGCCGGCCTCGAGACAAGCACCGGCGCTCCGGGCTACCTCAAAATCGAAACCGGTCGTGGCGAACTCGATCGCACTCTTCGCACGCTCGTCGAACTCCCCATTCGGGGCCTGTCGGTCACTTCGCCCCTGAAAGTAGAAGCTGCAAAATCAGGGCTCGTCGACAATTTTGACGCGTTGCCGGCCATCAATACATTGCGACGCCACGCGACAGGCGACGCCCCCTGGCGTGGAGTCGACACCGATACTGAGGGGATGGACGCCAGCCTCTATTGGCTCGAGGAGCGCGGCGTCGGACCGGGTCGTGTCGTCGTCTTCGGTCGCGGCGGCGCCAGCCACGCCGTGCTCAGAAGCCTTGAGGGCCGCGGCTGGACGGTGGCCGCCCATATCTCCGCCCGGCAAGGCTGGCTTGAGAAATACCGGGCACTCAGCGATATCGACCTCATTGTCAACGCCGCCGGCCCACAGGCCTCTCGAAGCGAAAACACTCCCGAATCAAGAGCCTGGCTCGATCTGCATTACACACAGGTCGCTCCTTCGCCTCCGGACAGTATTCACCTTATAGGCGACCTATTTTTCGATGCTCAGGCCCGGGCTCAACGCGAATTCTGGAGCTCTGGTAGCTGATCGAGCACTTCTCATCGGCCGCTCATCGCGGTAGGCAATCCACAGGCGATATATTTTGTCTTTGTCGCTTTCGATCCATTGCCACTCACAGAAGTTTTTTCGGAAAAACCACCATGCGACCAAATACCTTCGGCCACCTCCTCTCGCTGACCACCTTTGGCGAATCTCATGGCCCGGCGATGGGCGCCGTTATCGACGGATTTCCCGCCGGTGTATCCGTCGACGTAGCCCGCGATCTCCAGCCCCACCTCGATCGGCGACGCCCCGGCCAGTCTTCGCTGACCACATCGCGCTCCGAGGGCGACGAGGCGAATATCTTGAGCGGAGTCTTCGAGGGAAAGACCATCGGTTCACCGATCGCTGTGCTGGTATGGAACAAGAACGCCCGCAGCGAAGACTACGATCCCAATTATTATCGAGCCGGCCACGCCGACCGGACCTGGGAGGAAAAATACGGCCATCGAGACTACCGCGGCGGCGGGAGGGCTTCGGGGCGCGAGACCCTATGTCGCGTCATCGGCGGCTCATTTGCGCGGCTGCTGCTGCCGAAAGAGGCATCGATCGTCGCCTTTACCCGTCAGATCGGTGAGCACGAAGCACGCGAGGTGCCCGATTCGCTGACTATCGCCGACGTCGACCGCCATCCCACGCGCTGCCCGGACCCGGCGGTGGCCAGAGAAATCACCGCCGTCCTCAAAAACTGCAAAAAAGAGGGCGATTCTCGCGGCGGAGTCATCGAATTGTGGGTCGATAATATCCCGGCAGGACTTGGCAACCCGGTATTTGCGAAGATGAAAAATAGATTGGCCAGCGCCTTTATGAGCGTCGGCGCCGTCGTCGGAGTGGGATTGGGCGATGCCCCGGCGGCCTCCGAGGCTCGCGGACAGAAATTTCATACCGGAATCGCCGGCAGCGGCGACGACGCCGGTATCAGCCCCGCCTCGCAGGGAATCCAGGGTGGCATTACCAACGGACGGCGTATCTGCCTGCGAGTTTATTTCAAACCGGCCAGCACGGTCGGTTCGATGGCCAAAAAAGGTCGCCACGATCCCTGCATCGTTCCCCGAGCGGTGCCTGTCATCGAGGCCATGGCGGCACTCGTGCTGGCCGATCACTGGCTGGCCCGACGCCTCGATCGCCACATCGAGAGCTGAATGCAATGAGCCGCACATGGCATTTCGGAAATTTTCGGGCCCCCTCGTAAATTGAACCACTGCGGAGTTTGCGGTAGTGGTGCACGCTCAATTTGTGTGTGCATTCCCACCTGCATCTCCGAAACTGATATTTTTGACGGAGTCTCGCCATGAACATCCTCGGGGTATTGCCCCATCCTGATTTTGGCCCCTGGGAACTGGGCCCGCTGGAAATCCACTCATTCGGCGTCACTATCGCCGTGGGATTACTCCTGGTGCTCATCTTCTCCGGTCGCCGCGGGCGCCGGACAATGGGCGTCGAAGAAGAGCGGGTTCACAACTTCGCGATCTGGATCGTGATCTTTTCGTGGTGTTTTTCCCACGTCTTCGCCGTCCTCTTTTATAGCCCCGACGAATTGCTCCACGACCCGCTGATCCTCTTTAAGGTCTGGGGTGAAATTTCCAGTGTCGGCGGCATGCTCGGCGGTGCAATCGCCTTATTGATCTGGATGAAGCGAAATCCCAATGAAGATCATCTGGCGTGGGCGGACGTCACCATGTGGGCGCTACCGATCGGGTTTTTATTCGGCCGAATAGGCTGCACATTCGCCTATGACCATCCCGGTCAGGAGGCCGCCGATTTCGGTCTGTGGAATTGGGTCTACGAGGTCTCAGGCGGGGCTGTCGCCGAGGTCTTTCCGCTGGCCATGGAATTTCCCGAACGCTGGGGCGGTGGAATTCGCCACAATCTGGGATTCTACGAGGCCATTATATGGGCCGGCATCGTCGTCGTCTTCGTAATTCTTGGACGCAAGCCCAGACGGCGCGGCCTATATCTGTGGCTATTGCCGTTGATTTACGGTCCGCTGCGCTTTTTCCTCGACTTTTTGAGGGCTCATCCCGGCGAAGTGTCCTTCGGCGGCGACCCCCGTTATCTGGGGCTGACACCGGCGCAATATACATCGCTCGCCTTTATCGCCCTGGGAATCTACGGCTGGACCAAACTCAAGGATAACCCGGTCCAAAAATGGGCTATCCACGGCGATTCAGACGAGGCGAAAAGCGAGAACACAAAGGATTAAATGATGTCTGATCTACGTGTGAGCATCGAGGGTATGTCCTGCGGGAAATGCGTCGCCCGCGTCGAGGACGCCCTCGATGAATTGTCGGAGGTCAGCGCCCACAAAGTCGATCTCGACAACGACGCAGCATCGATCACCCTGTCCGACACCGACGACGAGACCCGTCAGCGGGTGCTCAGGGCAATCGAAGAGGCCGGCTATCTGGCCAGCGTCGATGAACACCCGATCGATGCAAAGCAGGACGCCGACGCCGAAGCACCAGCCGAGCCGCCACCGGCTGATGAGACGAGCCAGAAAAGCGAGCCGGAGGGAGATAGCGCGCGCTTCGAGGTCGGCGGCATGACCTGCGGGTCCTGCGTCAGCCAGGTCGAGCAAGCCCTCGAGAGCGTCGATGGAGTGGCAAATGTGGCCGTTAATTTTGCCACTGAGACCGCCCGCGTCGGCCTTCAGCCGGGCAGGTCGATAGACGCCTTATTTCCCGAGATCGACCGGGCTGTCGACCGCGCGGGCTACGAAATCCACCGTCCCACAGCGAAATCCAGCGAAGCCGACCAGGCGGCGAGCCGCCGAGTCAGCGAGCGACGCGCCGAAGAGGCCGACTTCTGGTGGCGCCGATGGACCCTGGGAGTCATTTTAACGATTCCCGTGATGGTCCTCGAGATGGGACCGATGTGGTTGACCTGGGAGACCAACCACACCGCCGAGATCGCTCGGCTGGGATTGCTGATCTATTTGACGGCGATCATCGTCGCTTACGTCGGCCAGGGCTTTTTCACGGGCGCCTACAAGGCCATAAAACGGCTGCATTTCAATATGGACACCCTGGTCGCCCTGGGAGCGGGAACGGCCTTTATTTACTCCACGGTGGTCAGCGTCATGAAGATGCTCGACCCCCACGTCCACTATCATCCGTATTTCGAGAGCGCGGCGATGATCATCACGCTCATCGGCCTCGGAAAGTGGCTAGAGGCTCGGGCGAAGGGAAAAGCCGGCGAAGCCATCGAGAGTCTACTGGATCTGGCCGCGCAGACCGCACGGGTGCGCCGCGGCGACGCCTGGGTCGATATTCCGGCCGCTGAGCTTGAGATTGGCGATGAGATGCGGGTCCGCGCCGGCGAGAAAATTCCCACCGACGGGGTGGTCCTCGACGGCCGGGCCGACGTCGACGAGTCGATGGTCACCGGCGAGTCGGTGCCCGTGACCCGCTCCGACGGTGACGAGGTCATCGGCGGCACCATCAATACGGACGGCCAGCTCGTCGTGCGGGCCACTCGCGTGGGCGCCGAGACGGCGCTGGCCCAGATCGTTCGGCAGGTCGAGCAGGCTCAGGAGTCGAAAGCCGACGTCGAGCAGATGGTAGACCGCGTCTCCGCAATTTTTGTTCCCACCGTGATCCTCATCGCCATCGGCGCCTTTGCCGCCCACGCCGTCCTCGACGCACCTGTGGCGGCGATCCTTCCCGCCGTGGCCGTCCTCGTGATTGCCTGTCCCTGTGCGCTGGGACTGGCCACACCGACGGCCATGATGGTGGGCACCGGCAAAGGAGCGAGTCTGGGCGTGTTGATCAGCAATGCCCAGGCCTTAGAACGGGCGCGACAACTGCACGCGGTGGTCTTCGATAAAACGGGGACGTTGACCCACGGCGAGATGATGGTCAGCGAATTGGTCACCGACGACGAGGAGCGCCTTTTGCGCCTCGCCGCGGGGCTTGAGGAGCCCGGCGTTCATCCGATTGGGCTGGCCATCGTCGCCGCTGCTGAAGAACGCGGGTTTGAGCCATCGACGTGCACCGACTTTCAGACCGTCGCCGGCGACGGCGTCCACGGCGTGGTCGACGGCGATCAATATTATGTCGGAAAACCGAGCTGGATTGCCGAGGTCTGCGACCTGAAACTGGACTCCCACCAGGTGGAGAGTCTTCAAAAGCAGGGAAAAACCGTCGTCGCCCTGGCCCGGAAGCAAGAGCTGGTGGGTCTTATCGCCGTGGAAGACGCCATCAAAAAAGACGCCTCAGAACTCATCGACTGGCTGGACTATAAGGGCATCGACGTCTGGATGATCACTGGCGACAATAGCGCCACAGCAAAGGCGGTGGCCGACCAGGTCGGGATTCCCTCGCACCGCATCAAATCAGGGGTGCGCCCCGGCGACAAGGCGGCAGCGATCGCCGATATCCAGGCCGACGGAACGCGCACGGTGGCCATGGTCGGCGACGGCATCAACGACGCCCCGGCGCTGGCTCAGGCCGACCTGGGGATTGCCATCGGCACCGGCACCGATGTGGCGATTGAGTCCTCCGACTTGACCCTTATCTCCGGATCGCTCGACGGCGTCCGAAGGGCTATCGAGATCGCTCAAGCCACCTATTCGAAGATCCGCCAAAATCTATTCTGGGCCTTTATCTACAATACCACCCTGCTGCCCGTGGCGGCGCTCGGCTTTTTGCGCCCCGCCTTCGCGGCCGCGGCAATGGCCCTGTCCAGCGTCAGCGTCGTGACCAACGCCCTGTTGTTGAAGCGGCGAAAATTCGGAAAGAAAAAGATAGCGCGGGGTTAACAATCATTGGCGCTAATTCGAGCGACCTGTGAGCCATCGGCGCTTATTTGCAGCCTCGAGGACTCACGGCGCGTTCTCAGTCGCCACGTCACATCGTCAATCTCGAGCTCCAGTAGCACGGCGTATCCCAATTCGTAGTCGACACAGAGTTTCGAGGCCTCGCCGTAGCAATACGCCGGGGCTCCATCGAAGACCTCGACGCGAGATGTCGAATCACCCCAATCACCGATATAAGTGCCGAGTCGCTCGTCCGGACTCGAAGACCACAATAAGGCCCACACCAGATTCCAGGGTGTTTCGGCATCGCCGTCGACGCTTATCTGGCGCTCATCGCCGCTAAAGCTCATCCCCTGCTCTTTGCTCAAATCGTCGGCACAAAGCGTGGCCACCCCGTCGTCGACGCGGGTCATCGACCAGGAGCCACCGCGGCGTTCGTCGGCCTGCTCGCCGACGGCCTGCAGCGCCACTTCTACGGGCGGTGCAATCGCCATGGCCGACGATGAAAAAAGCATCAACGCCGCCGCCATCGCTACAGCGATTATCTCACGACTCTTCGGCTTCATCGGCCTCAGCAACCTTTTTTCGCAGATAGCTCAGGACTTCCGGTCCCAGATCGGGGCGGTTTAGACCGTAGGCGATATTGGCGGTCAAAAATCCAAGCTTGTCGCCGATATCGTGGCGGCGGCCCGTAAATTCGTATCCCACCAGGGCCCGCTCGCGAGCCAGCTTCGACAGGGCGTCGGTCAGTTGGATCTCACCGGATTCGTCGGGCTCTTGATCTTCGAGAAAATCAAAGATCTCAGGTGGCAGTAAATACCGGCCTATGACGGCCAGATTCGACGGCGTCATCCCGGGCTCCGGTTTCTCGACGATCGTGCGCACCCGATGAAGCGACGGCGCCCAGTTTTCGCCGGTGATAATGCCGTAGCGCGAGACCTCTTCATCGGGCACGGGCATCGTACTCACCACGCCCTGGCCGTATTTTTCGTAGACTTCGATCAATTGCGTGGTCACCGAGGGCTCGGAGCTGATGAGATCGTCGGGCAAGA
The DNA here is from genome assembly GCA_007119175.1 of Myxococcales bacterium. Taxonomy (GTDB): domain Bacteria; phylum Myxococcota_A; class Bradymonadia; order Bradymonadales; family Bradymonadaceae; genus SLJM01. The sequence continues at coordinate 2,361 of SKQC01000107.1, read as the reverse complement.
CAACGACAAAAGGCTCGTCCTCCACGACATCGCGAGCGCATAAGACGGCATGGCCCAGTCCGAGTGGCTTTTTCTGTCGCACCGAGATGGTGCGGATCAACTGACTGATAGCCCGCACCCTTTCGAGCTCCTCGGTCTTTCCGCGCTGCTCCAAAATCTTTTCCAGCTCGAAATTATAATCGAAATGATCCTCAATGCCGCCCTTTCCGCGCCCGGTGATGAAAATCACCTCTTCGATGCCAGCGTGGACACACTCCTCGACGACGACCTGAATGGCCGGGACGTCGACGACGGGGAGTAACTCCTTGGGCACCGACTTTGTGATCGGCAACAGGCGAGTGCCCAGCCCCGCGACGGGAATGACCGCCTTTCGCACCGGCTTGTGATTCGGATTTCTCTTGTCGCGAAATTCCATCCCGTCTCCTTAGTTTAGCACTACAGCGTCAATTAGCGCGCGGCCCTATCTGGGCGTATGCTTCGGCCACTTGTGTCGGCGATTATGGCCGCCGCCGTTTGGGTGTCAAATAGCCCCTCAATAGCCAGTGTCGACTGCCAAGTCCTAATTTCGCACTGCGCCACTGGGAGCGCGCCCTGAGTGGAGCGAAGTAGTGCCTCTGAGGTGAAGCGACCGAATGCCCCCGCAGTTCGCCGATCCATCACGAATAGCAGCGTTGGTACCGCAAATTAGCGAGGGCCGTTGCTCAATTTGCTCGAACTACAAGACTGTTGCCGAGCAGAGCGCTAAGCGAACCTGGAATAGACCTCGGCTCATGACATCGACCTTGAATCAAATCGGCATCGTCGATAATCTCCGCTTATATTCCTCGTCGACCAAGAGGGGATTCGTATTACACGGGATGAAGTCCTTGTTGGGGCCTCATCACAGCTTGTGTGGAGCTCATATATCTCCACATATCAGATGCTTTTCAATGACCTATTTGGCCAGACAATTGATGAATTTAGGAGTCGTAGTGAATAAAGAAGAGAAAGAAAGAAAGAAAGAAAGAGCACACATCGTACCAGTCTGCTCGTTATCGGAATATTGGCCATCCTGATCGGATGCAATCTTTCCTGTAAAGAGGAACAACCCTCAGATCGAGAGCTTCCAGACGAGCTTGAGACAGCCGAAAATGAATTGATCTACGGTGAACACCGGGACACCGAGCAAGCCAGAGGCCAGTGGCGGCACGCAGAAGCCGCGGATACTCGATTACGACGATTTCAAACTATTCAGACCGCGCTGGCATCTCGAGGAACTGCTCAACTGGCCGGACGGCGGTATCGTTACAACGAAGATTCCGGGGCTCCATGTCACGAACCTGAAGTCGTCACTTTTTCTGGGTCCGGACAGCTCACATCGAGTACTCGGCTGCAGACAGCCCGGCATGTGGCTAATGAGTTCCAGGGCGATTTTGAAGTGCGGTTTGAATCGACAAATTTTCCCTCTGCACCTCCTAATAGCGGCGATTTCGTCACCGACGCAGAAAACTCGGACGGCGATCCCTTCCTCGTCTTCGACGATGACGGCAATTTTCGATTTCTCGACCGCCCCTACGACTACCTTGGTGATGGCAGTATTGATGGATATCCCTATCAGACCAAATTCGAGAGCACCGAAGAGAATCCGCTCCTGGCTAATCGCTTAGCCCAGCTCGGCTTAGAGGAGCTTAGCCTGAACGCTCGCGAAAAATTGAGGGGCGGGTGGGAATTCGAGATCGAAGAGAAGGAATTTCCAGCACATTTTGAGGACGACGCCTATCTGGATGCCGCCATTCTCAGCGCCCTTCAACGAGACTCGCCCTTCGGCGCCACGCGCGAACAGCAATCAGGTCCGCTCTTTTTGAGGTCGGGGAGTTTTCCCATTTCGCCCGGAATATTCTTTGACTACAAAGGTACGGGGAGCATTCAGCACGAGGAATGCCCTCAGGATCCGGACGCCAACGGGGACTGTCCGGTCGAACTCGAGCCGAGCACGAAATTATGGCCAGAGAAACCAGGCGGCGAAGAGAGAATGACCGATTTATGGCTGATGCATCATAATCTCTATCCTGGCGACAGTGAGCTTTTTGGTTACTTCAGCGAGACGGCCTATACGAATCTCGTCTCCAACCCCTTTCCCTATATCATGGATGGCTCGCAGGACGCTGCCGAGAAGGGATTCCGCAAAGATGATGAGAGCAATATCTATGGCTGGGAGCAGGAGTATTGTCATCAAGAAAACGTAGCGAGACGGCTCACCTATAGTGATAATTTTTCTGTCGCCGTCGACTCATTTGCGAGGTCCAGTGGCGGAGCTTTATTCCACGCCGACAGGCGCATACACGCTGCTGGTGGAGGGGTCACCGAATACGAGGCGCGACT
>SKQC01000166.1 GCA_007119175.1 Myxococcales bacterium | reverse complement strand
GATTCCTGGCGAAATTCCTCGAAGACATAAGGTAGAAATTCGGCGTCGATGCCGATTCCGGAATCCTCTACGGTGAAGATCCCGCGGCTGGAGTCGCCGCTGATGCGCACCGCCACCCAGCCTTCCTCGGTAAATTTGATGGCGTTGCCGATCAGATTATTCAGGATGCTGACCAAAAACGTGGTGTCGACGCGAATCGTCGGCTCGTCGGCTGCCACCACTCGCAACTCCAGTCCCTTGTCGGTGGCCAATTTCTTCAGGCTCTGAACGGCGGCCCGAATCTCGCGCACCAGGTCGACGTCGACGATGCGCAGGTCGATGGCCTTCCCCTCGATCTGGGCCAGGGCTAGCACAGAGTCCAGCGTTTGACTCAGCCTCATACCGCCGCGCTCGATATTTTTTGCGATCGCCCGTTGTTCCTCCGGGACCTGCTTGGCCAGGACATTCGCCATGCCGATCATGCTGGTCAACGGGGTGCGAATCTCATGACTCATATTGGTGAGAATGCTCGACTTCAGGCGTGTCATCTCCTCGGCGCGCTCCCGGGCGGCGATGAGCTCCGACTCGAAGCGATGGATCTCCGTGATATCCCGGATATTGAGCAAAATTCCCTCGACTCCGGGCCGGTCCAGTAAATTGCGGGCTTTGATCGACAGCCAGCCGACATCGTCGCCGCGCTGAATTGGGGTGCGAAACTCCGTGGGACCCGAGCTCTGCTGGCGCAATCGGGTAAATGCTCCCCGCGAGGTATAGGCGCCGTCGGCGGGGAGCAGGTCAAATAACGAGGTTCCCAAAAGCTCTTTAGAGGTACATCCAAGAACCTGTTCTGCAGCAGGTGAGACGAATTTAAAACGGCTCTTCCGATCGGTGATGGCGATCACATCGAGTGATGCCTCGACGACGGCGCGAAAGCGGGCCTCGCTTCGCTGCAATGCCCGGGCCGTCTGGCGTCGCTTTGTGATATCTAAAAAGGTCACCGACAGGCCTTCTTCCCAGCTAAAGGCGCGGACCTCGTAGAGCCGATTGGTCCTGGGCGAGGAGTATTCGAATTCCACCGGCTCACCGGTCGACATGGCCCGTCGAAGCTCAAGTTCTGCCACCGATCCCTTAACCCAGGGAAATAACTCCCATAGATTCTGTCCGGCGTCGGTGTCCGTCATCCAGTGGGGATCTTTACGGGCTGGACTATTGGCGTAGATGACCTGCCAGTCTCGATCGACTCCGAAAAATGGCCGCTCCAGGCTTTCTAACAACTGCGAGCGCTCTTTGAGGACACGGGTCTGGGCCTTCTGGCGCGCTACTTCCGCTCGCGCCAGCGCCACGTCGAGGCGTTCCTCGTGTTCGCGAGTATTGGCGTAGGCAATGGAGGTATTGCGCGCCAATTCCATTAAGAAATTATGGTAGCTCTCGTCGAATGGCAGCAGGGGACTGAGCCCGAAGACGAAACAGCCCACGCAGTGGCGATCGTCGGCGGGACCGATGGTGATGGGGGCCACCAGCGCCCTTTCGGTAACGGGCATTTCCTCATCTAAGGCGCCGGGGGGCGCGCCGAGTTGGTCTTCCAGGGAGATGACCTGCGCTGTTGATTCCAGCATGACTCCGGCGAGCGGATCTTCGGAGTCTGGCCCTGCGGACAGCTCTACCCGCGCGGGGCTCCACCGGGTATCGCGAGGGATACGTATCGTCCGCATCAACTCGGCGCGGCTTTCTTCGGTTGCCTGGACATATAACAGGGCGAAGGGCAGATCCTGGTGATTTTGCACCATCGCATTCATCGCTCCCTGCAATAACTCGGTGCAGTCCGAAGCCATCGATATCTGTAATCCCAGCCGGTTGAGCGTCTGCACCCGGCGACGACTCACAGCCTGTTCGGTGGTCTCTGTGACCGTCACCATGATTCCGGCCACATCACTATTATCTTCCAGAATGGGGCTGTAGGAGAACGTAAAATACGCCTGCTCTGCGAACCCATGGCGGTCGATGACGAAGGGCATATCCGTTCGCCGGATCGGCACTCCTTTGTCCAATACGCGCTCGAAAAGAGGCCCCGTATCATCCCAGGCTTCCGCCCAGTTTTCTCGGGCCGACCGGCCCAATCCGTCGGGATGTTTATCACCCATCAGCGTGGCGAAGGCATCATTATATAATTGATACAGCCCATCGCCCCATGAAATGGCCATGGGAAAACAGGTGTTCAGAGCGTTTTGAACCGATGTGCGAAGGGTTGAAGGCCAGGATTCGATGGGTCCAAGAGGTGTGTTCGACCAATCTCGCGAGCGGATCAGTTCCCCGGTCTCACCGCCGCCAATGGGGAAGGCGTCGACTGAGCCGGTCGCCTGATCTGAGTTGTCAGCATTATCTGACATCGATGATTCCGACCGAAGAGAGAGGCACGAGATGGCAGGTAAACTCGGGCTTTTCCGGGGTTGTCAATAAGGGACGAAAACGGGACGAGATATAATCAAAAATATGTCTCAATAAGGCGAAAACGGGACGAGATATAATCAGAATATATGTCTCAATGGCTGTTTGCGCCATGCCTCGGTAGATCCCTCAGCCCCCGGGCGTGCGAACTCGACTCAAAAACGACAGGCAGCGGCGAGTATTCCACCATAGACGGTAGCGAGTAGTATCGAAAAATCGTACTCCCTGGCGGTCCAGGCGATCGAAAATAGTCGCCGGTCGCGCACACCACAGCGCAGGAAGCCTTGTGCTCTCGAGTCTATCAGGTGTGTGGGATTCGCCTTCTCAGGGCAGTCACGAGCTTTGAGCTCGTGACCAGGTTTCGAGCATATCCTTCGCCAGTCTGAGATTTGTTTCTCAGAGACCGGTTTGATAGCTTCTGGATATTGATCACGACGATATTTACTCAGGAAGCCCACCATGAGTTCGCCGGTTCAGGCAGGAAGAACGCGCCTCTGTGTCCTCGCTATTTTAGGCATCACCGTCCTCGGTTGTGTGGGCGCTTCAGTGCCCGCCAATACGGTGCTCATCGTCGCCGTCGTCGCCCTGATGGCCGGTGTGGGAGTGGTCGCTTGCACCAGCGATCCCGGCGAGGAACAAGAAAATCAATGGGAGGTCAATGCCAGCAATGACGGCAATGACGCCAATGCCAACCAGGAAGACGGCTATTGGGAACCATGTTGCCAGGGCGGCGAAATTACCACCTGTTTTTGTCCCGCCGACACGATCTGCAATTATGGCTGGTTTGAGGAATGTCCCGACGGTAGTTGCTCCAACTGGGGTTGTCCCGATATCGGCGTGATCGACGATGTGGGTGATACCGATGTGGGTGATACCGATGTGGGTGATACCGACGTGGCTCAGGACACCGACGTGGCTCAGGACACCGACGTAGCTCAGGACACCGACGTAGCTCAAGACAACGACGCGACCCACGACGCCGATGCGCGCGAGGACGTCGGTAAGGACGGCACCTGGGAGGCCTGCTGTCAGGACGGCGAGGTCACGACCTGCTTTTGTCCCGCCGATATGGCCTGTAATTACGGTTGGTT
>SKQC01000293.1 GCA_007119175.1 Myxococcales bacterium | reverse complement strand
GGAGCCGAGCTTCGGGGTGGGGCCGGCGAGTCCCGACGGTGATGGAATTAGCGTGAGTTTCCACGGTCGATTTTAATGCAGACGCCTGACCAGGCCGAAGAAATCGCCCGGCGGCTAGACGTCCTCGTCGATGCCTGCCGAAGCGCCGGCGACGATGTCGAATGCCCGTCGTGGCGCCGCCGACTCATCGATGTGGCGAGCTGTGAGATGGCCCGTATCCGCGGCGTCACCTCTCGTGGATGGGCGCCCGCTGAGAATCCCACACAGACCCTGCGAGCCTCCTTTGAGACCTGGCCCGACCAGATCTGGCAGGACCCGCATGCCCTGGGCTGGATTCACGAACAATACGCCGCCGTAGCCCGCCGAAAAAGCTTTGCCGACCACGTCCATCGCGAAGAAAAACACGCCTCCTCGACGGTGACCACCCAGTTGTATACGCCGCGCTGGATCGCCGATTTGTTGGCACGCGAGGCGATGGAGCGCGCCGGCGAGACAGCACAGGCGCCCATCACTATCCTCGATCCGGCCGTCGGCGGAGGCCAGATGCTCCTCGCCGCGCTCGACGTGGTCGCCGGGCGTCAGCCCGACGCGTCGCCCCGGGAGTTGGTGCGACCACTGTGGGGCGCTGATCTCGATGAGCGCGCCGTCGAAGTCGCCCGGCGCACGCTGGCGCTCGAGATTGCGCGTCGGATCGGCCGGCGCGACGAGGAAGCGGAAGCGATCTGCGAGGAGCAATTGGTCGTCGCCGACGCACTAAGCGACGCTCTCGACGACCGGCGCCCATGGTCGGTGGTCTTGACCAATCCACCCTATATGGGCTGGCGCTCGATGCCCGATGAGCTTCGTCAATTTCTCGAACCGCGATTTCGCCCCTACCATCGCGACTTATTCTCCGCCTTTATCGCCCGCTGCCACGAGTTGGCAGATGGGGCGGTGGGAATCCTCGCCCAGCAATCGATCTGGTATTTGCGACGATTCGAAAAAGCCCGCCGCGACCTGCTCAAGCGCGGATATCTCTCGCTTTTCGTCCACCTCGGCGCCGGGGCGTTCTGGAATCTGGACGGAGAAAAAGCAAGCGTCGTCGCTTTCGTGCAGGATTCCCGGGAAGAGTGGGACGACAATCTGGCAGGTGAGACCCGGATTCTCGATCTTCGCGATCACTCCAAACCCGCAGAAAAGCGCCGTGTGTTCCGGGAGTCTTCAGCACACGACGAGACCTTTCGCACCTTCGATATAACGAGCATTGAGGCCATTCCCGGCCGGCCTATCTGCCACGATCTATCGCCGTCACTACGGCGCCTATTTTCGACGTTGCCGCGGCTTTCCGAGGTGGCCGATATCCCGGGCGGGCAGAATAAGACCGGGCGAAATAAAGAATATGTCCGCCGCTGGGACGACGTCGCTCCCGGTGAATTGCGCCGGGTCGATGAATTGGGCGGTCGCGGACGCTCCGATGGTCGCTGGGTCTTTTATAGCAAGGGAGGCCGCTTCGCCCCCTGGTGGGGAAATTGGCATTATGTCGTCGACTGGTCTGATTCGGCGCGGGCATTTTATCGCGACAATCGCACCTCTAATCTTCTGGCAGAAGAGTATTGGTTTCGCCAGGGCATCGTCTATACCGACTTCGGTGGGAAGCGCTTTAACGCTCGATGGATGCCGCCGGGATGTCTCTACGATATGACTGGACCGGCCGTATTTCCGGAGTCGTCGTGGTGGCCCGATCTGACGCAGCGGCAGCGGATTGGCGCCGCGCTGGCCATTTTAAACTCCTCACCGGCCAGGCGAATGCTGCGGGCGCTGAACCCGACGCTTCACTTTCAAGTGCGCGATGTGCGCGCTCTGCCGATTCCCGAGCTAAATTGCGGCGATGCCGCCGAGGTTGCGGCCGAAGTCTGGAAGCTCGTCGATTTCGTGCGCGACCACCATCGCCACATCGACGGCGATCCGCTCTGCGATGGGTCTTCGAAAGAGGCCCCGCCCCTGGCTGAATTAGAAGAATTGGAGACCTGCATCGACGCCCGCATCTGCGCGGCCTATCAGGTCGATCGCCGGCCCATCGACAAGGCGTCGGTGGTCGAGCATCACGGGCTTTCTCGTAAATAAAAGCATCGAGGCCTGCGGTCTACCCCACCGGCCGCTGCGCGGCACCTCCCCTGGGAGGGGAGAAGGGTCATCGAACCTGGAGGGACATGAAGAGTCCGCTCCCCTCTTTAAGGTGAATTGTTGATTACCGCCCGGCATTGCGCATATCGGTGAGCCCGAAATAAACCCCGGAGATCATCTTATCGAGCTCGGCAGGCCACTCGGGATATGCCTCGGCAATCTCGTCGATTCGCGTATCCAGGGCGTGCAATAGCGCTCGGTAGTCATTGAGCACGGCCGTAGCGTCGCGCCATCCCGAGGAGCTGTACTGATTGCGGCGCTGGTTGAGGTCGGCATCGAGCCGGCGGATGTTGGCCCGTTCATCGGCGATAAAATCGCGGTGCTCTGCTGACGCCTGTGGGATCCGGGCCAGACGTTGGCGGAGACTTCCCCTTAATATTCGAGCCTGATCGACGAGATATAATAGCTGATGGGCGTTATCCCGCGCCGTCGTTGATGATTCGGCCAGGGCTTCCTGGAGACGATCGATATGGGCGGGGCGACAACTCAACGGGGTCCCCTCGATGCCGACGACGTCCGAGATATAGCCGTCGTACTCCGTATTGAGGCAATTCATCGCCACCAGGCGCAGCAATGACAGGGGCAGATCGGAGTAGATGGTCTCCAGAATCTTCGCGTCCAGATCGGCGACCAATTCATCGAGGCGGGCCAGGTCATTTTGAATGGCCTGTTCCGAAAAATTCAGAGATTGAATTCTCGACTCCGTATTGTCCATCGCCTGGCTCAGATCGGGCGGTGGCGGATCGGGCGTCGACGCACAGCCGACCATCACCATCGCCACGCAGGCGACTACCAGTAGTCGGACCCTCATGGACTTAAATGGCGGTTCGAAAATAGGACACACTCGCTCGCGCCGGACTGGGCGACCGGTGACAAGGCGCGACGACAACGGTATAGCAGCAGCTATCTGGAGGAGTCGCAACACAGTCACCGGTCCTCAGGACAAGCGAGAAGGGGGTTCCTATTGAGAACAGCCATTTAACTTTCGTCGAGAAGATCGTCAGGAAGAGCCGGGAGTTCTTCGATGGAAGGCATCAAAACGATCTCGATGCGGCGGTTTAGCGCCCGGGTCTCCGCTTCCTCGTTGCTTGCGATGGGATCGTATTCGCCATAGCCGGCGGCGGCCAGAACGCGCGGTTCCACGCCCTCTTCTTGCAAAAATTGGACGACTTCCACCGCCCGGGCCGTCGACAATTCCCAGTTGGAGCTAAATCGACCGGAGCGTATCGGTACATTGTCTGTGTGTCCGGCGATCAGAAAATTGCGCCCGTCGATATCCTGGAGGATCTCCGCCAATTCGGCGAGCGCTTCTTGGCCCTCATTCTGGATATTGGTGCGTCCGGAGGCAAAGAGAATATCGTCATCCATATTGATGACCATTCGCCCCTCGCGGATCGTCACCGACAACTGACCGGCCTCGATCATGCTCGCCAATTGTTCGGCAACCTGTCGGTAGACCTGCAGGCGCTCCTCGGTCTGGCGGCGGGCCTCGCGCAGCTCGTCGAGTTCGCTGCGATTGGCCTCCAGCGCCTCTTCCAAAGACCCCTTTCGCGATTCATATAGCTCCAGATCGCCTCTGGCTTCATCCAATTCGGCGTTTAGAGCCGACTTTTCGTCCTGAAGTGCGGCAATTCGGGTGTTCAGTGTTTCCACTTCCGCCTCCAGCTCCGCGCGCTGGCGCTCGGTCTCCGCTAATTCAATCTCAGTCTCCTCCAGATCGTCGAGCACCGCTTCGTGATCGTCAGTGGAGATACGACCACAGGCAGCTACCAAAATGATAAGAAAGAATACGGCGAGGGTTCGCAACATAAGATGCCTCCGACGAGCAACGGTACAAAAGTGCAATCAGGCCTTAGCTCCGAGGATACCCCTAATACGGAGGTGACAAAAGTGAAAGGCCGCCGGTTTTACGACTCGTCACAGCTCGTCGGTCAAAAGGGCCTCGACCATCTCCCGGAGGTGGTCCGGGCTAAACGGTTTTTCCAAAAAGGGAGCTTCCGGCGCCAGGTCGCGCTCCATACACAGGCTGTCGCGGTCATGGCCGGAGATAAATAATACGCGTGCTCGCGGGTGAAATTCGCGGATTCGATTCAATAATTGAGGTCCGCTCATTCCGGGCATCGTCACGTCGGTGACGATCAGGGTCAACTCGTCCCCGTAGGTCCGCGACAATTGCAGGGCATCCTCCGGGGAATGGGCGCTGATGACCTCCACGTCCATCTCTTCTAATACTAAAGAGGCGAATTCGCGCAGATCGGGCTGATCGTCGACGACGAGCACCGCCGGGGTGGCCTCCTCGTCTGCGCTGACTGCCGATTCCCCATTGGCCCGAGGGATCAGGACCCGAAACCTCGTCCCTACCTCGGGCTCGCTGACCACGTCGATTGTGCCATTGTGCCGACTCACGATTCCGTAGGTGGTGGATAGCCCGAAACCGTGATTTTTCGGGGTCGACTTGGTGGTGAAAAACGGCTTGAAGATATGAGGAATGACCTCCGGGGGAATGCCATCGCCCTCGTCTTCGACCTCGATCAAGATATGGGCGCCGGCCTTCAGCTCCAGATCGTTGGCTTCTTTTTCGTCGACCGTGATATTGCGGGTGCGGAGATATAAATTTCCGCCCTGCGCCATGGCATCACGGGCATTGACGACCAGATTGAGCAAAACCTGCTGCAATTGCGCGGAGTCGAAGTGGATTTCGCCGAGCCGTTCGTTGAGCCGTAGATGAAGCTCGATATCGTCGCCGATGAGGCGATCGAACATGGTTTCCATCTCCGAGATTCGCTCATTGACATTCACCGGCGCCGAGCTCTTGTCGTCGGAGCGGCTAAAGGCCAGAAGTTGCTCGATGAGTTCACTGGCGTGGTGGCCCGCTTTGTTGATCTCCAGGACATGTTTCTCCAGCGGATCTCCCTCGGGGAGATAATTGATGGCCAATTTGCTATAGCCGATGATCAGCGTCAGCAGATTATTGAAATCATGCGCGATTCCGCTCGACAGCCGGCCCAGGGTTTCCATTCGATGCGATTTGTGAAGCTGCTCTTCGAGCTTTGATTTCTCGCGCCTTGCTTGTTGCTCCGTCGTAAAATCGAAGAGCGCCGCCCGGCATTGCAACTCGCCCGAGGTGCTATCGTCGATGACGATGCTCAACATCTTCAGACAGCTCGTGGAATCGGTGGGCAGATCGACTAATAGCTCGGTGTGATAGACCCCGGTGCCGCTGTCAAAGAGTTGTTCCAGATGCTCTTCGAGTTGGGATCGGCACCGAGGTGAGACGCAGTCGAAAAGCGAGTTTCCCACCAGTGATTTTCGATTGCTTCCCAGCAACTCGGCGGCCCGGTAGTTGGCCTCGCCGATCTCGGCATTTTTGTCGAGGGTGACGTAGCCCACAGGCGCGTTTAAATACAGATCTGAGAAGCGCTCTTGAGTGGCCTCCAACTCCTCGTGACACTGGCGAATCTCCTCTTGTTGAAGCTCCAATTCGATCCGCTGAATCTGAAGCTCGCGCAGCATTTCTTCCTTCGACATTTCCATGTCGGGGCATGTCTCGGAGGTATCGAGCATTGACTCAGCGCGCTGTCGTAGATCAGGAGAAATAGTGTCGCTGGAACTACTCTCACGTAGTGTCATAGATGGCACCGGTAGGTTCAAAAAATGCGATAAAATCGCATCAATTGGCTCTGGAGTATCCCGCTCCCCAAACGTCGAGTTGACTGACGTTACGATCTGAAAATCGAGTATCTTCAGACCCTAATCCATCGACCCACAAATGACAATGGCCAAACGGAGACCCCCGATCCATTCGGTCAGGGGATCAAAGCCCTGCACTCATCGGGCGCCGGCAGGCGTGTCCATTGCTGGCGCTCGGCGTGTGCCATGGCGGCGATCACCGATGCCTCATCCCAGGCACCGCCCACAAATTGCAGGCCGAATGGAAGGCCGTTGTGGCGTCCGACCGGCACTGAGCCGGCGGGCAATCCTGTGATGTTGGCGAGAAAGGTAAAGCGAGTCATATCGCGCAGAGCGGTGATATCGGAGAGGGGAACGCCGTCGAGTTCTGGCGAATACTCGCTGGCCGTGGTGCGCGTCGTCGGCAGGGCGATGAGATCGACATTGTCGAGGGCCTTGCGCACCGTCTGGCGAAGGGCGCTCCGCGTGCGCTGAGCCATCAAGAATTCCCGGGCGTCGATGGTGCGCAGCAAGGCCAGCGTCATGCGCAGCTCGTCACTAAACGCCTCGGCATATTGCTCGTATTCATCGTGCAGATTTGCCAGAGTTTCCATGCCGATCGACAGCATGCCGATCGCCGGGGCATGGGCCATCAGTGGGACCTCGATATCGACGAGTTCGGCGCCGTCTTTTTCCAGCTCCGCCAGCCCTTGAAGGGTCGGCCCTTGCAGTGGCTCGTCGAGTTCACTCCACTCCTGGCGGGGAATCCCGATTCGGCATCCCTTTACGCCGCGGCCGAGGGCACGACGCCAGCGCTCGCCCAGATTGCGTTGTCGCGGCGCCCAGCGCCGGCTCGGATCGCTGGAATCGTCGACTGTGGCCGCCACGGACAAAAAATCGACGAGATCACCGGTGGAATTTCCCAGCGGTCCCGTCGCCGAAACAGTGCTGCTGCCAAAGAAATCTCCGCTTCGCCCGATGCGCACGAAGGTTGGTTTGATGCCGAAGATGCCATTCATGGCCGCCGGGATGCGAATCGAGCCCCCGCCGTCGGAGCCGGAGCCGACAGGCGTAAATCCCAGCCCGGCAGCCACGGCGGCCCCGGTCGACGAGCCACCGGCGCTGTACTGGCGATCGTAGATATTGCGCGGAAGCGACAGATGGGCACTAAAACCACAGGGGTTCATTCCCCATTCGGTAGTGTGGGTCTTGGCGAAGAGAAGCGCTCCCGCCTCGCGCAAGATCTCCGTTAAATGGGCGTCCTCTTCGGCCAATTCGTCGAGATAAGAGCTGCCGGCGCCGGTGGGTAGCCCCTCCATGGTATGCTGGTCTTTTAGCGGCACTGGAATCCCGTCCAGCGGACCCAGCGGTGAGCCGTCTTGATAGCGCTTTTCGCTGGCCTCGGCAGCTTTCATGGCCACCTCGAAATCATGACAGCAAAAGGGGCTGAACGTGGCCTCGCCAAAAGCGTCGTCATCGATCCGGCGGCGGATGTCGGCGAGGACCTCCACAGGACTCAACTCCCCGGTCTTATAGGCGTTGCGAAGGTCTTCGGCCGTGGAGCGAAATGATGGCGTCTGTGGCGGATCGAGATCGGCGCCCGGCCAGCCGCGGCGCCGATTCTGGATCAGCGGCCCCGGATGCACCGCCAGCGGTGCCCGCCCCGTCGCCGGAAGATCGAGGAGCGCTCCGATCCGATAGTCGCGAAAGAGCTTCTGGCGCAAAATATGGGCTCCCCCGGAGGTCTCGGCAAAGCGTCGAGCGGCGATTAGCGACAATCCTGTCAGGCGCATAAATACTTCTCGTCGGCGTCAGTCGTGAAGGCTATCCAGAAGGGCCTCAACGGCCTCCTGATGCTCGTCGGTTCGTTGAATAAGTCCTTGCAGCGCGGCCGTGATCTGAAGGGCAGTCTCTAGATCGCGATCGACGCTCCGGTATAGCGCGGCCTTCGCCGTGCGCACCGCCTTTGGGGGCAGAGCGGCGATTTCCGCGGCCAATTCGCCGGCGGTGTCCATAACCTCGTCGTCGGCCACCACTTGATGGACCAGATCGATGTCGAGCGCCTCGTCGGCGTCGATGATCCGGGCCGTCAAAATCAGCTCTAGGGCCCGGGCAAAGCCGACGACCCGTGTCAGGAAATAGGCTCCGCCGTCGCCGGGAATTACGCCGACTCGGGCAAAGGTGGAGCCGAATTTTGCGCGATCGCTACTGATGCGCAGATCACAGGCCAGCGCCAGGCCCAGGCCGGCCCCCACCGCCGCTCCGTTGATGGCGGCTATGGTCGGTTTTTCAAAGCTGTCAAAGCGGCGGGGAATGGTCTGAATACCGCGCAAATATTTTTCGCGAAGTTCGATCGGGTCGCCGCCAAACATCCCGCTGCGATCGCGCATCGCCTTTAAATCGCCGCCGGCGCAAAAGGCGGAGCCGGCGCCGGTAAAAATGACGACCCGGACCTCCTCGTCGGCCTCGGCGCGATCGAGGGCGCCCACGATCTCCTCGACCATCGTCGCCGAATAGGCGTTTCGGGCGTCCGGTCGATTGAGGGTAATGGTGGCGATAGTGCCGTCGCGATCGTAGAGAACGTCAGCCATGGTCAGCTCCCGGTTTAAGAGTCACAGGATTATCGATTCGCAGCGCAGTGTAAGCACGCCGTGGCCAAAGAACCAGCCATCATTGCGCGGGCTGTAATTTGCGATCCGACGCCAGTTCGAGCAGCTCCGCCTCGTAGCGATTGCCCAGTTTGTCCCAGCTCAATTTGCGAAGATCGGGCCGAGGCAGTGCGCGCGCCGCTTCCGGGTCGGCGGCCAACTCTTCGAGCCTGTTGAGCAGGGCCGCCGTGTCGTCGCTACTTTCGCCCGGCTCCGAGGTGTAGAGGTATCGATCGTCGAAAAAATTGGGATAGGCGAGCCGATCGGGAAGTACGGGTAAACAGTCCGCGATCACTGCTTCCTGCACTGCCAGTCCCTGAAATTCGTGGAGCGCCGTAGAGACCACCACATCGCTGGTGTGCAACCACTGCAGATAGTCTATGCGATCTTCGACCCAGCCCCACTGATCGATGCGATCGGCCAGTCGCTCCCTGGCCTCGGCAAAGATCGGCGGTGCTTCTCGAAATTGCTGGCCCAATACGACCAGTCGAAAATCAACGCGTTCCTGCAGCGCGAAGAGGGCCTTAAAAAAAGTCTCCGGCCCCTTATCGAACTCCCATCGGTGATTCCAGACGATGCGCAGTGGTCCCCCGGCACGTGCCGTATCACCGCCCTGGGCGTCGAAAAGATCATCTTCCAGCGGCACCGGCACGACCGTGCTTTTATCGGCCACCGCGTCGGCCACGCCATCGGGGATCTGATCTGGCATGCCATCGAGGAAATCATCGATTCCCCGCAAAAAGGAGCGCCGATTATAGGTGGAGTTGAAGAGTACTCGATCGGCGGCCAGCGCCGTATACAGGTTGGTCACCAACAGGTTGGCGTTCATCCGCCCGTCGCGGGTGGGATAGGCAAATTGGTTTTCGTGGTAATAAACGAGGGTCGGAATTTCGCTCAGCCGTGGGACCATGCCGCGCAGACCGGCGAGATCGACCATCGACGTGGTGACCAGCACATCGGCCTCGGCATTTTGGATTTCCTCGTCGAATGCCCAGGCAAGACTATTTCCACGGCTGCGCCAGGGAAAATGCCGCGGCGGCTGGGTGATGATCTGAAATGTGTGGTGGGAGAGGTTTTCGCATAGCCCGCGAATCCATCGGCGATGGCTTGGGGCGTGATAGGCAGACAGCACCAGAATCTTCATGACGACAGGTCAGTCCTCGTCGCCATCTTCATCTACGGTCTCCTCTGTCGGCTCTTCATCGCTTGGCTCTTCATCGGCCGGTTGCTCGTCACTTTCTTCTTCGTCGACCTCGAGCTCTTCACCTTCTTCGACGTCGCCATCTTCTTCGATGTCGCCATCTTCCTCGATGTCGGCCTCTTCTTCGGCTTCTTCATCGTCTCGGAGCTCGGCATCATCGTCGATATCTGGCTCTGGCTCTTCGACCTTGTCGACCTCGTCGTCAATCTCCGGCTCTTCGTCGACCGGTTTTTCCCGTTTTTCTATATCGGCTCGGCTCGAGGCATATATAACAATCTCGTCGGCCACCTGATCGGCGGCCGCACGAGCTGTCTGCTCACCGCTGTCGGGGGGCTCGTCGGCCACCGGCTGCGGGGGCGGGCCGGTGGCACAGGCGGCAAAAATGACCGCCAGAGCGATGGGGAATAAAAGGCGGATCATCATCCAGGGGCCTCAGAGTCGCGGCGAGTAATACTCGACGACCAGATTTTCCTGAACCTGAACGGGGACATCATTGCGACTGGGCAACGACTCCATACGTCCGGTCAGCGTGCCCTCATCGAAGTCCAGATAGCCGGGAAGGCGCAGCGTGGGGGCTGCCACCGACTCATGGATGACGTCCATCTCGCGGCTCTTCGGTTTGATCGTGATCTCCTGACCCGGTTTAACCCGATAGCCGGGACGGTCGACGATCTCGCCATCGACCATCACATGGCGGTGGACCACCAATTGACGGGCCGCCGGGATCGTCGGCGCCAGGCCGAGTCGAAAGACGACGTTGTCGAAGCGCTGCTCCAGCAGGCGCAGAAGCACCAGGCCAGCCGGATCGCGTGAGGCTTGAGCCTCGACGAAGAGATTCCGAAGCTGGCGCTCTCCGACGCCGTAGTTGTAGCGCAGCTTCTGCTTTTCATAGAGCTGCTTTTTGAATTCGCTAAAACGCTGACGGCCCTTTCCGTGTTGTCCCGGGGGATAGGGTCGGCGGTCGGCGAGCTTTCGGGTCAGCCCCGGAAGGTCGGTGCCGTGTCGGCGGGCGATGCGCAAACGAGGTCCGGTATATCGTGCCATGGTCGTGTCGTATCCAATCAGTCGTGTACATTCACGGTCGGGCTGTCAGTTTTTTAAGGACGGGCCCGGTCCAGGAGAGTCTCTTTCCTTGTCGCTCTGCGGGATTTGCCGGCGGTCCATCCGCTCGGATTCGTCGCAAAGGGCGCACAACATAGGGCCGTTTTTTGCGATTTGCAAGGGCAGCACCGCGACGATCTCATTGTGGAATCATCACATCGCCGATCCGGGCGATGGCGTCGGGTTCGAGAACACCCGAGATATCCGGTTCCAGGGCGGCGCGCAGGGCGGCAAGGGCTGCTCGTTCAACCCGCATGGTCGCAAAGGCCTGATGTCGGCGATCGCCGAACGTCATCAGGCCCAGAGCGCGGACCACCATCATGGCCGCCACTGAATCTGGCTTGTCGGGCCCGTATAGCAGTGGAAAACGAAGAATTGTGGCTGGCAATTCGGTGGCCTCCAATAATGCCTCGGCACGGCGGTGATGGGTCGTAAAACCGGAGGGAAGAAGGGGCTGGCGAACCGTGGATCGCAATACGAATCGCGGCGGCGTCGCCAGCGATTCGGCGGCCTCCATCAACTCTGTCGGTCGTCGCAGCAGAATTTGCTCAAATCGGCGCCGAGTGCCGCTCCATAAAGCGGTATCGCAATAAATAATCGCCGCCGGCGGCTCCTCAGCCCAGGGCTCGCTGCCGGGTGGGGAATCGCTCACCCATTGAATACCATGCATCCAGGGCTCGTCTTTTCTCGGAAGGGCGCCGTCGACGATGGCCACCACCCGATGCCCCATCGCGCGAGCAAAGCGCGCAACCTCGCGACCCAGGTAAGTGCCCGCACCGTAGATGCTCAACGTGACGCGGCGGTGGTTCATCAATGACCTCTATGGTTGGCCTAAAATCCGATCATTTCTAAGTTATGCGATCAATAAACTTAAATTTTCCATTAGATCTCTAATCCGTCGAGACCTATGATACGGCCCACGAAAACTCAGAAGCAATGCGACTGACTTGCCATTTGTGAGTGAGCGCTTTTCGGATTGGCACTACCGGTTTTTTCCATGGCAGAATACATCCGTATCGGAGAGCCGGCGAATGAAGCCGAACGCATGGGATTTCGCCTCCTGCGAGATCAACTGCCCGATCATTATCGGATCCTCGGAAATTTCGATCTGCGCCTTCCCTCGCGGCGCACCTCGCTGGAATTTGACGCCGTGGTGATCGGGGAATATGGGTTTTTCGCCGTTGAAATCAAGGGATGGAGCGGCTTTATTAAAGGCGGAGCCCGCAACTGGGTGCTGCGCTGGGGAAAGCGATCGAACCCGTTGAGCTTTCTGGAAAAAAAGACCAAGGCTCTGGGGCAATTTATCCGCCAGCGGGTCGACGACCTGCCTGACGATTGTTTTTTTGCGCCGGCATTATTTTTTCCGCGCGACGGGGTGCAATTCGATCTTCCGCCCAGCATTATGCGCTCCATCGTCGGTCCCGCCAGTGTCTACGAATATTTCGTCGATATGGATCTGGTCCGGGAAAAGGGGCCGGGCCCGTTTCGCGCCGCGGAAAAAATAAAAGAGGTGGTCGAGGCCATCGTCGCGTTCTCAGAGCCTTCTGAAGTGGGCGTGGTGCTGCCCTACTACGATATCGAAGAGGAGCTTGAGACCGGGGATAAGCCCTATCGCGAATATGTGGGAAGCCATCAATATTTGCGCAGTCGCGCGAAGGTGCGTGTGAAGGCCTATTCGATGGATTCGCTGGCCGCCAATGATCAATTGCGGGTAGAGCGAAATCGAATTCTGCGCGATATCGAGGCTCTCGAGGTGCTCGACGACAACCCCTATGTGGCTCGATCTTATGAGATGCAGCCCGATTACAAAGACGAGATGATCTTTTATCTGGTCAGCGAATGGGTGGGAGCGCACAGTCTGCGAGACTTTATCGACGAAAATCAGGGCGACGAAGACGTAGGTGAGACCATCGATCCGCTGCGGCGAAAATTGGCTCACCATCTCGTAGAAGCTGTGGCCTCGATCCACGAAAAGGGAATTGTCCACCGCAATTTACATCCCGGGGTGGTCTATTTGACCGAGGGGCGGGATGCGTCGATACCGCTGAAGGTGGCCGATTTTGATTTTGCTCGCGTCACCCAGTTGGAGTCCATCGCCGATGCCCTGTCACATATTGGCACCAATGGCTACAAAGCACCGGAATTATGGTTGGAAGAGGAATACGATCATCGGGTCGATGTATTCTCTCTCGGCGCGATCCTCTTTGAGCTGATGACCTCGCGGGTATTATTCCTCGGTCCGGGAGCGTTGCTAAGACCCGAAGAAGCATGGAGAGAACGGGGAGGGTTGTTGCGTGATGACCAAATTCGCAGCGTCGTCCAGGGGATGGTCTCCACCGATGTGGAGTTGCGTGCAGAGGCGATGCAGCGCGCGCGGACCTTGTTTGAGCCGGCCGAGCCGGTAGTCGACATTTCATGAACGAGGGCTCGAATAGCCGCTGAAGATCGTCCAATATTCCTCCTTGACACCACTCTGGGTGCGCCTTAGGGTATGTCGCCTTACCCGATCGCCTTTCAGAACGGGCGGTTTGAGGTGCCCTGGTAGACAACACCTGACGATACGGGCGATTTGGTGAAGCGACGAATCTAGCAGACACGCGTCAGAGACTTCACAAACGCCATATAGATTTTTCGACGGTACAGAGTGAGGGTTTCGCATCGAGAAGAAGCCAGCGACGAATTGGTGCAGCGCAGTCGATCTGAGCTTGTGTCACGATGGGGAGCCTTTTTTGATTCTAATAACGACTGGCAGACCGAGGTGGGCGGCGAACTGACGGGTTCTTCCGTCTGGCCCATTCG
Source organism: Myxococcales bacterium (assembly GCA_007119175.1). Taxonomy (GTDB): domain Bacteria; phylum Myxococcota_A; class Bradymonadia; order Bradymonadales; family Bradymonadaceae; genus SLJM01. The sequence continues at coordinate 20,439 of SKQC01000293.1, read as the reverse complement.
AATGCTTTGACGACGGCCCACTTGATGAAAAGTGGGACGCAGTCAGGCCTCGAATGAGCGAGGCGGTGAAACGTTTTCTACGAAGCACTCCAAGAAGGAGAGACGATGGGTTTTACGGTCAAGTCGAATTTCCGAATTCGCAAAGACTACGGAACGATCGAACGAATCGCGGATATCCCCAACCTCATCGACGTGCAGCGGCGCTCGTACGGTGAGTTCCTGCAAGCCGACGTTCCGCCCGATGAGCGAACGAGTACGGGACTGCAAGGGGTCTTTGAGAGCGTATTTCCGATCAAAGACTTCAACGAGACGTCGACGCTGGAATTTATCAGCTACAAGATCGACCGGCCAAAATACGATATCGACGAGTGTATTGCTCGTGGAATGACCTATGCGGCGCCGGTCAAGGTCGTGATTCGGCTCGTGGTGTGGGACGTCGACGAGGATACCGAGACCCGCACTATTCGCGACGTCAAAGAAAAAGAGGTGTTCTTCGGCGATATCCCGCTGATGACCGATAAGGGAACGTTCATTGTCAACGGCACTGAGCGAGTCATCGTCAGTCAGTTGCACCGCTCTCCGGGCGCCTTTTTCGACCATGACGGCGGCAAAAAGCATTCATCCGGCAAGTTTTTGTACTCCGCGCGGGTGATTCCCTACCGGGGATCCTGGCTTGATTTTGAATTCAACGCCAAAGACCTGGTCCATGTGCGCATCGACCGAAAGCGCAAGATGCCGGCCACCGTCCTATTGCGGGCTCTCGGCTTTTCCGCCGAAGAGTTGCTCAACTATTTTTATGACACGGAAGTCATCTACATCGAGGGGACCAGCTATTATAAGGAGGTCAACCTCGACGTCCTCAAAGGTCAGGTAGCCTCCGTCGATGTCAAAGACGATGACGGAAAAGTCCTGGTCAAACAGGGCAAGAAGTTTACCCGCGGATCGATTCGGCGCCTCGCCAAGGCCGACGTCACCCGTATTCCGGTCTCCATCGAAGAGGTGATCGGCAAGGTGGCCGCCCAGGATATCTACGACCAGGAAACTGGTGAGATCATCCTGGAATGCAATGGGGAGCTCAACGAGGAAAACCTCGAGGAGTTACTCAGCCGGGGCATCGAGTCTGTGGAAGTGCTGTTTATCGACAACGTCAATGTCGGCTCCTATCTGCGCGACACGTTGCTGACCGACACGGCGACCACGCCGGATGAGGCGATTTTAGAGATCTATCAGCGCCTTCGTCCCGGCGATCCGCCGACCGCCGAGCAGGCCCAGAACCTCTTTGACAACCTGTTCTTCAACCCCGAGCGCTACGATCTCAGTGATGTGGGGCGGCTTAAGCTCAACTACAAATTCCACCGCGACGAGGTGGAGCCCCTTGAGGAGCGCGAACGAGAGATTTTGGACGCCCTTGAGGAAGGCGACGGCGATGCCGACGCATTAGAAGAGGAATTAGAAGAGGTCCGCGAGAATCTGGCTCCCTGGCAGATTCAGACGCTTCGCGAAGAAGATATTCTGGAGACCGTCAACTACCTCATCGAGCTGCGCAACGGACGGGGTACGATCGACGATATCGATCACCTCGGCAATCGCCGGGTTCGCACCGTCGGCGAGCTGTTGGAGAACCAATACCGCATCGGATTGGTGCGCATGGAGCGCGGAATTAAAGAGCGCATGAGCGTCTCTCAGGATATCGAAACCCTGATGCCCGATGATCTGATCAATGCCAAACCGGTCAGCGCGGTGCTTAAGGAGTATTTCGGGTCCAGTCAGCTCTCGCAGTTTATGGATCAGACCAATCCGCTCTCCGAGGTGACTCACAAGCGTCGGCTCTCGGCCCTTGGACCCGGTGGATTGACCCGGGACCGCGCCGGTTTCGATGTGCGAGATGTTCACGTCACGCACTACGGGCGAATTTGTCCCATTGAGACGCCGGAGGGACCCAATATCGGGCTTATCGCCTCGCTATCGACCTACGGCCGGATCAACCAATACGGATTTATTGAAACCCCGTATCGACGCGTCATCGACGGCCAGGCCACGCCGGATGTGCGCTATTATTCGGCACTGGAAGAGGAGCGAAATGTTATCGCTCAGGCCAATACCGAGCTAGACGAAGATCACAAATTGGTCGCCGAGAAGGTGGCCGCGCGAGACGCCGGTGATCCGACGATGGTGGACAAAAACGATGTCACCCTCATGGACGTCTCGCCGAACCAACTGGTCAGTGTGGGCGCAGGGTTGATTCCATTTCTGGAAAACGACGATGCCAACCGGGCTCTGATGGGCTCCAATATGCAGCGTCAGGCAGTTCCGCTGATTCGACAGCGCGCTCCCTTCGTGGGCACGGGCATCGAAGAGACGGTCGCGCGAGACTCGGAGATCACCATTCAGGCCCGCCGAAGTGGTGTGGTCGAAAGCGTCGATGCCGAGCGAATCGTGGTGCGTCCCGAAGACAGCGGCGACGAATTATTCGTCAAACCCGATATCTATCGGCTCATGAAGTGGTCGCGCTCAAATCAGGGTAGCTGCTTTAATCAAACGCCGATCGTCGATGTGGGCGAACAGGTCGAAGAGGGCGAAATCCTGGCCGATGGACCGACGACAGAGCGCGGCGAATTGGCGCTCGGCCAAAATTGCGTTGTCGCCTTTATGCCCTGGGGCGGATATAACTTTGAGGATGCCATCTTGCTCAGCGAAAAGCTGGTCAAAGAAGATTGGTATACCTCGCTGCATATCGACGAATATGAAGCTACGGCCCGAGATACGAAGCTCGGTCCCGAGGAAATTACCCGCGACATTCCCAATGTCGGTGAGGACGCCCTCTCCGATCTCGACGAGGCGGGCATCATCCGTATCGGTGCCGAGGTCAGCTCCGACGATATTCTCGTCGGTAAGATCACGCCCAAGGGAGAATCTCAGTTGTCGCCGGAGGAAAAATTGCTCCGGGCGATCTTCGGTGAGAAGGCCGGCGATGTGCGCGACACTTCGCTTCGCATGCCTCCCGGAACTCAGGGCACGGTCATCGGCGCTCAGGTCTTTTATCGCGAAGGCGCCGAAAAAGACGCCCGCACCCAGGCCATCGAGGATGCCGAAGAGGCGCGACTTCTCAAAGATCAAAACGACGAGATCCGCATCCTGCGCGACGCCGCCTATCGCAAAATGCACGATCTGCTGCTGGGCAAAGAAACCCAGACCGATCTGCTCGATGAGTCCAAGCAGGTCCTGATCGCCGCCGGCTCCGAGCTCAACGAAGAGATCCTTGCCGAGGTGCCGCGGCGCTACTGGCCGGATATCGATATCGACGAGGAGACCACAGCGACCTTGATGCAGATTCTGGGCGACGTGGAGGACGAAATCCTCGAGATTCGGATGAATTACGGCGAAAAGATCAAAAAGATCCGAAAGGGCGATGATCTTCAGCCGGGAATCATCAAAATGGTCAAGGTTCACGTGGCCATTAAAAGAAAGCTTCAGGTCGGCGACAAAATGGCCGGCCGCCACGGAAATAAGGGTGTTATCAGCCGGGTTCTGCCCGAGGAAGATATGCCTTTTCTCCGCGACGGAACCCCGGTGGACGTGGTGCTCAATCCCCTCGGTGTGCCGAGCCGGATGAATATCGGTCAGGTCTTAGAAACCCACCTCGGGTGGGCTGCCAAGGGCCTGGGCAAAAAGATCACCCGCATGCTCGAGGAGTCGCAAAAACCGGAGAATATGCGCGAATTCGTCAAGCAGATCTATGATGACGAGACGCAACTGGAAGTCATCGACGATATGGGCGATGACGACGTGATGAAATTTGCTCATTCGATTCGCGAGGGTGCCCATATGGCGACCCCGGTCTTCGATGGGCCAAAAGAAGAACAGATCCGGGAGATGTTGGAGCTCGCAGATCTGGACCGAAGCGGTCAGGAAGTGCTCTACGATGGTCGAACCGGCGAGGCATTCGACGGGCCGGTCACCGTGGGCGTGATGTATATTCTGAAGCTGCATCACCTGGCCGACGATAAAATCCACGCCCGTTCTATTGGTCCCTACAGTCTGGTCACTCAGCAACCGCTGGGTGGAAAGGCTCAATTCGGTGGCCAGCGCCTCGGCGAAATGGAGGTCTGGGCCATCGAGGCCTATGGAGCGGCCTATACACTCCAGGAGTTCTTGACCGTCAAAAGCGACGACGTTCAGGGGCGTACTCGGATCTACGAGTCGATCGTCAAAGGCGACTTCTCGCTCGATCCGGGCATGCCGGAGAGCTTCAACGTCCTCATCAAAGAACTTCACTCGCTGTGTCTCAACGTGGAGTTGCTTGAAGACGTCGCCTGATCGCCCGGGGCCGCGACGACGCGGCCCGCGATCAGCAGCGACACCAGACTTATGGTAAATACCTCTTGCGTCCCCTAAGGAGGGTACCTTGAAAGATATTTTCAGCTTCTTCGAAAAGCCCAAAGATCCGCTGAGTTTTTCCGCCATCCGGATCGGGATCGCCAGTCCGGAGAAGATCCGAGAATGGAGCCACGGTGAGGTCAAAAAGCCGGAAACCATCAACTACCGGACGTTTAAGCCGGAGCGAGATGGATTGTTCTGCGCCAAGATCTTCGGACCAGTCAAGGATTACGAGTGCATCTGCGGCAAGTACAAGCGCATGAAGCACCGCGGCGTGGTCTGCGAAAAATGCGGCGTCGAGGTCATCCAATCGAAGGTGCGGCGCGAGCGGCTCGGCCATATCAATCTGGCGACGCCGGCGGCCCATATCTGGTTTTTGAAAAGCCTTCCGTCGCGGATTGGAAACCTTCTCGACATCACGCTCAAGGATCTGGAAAAGGTTCTGTATTGCGTGGCCTATATCGTCACCGAGCCCGGTCGCACTCCCCTGGTTCAGGGAGAGGTGCTCTCGGAGCCGAAATATATGCAGTACCTCGAGGAATACGGCGATGTCTTCGAGGCCCGTATGGGCGCCGATGCCATCAAAGATCTGCTCTCCGATATGGATATCTTGCGCATCTCTGAGGAGCTGCGCGCGGAGATGAAAGAGGCGACGAGCAAGGCGAAGCGAAAGCGAATCGCCAAGCGGCTCAAGATCGTCGAGGGCGTGCGAGACTCCAAAAATCTTGCCGAATGGCTGATTCTGGACGTCATCCCCGTATTGCCCCCCGATCTTCGCCCACTGGTTCCGCTCGACGGCGGACGATTTGCCACCTCCGATCTCAACGATCTGTACCGGCGGGTCATCAACCGCAACAACCGGCTCAAAAGGCTGCTCGATCTGCACGCTCCCGAGATCATCATCCGCAACGAAAAGCGGATGCTTCAGGAAGCGGTCGACGCCCTCTTCGACAACGGTCGCCGGGGCAAGACCATCACCGGGCCCAACAAGCGCCCGCTGAAGTCGCTTTCCGATATGATCAAAGGAAAGCAGGGCCGCTTTCGCCAGAACCTGCTCGGAAAGCGCGTCGATTACTCTGGCCGTTCCGTCATCGTCGCCGGGCCGTCGCTGAAGCTGCATCAATGCGGGCTTCCCAAAAAGATGGCCCTCGAGCTGTTCAAGCCCTTTATCTACAACCGACTCGAGGAAAAGGGCTACGTCACCACCATTAAATCCGCCAAGAAGCTGGTCGAGCGCCAGGTCTCCGAGGTGTGGGACGTCTTGGACGAGGTGATTAAGGAACACCCCGTGCTTTTAAACCGGGCGCCCACCCTTCACAGGCTGGGGATTCAGGCCTTTGAGCCGGTCCTGATCGAGGGCAAAGCAATCCGCATCCACCCGCTGGTCTGTGTGGCCTATAACGCCGACTTCGACGGCGATCAGATGGCCGTGCACGTGCCGCTGTCTCTGGAAGCGCAGATGGAGGCCCGGGTTCTGTTGTTGAGCACCAACAACATCCTGTCGCCGGCTCACGGTGGTCCGATCATTTTGCCCACCCAGGACATCGTGCTGGGCTGCTATTATATGACCACCGAGCGTCCCTATGCGAAGGGATGCTACCGAGAAGATGAAAACGGCATTCCCACCCAGGGCCACTATTCGAGCTTCGAAGAAGTGCGCATGGCATACGATGCGGACGCCGTGAATTTGCTGGCCAGAATCAAGGTGCGCCACGAAGGCGAGCTGATTGAAACGACGTGTGGGCGAGTGATCTTTTATGAGATTTTGCCCGACGCCGTTCCCTTCCGGCTGGTCAATCAGCCGATGGGCAAAAAGCAACTCTCCAAGGTCATCGACGTCTGCTATCGGATGGAGGGCAACAAAACTACCGTCCTGGTGGCCGACGCCGTGCGCACCATCGGATATACCTACGCTACGAAAGCCGGGATCTCGATCTCGGTGGGCGATATGGAGATACCGAAGCGCAAATGGGATATCGTCGGCGGTGCCCGTGACGATGTTGCCGAAATCGACGAGCAATACACCGAAGGTCTGATCACCGACGGTGAGCGCTACAATAAAGTCGTCGATATCTGGGCCAACGCCACCGAAGAGGTGGCCAGTGAGATGGCCGAGGATATCTCGACCGAAAAATTCGTCGATCCCGTCACGGGCGACGAGATTGTCTCCCAATCGTTTAATCCGGTCTATATCATGGCTGACTCCGGGGCCCGGGGCTCGGCGCAGCAGATGCGTCAGTTGTCCGGGATGCGCGGATTGATGGCCAAACCCTCCGGGGAGATCATCGAGACACCGATCACGGCCAACTTCCGAGAGGGACTGACCGTGCTGGAATATTTCATCTCCACTCACGGAGCGCGAAAAGGTCTGGCCGATACGGCGCTGAAGACCGCCAACTCCGGGTATTTGACCCGACGGCTGGTCGATGTGGCCAATGACTGCGTGGTCAAGGAATTCGATTGCGGAACGCTCGATGGCATCGACATGACCGCCCTATATGAAGGGGGAGAGGTCATCGAGAGTCTGGGCGACCGGATTTTGGGCCGTGTGGCTCTGGAGCCGATTTTCGATGAGAACGACGAATTTATCGTCCATGCCAACGATGCCATCACGAAAGAAAAAGCGACGATGATCGAGGATTCGGGTATCGAGCGAATTCGCGTTCGCTCCACCCTGACCTGTCAGACCCGCGATGGGGTCTGCGCCCGATGCTACGGGCGCGACCTGGCCCGTGGACGGCTGGTCAACGTCGGTGAAGCGGTGGGAACCATCGCCGCTCAGTCAATTGGTGAGCCCGGCACGCAGCTTACGATGCGGACCTTCCATATCGGTGGCGTCGGCTCACTCGATGTTGAACAATCGGCTCATGAGGTGCGTTTTAGCGGGACTGTGCGTCACCATGAAATGCGTCTGGTGGAACGCGACGAGGGTGGCCAGAAGGTCAATATCGTCATGACCCGAAATGCCGAGGTCTCCGTGGTCGATGAGAACGGCCGGGAGCGCGAGCGATATCCGCTGGTCTTCGGATCGCGGCTATATTACTCCGACGGCGACGAAATCGAGCAGGGAGCGACCCTTGCGGAGTGGGAACCCTTCGCCACTCCCGTGCTCACTGATGTCGGCGGTGTGGTCAAATTCGAGGATATCGTCGAGGGGATCTCGATGGAGGAGCGGGTCGATGAAAATACGGGGCTGTCCCGTAAGGTCATCATCGAAAGCCGTGACTCCAGCGTTCGCCCCAAGATGACGATCCTGGAGGATAAAAAAGGTGGCAAGATCGTCTCCAGTCAGTTTTTGACCGTCGGGGCGGCGATCTTTGTCAACGAAGGAGAACAGGTCGATCCTGGCCAGATTTTGGCTAAAATTCCCCGAGAGACCACGAAAAATAAAGATATTACCGGTGGTCTCCCCCGGGTTGCCGAGCTCTTCGAGGCGCGAACGCCGAAAGAGCAGGCCATTATCACCGAGATCGGTGGCGTCGTCTCCTATGGTCGCGAGACCAAGAGCAAGCGCACTGTGACGGTCACTCCCGATGTCGGTGATCCGAAGTCGTATAAGATCCCCAGAAACAAGCATATCACGGTGCTTGAGGGCGACCGCGTTCGCGCCGGTGAGGCGTTGATGGAGGGCTCGGAAAACCCCCACGATATTTTGCGCGTCAAAGGTCGCAAGGCCCTGGCAAAATATCTGGTCGACGAAATCCAGGAGGTCTACCGCCTGCAGGGCGTCGATATCAACGACAAGCATATCGAAGTCGTGGTCCGGCAGATGCTGGGCAAAGTCCAGATTGTCGACGTCGGTGATAGCGACTTTTTGACCGGCCAGCAGGTCGATCGACCTCATTTCGAGGAGATCAACCGAAAGCTCGTCGAAAAGGACGCCCGTCCGGCCGTGGCTCAGGATCTGTTGCTCGGGATCACCAAAGCCTCGCTGTCGACGGAGAGCTTTATCTCCGCCTCCAGCTTTCAGGAGACCACCAAGGTGCTCACCGAGGCCGCCCTGGCCAGCAAGGTCGATTACCTTCGCGGCCTGAAAGAAAACGTCATTATGGGGCGTCTGGTCCCGGCGGGAACTGGAGCCCGGCAATACCAGAAGCTTCGCCACCGAGTCGATGAGCCGGAGGAATTGCCGGAAGCGATCAAAAAGCGCTTCGGTACGCTCGAAGAAGAGATCGCCGCCGGCGAATAAGCGACCCTGTTGCGTGACTCAGAGCGCAGGTACGTCGTTGTTCTATTGACGGCGAAAGTAAAAGGAACGCCACCGACCGGATTGTGTCGGTGGCGTTTTTTGTTGTACCGATGATGAGCTTTGCGCCACATTTGCTTCAGCGCCGAACTCTCTTAGCTTGTTATCGATGGGGCAGCGGTGTCCCTCGTCCGGTCGCGTCTTACGGAGGTCGAAATCATGAGTGATGACAATAATGAATTGAGCGACGAAGAATATGACGCATTATTGCGCGATCTCGAGGGTCGAGCCGCCGACGGAGGCAGTGCTGCCGGGGGCGGTGAGGACCTCGATTCGGACGCCGATATGGCCGATATAGACGCGTTTTTAAGTGATATTGAATCGGAGGCGGAGTCAAAGTCAAAGACCACGACGGCGACGCGCGACGATGATGACGATCTGGCACGCGAGTTTTCAGCGCTCGAAGAAAAAGGCGAATTGACGGCTCCAGCGGATAAAAAACAGTCCTCGGCGAAAAAGAAAAAGAAGGCCAAGAAGAAAAAAAAGAAATCGTCGGACAAAGAGAAAACAGGTGAGCGAAGCCGTGGGGCACAGATTGCGCTGACAGGATTGCTGGCAGCGATCTGGGTGATTCCCGCACTTGTTTTCTGGTGGGTTCTGGGGGCTTATCTGGGATTATGGGTCTCGGCGGCCTGGCTTGTGGCTTTGGTGTCGGCGGGAGTGGTCTTCGGGCTTCCGGCGGCGGCACGACGGCTGGTCAAGCGCGGTAATTATCGGCGCTGGCTGCTTGGAGTCAGCCTGGTGGCCACGGTGGCATTGGTAGCGCCTATGCCGAATACGGCAGGTGAGCAGTTGAGTAGCTACGGCCATTGGCCATCGTCGGTGATCGCCGAGGTGACCGGCGCCGACGCCGATATCGGCGTGGTCCGCACTCACGCGGCGGCCGCCGGCTGGCTGGGTGAGCTGGTGGCTACCGAGCAAGATCCCCAGTGGGAAGCCCGGCAATTGGGCACGGTATTTCCACTGGGAATGCAGTGGCCGCCCGATGCTGAGACCCTGGAATTGCTGGAGGAAGGAGCGGAAATCGTCGATCCCGACGAGCTGGGAGACTTCGATGATATCGATGAGGTTCTACAGGAACTCGAAGAGATCGATATCGATCTAGAATAATAAGCCAGCCCTTTTTGTGGATGCTAAGTTGTTGAAAAGGTTGTTCTTTTATACGGTGCTGTGAAGATGGGGGAAATATCTGGCTTCGCCAATTTGTCTGATCCAATGAGGCGTCAGCCTCCAGCAGCTCCAGAAGGCGGCAGGCCGACGGGCACGCAGGAATTTTAGTCAACGGCATCGAACGTGGTATTATCGACAATAGAGCGGTCGTGACATTGGATTTGCTCGTCGTCAAATTCAGAGCGATCGATCAGCGCTTTATAGGCCGGCTGGTCACCGCGCTCGCAGGCCTCAATGGCTGCCTGAAACCATCGGTCATGGTCGGCCTGCAAGGGCTGGCCGGTATGAGAGTAGCACCCGCAAACGAGGAGCACGGCGATCGCAACAAGCGGCCAGTTTTGACGGAACAGCTTTTGCATCTCAACTCGGCGTGAGGTGAAGTGGCAATGACGATATATAGAATTCCACAGAGCACCACTCTTTGTCATCTTGAAGACCGTTTCGAGGGCTTCGATTCGTCGCCGGAGAATTCGAATCGGCCTTCGAATGACCTCGCATTGAACGCAGTACGGTGAGGAGACCAAACATGTCGCAGGTATTTGGCTACATTTGCAGCGATGACAGCTTAACCACGGAAGTGATGAACCAGATCGGGGATTCGCTCCGGGCCATCGCTCCCGAGGACAGGGTGGGACTCGGGATTGGCTGGCTTCAGGAGGGACGCTCATTGCTGCGAAAACACCCCAAGCGAAAGGCGGCCTCCGTGGACGTGCCGTCGCTGGTGGCCGACGTACCCAGCCGGACCATCGTTGGTCATGTGCGCCACAAAGAGCTGGGTCGTGTGGGCACCAAGGAGTTGCAGCCGTTTCGATTCCGAAACTGGGTATACGCCCAGCGCGGGGCCAGCGAGGGCTTTGATGATGTCTACGATACACTGCGGGCATCGGTCCCCGATCACGTCCAGCGAAATATCGAGGGGACGACGATGGCGGAGCTGGTCTTCCATATCTTTTACACAAAAGTGGAGTCCGAACTATCCACTACGCCCAAGGCGAAGTGGCGACGGCTATACGCTCGCAAGCTCGGTGAGACGATGTTGGCGCTGTACGAATTGAGCTGCAAGAACGGAAATGAAGATATCGGACCACTGCAGGCAGTCGCCGTGACGCCGCGAAGCATTGTCGCCAGCAGCATCGGCGAGTCGCTTCATTACCGACTCATCGAGGGAATCGAAGAGCCCACCGAAGAGCCCCTATTTGCCGGACACAAACCGAAGGCGGTCAAACACGACCGGTTTCGGGCCCTGCTGGTGGCCAATCGCGTCACCGACGACGAGTGGGTCGAGTGCCCGGATCGCCACGTCATGTGGGTCGACGAGAAGTGGCAGGTCCATTTCGAAGAGATCGGCAGCTAAGATATGTGGCCGATGCAAGTGACCTGGCGGACCGATGTTAAAAACGGCCGCGCAGTCGGAGGCCGGAAAAATGTCGTCCCACCTCGGGTGTGACGTCGATTCCGGCCTCGATCGCATCCGGTTCGGAGCCGGCGAATGTCGGACCAAAGAGCAATAAAATTCCGGTGGTGAATGCGGCGGCGCCGAGAATTGCCGACGCACTGGCCAGGCCGGCGGTGTTATAGACCTCCGGGCATTGTCGAATCGGTACGTCGGAGGCGCAATTGGGCTCGCCGTGGCGCTGGGCGAGCACCACGCCCGTGGCGGCCAATCCGGCGCCCACTCCCAGGGCGCTCCAGCCGAAGAGCTTCGTCGTGCCACTTCGTCCGCCGTCGCGATGCGGGTCGATGTCAATATCGGGATCGTCGGAACCGGCCCGTAGATGGACACGCATCGCAAAAATTGGGGCTGACTCCTCGGTGATCAGCAATGTCTCGCGGATTCCGGCATGGGTGTCGTGGGATAGGCGCAATTCGTAGCTTCCCTCGTCGAGTTGTGCTGTGCCCGTGCCCTCGCCGATCGGGCGGTCATCGATAAAAATCCGCGTATCCTCGGGAATCGTGGTGATCCGCACCTCGGTGCGCGCATCGTCGGATTCGAATTCCACATCCGTGGTCAGCGGCTCCGATGGGGCCTGTTCGTCGTCGACGGAGAGCATCCCCAGATGAACGGCCACGGAAGCGCGAAATTGTTCGATCACTTCAGAGTGGCCGCACATCTCGCAGGTTCCCACCTCGTTGACCAGGGCTTCTCCGGTGGTCAGATCAAAAAAATCGACGGACCAATCGTAGAGATGACTCTCGATATCGAAGACGATTCGCACTCCGATACGGGCGTCGAGTGCTTCGCCGATATCCAATAGACAATCGGGTTCGAAACAACCGCGCAGGTCGGGGTCTACAGTGTCGATGCCCTCTGCCGGCGGGATCCATTGGTAGACGTTTGAGCGGGCAAAGATATCGGCCAACTCCTCTTCGAGAGCGTCCTCGACGGCCGCTTCCATATTGTCGTAGTCGAGTTCAAGTCCCACCGCCGTATGAGCGGCGGCCGGCGCGGCCACAAAAATTACGGCAATGACGGCGACGAATGCAGCGATCATCTGGCGGGCTGACATGGGCTCACTCCGTGGTTGATGAAGCCGCAGCGGACGTGGTGTCCGTGATATCGATATGCTCGCAATCTCCCCGGAGCGAACACCCGAAAAATTGCTCGGCAGTGTCAATAAATCCATCGGGCAGGTCGGTCAAAAAGAATCGGCGCTCTCCCGGTGTGGCCGACGCTTGATTTAAGATACCGGCTTCGCCCAGGGCTTCGGCGACGGCCTCTGAGGTGGCATGTGCCGAATCGAGAAGTGTCGTCTTCGGAAGCGGCAGAGCGTCGGTCGCACCGGCAATGGCATCGCGTAAAATTGGATAATGTGTGCAACCCAAGATCACCGTGTCCACCTCGGTGGAGGCCAGTGGTTGTAGATACCGCGCCAGCACCTGATCGGTGACGGCGCCGTCGAGCCACCCTTCCTCAGCAAGCGGTACCAGCAGAGGACAGGCTATGGGGTGGACGTTGAGATCGGGCCGAAGATTCAATAATGCCTGCTGGTAGGCATCGCTGCGAATCGTTCCCCGAGTACCGAGGACGGCGATCTCGCCGGTGTCGCTGTGGGTGGCGGCCAGGCGAGCCACGGGGCTGATGACCCCGAAGACGGGTATCGAAAGTCGCTGGCGCAATGTTTCGAGGGCGAAGGCCGACGCTGTATTACAGGCCACCACCAGGGCCTTGATGTCGCGGCTCGACAAAAAGGCGGCGGCATTTGTGGCGTAGCGGCGCACCGTCTCGGCGCCGCGATTGCCGTAGGGCACTCGGGCAGTATCGCCGAGATAGATGAGGTTTTCGCCGGGCAGCCGGTCGATGACGGCGCGCATCACCGTCAATCCCCCGACCCCACTGTCGAAAATACCGATCGGTTGAGTCGCCGTGTCGGTCATTGCCAGAACTCCTATTTATCGGACCACCAGATGCGCAGAGAACGATAAGCCGAAGCCGTTGACAGGTCTACCCCGATAATCACGGCGATGACTCGAAAGAATGTCAGTGAGCTTGACCTGCCGTCGTCGCGGGACGATAAATCTGAACTGGCCCCCGGCGCTCGATCGGAGGCATTGACGCTTCGGTGAGCAAAAGGAGATTCCGATGGTGGATTCAAAGAGATTTTTGGGGTTGTGCCTGGTGGCTGCGGCAGTGCTGATGGTGGCCTGCGGTGGAAGTTCGGCGGAAATCGAGGAAAATTGCGAGCAATTCTGCTCATGGAGTTTTCAGTGTGCTGCCGAGGCCGATGAAGCCGGCACTGCCTCGCCGAGTTTTTACGGGTCTGACAATCTCGAGGGCTGTGTCAGTCAGTGTTTTGAGGCCAATGAGCCGATCTATGAGTATCATTCTCAATGCTATGATGCTCATTGGGACAGCAACTTATGCATCGCTGGCATTTCCTGCGAGGAGCTAGGAAGTGACGATGATATCATCGAAAATCGATGTGGTGATGCCATCGATAGGCAAGAACAGATCTGTTCCGGGTCCCCGATGTAAGGCGAGAGAGAGCAAAATTATAAGCGTGCGACGTCAGCACAACGATTGAGGGAACAAGATGAGCAAGATCCGACAATTTTTATTCGCCGTGATCATCGCCGGATTATTTGCGCCGGTCTTTGTGGGCTGCGGAGACTCGCAGATCGAAGAGGATTGTGAGTTTATCTGCAATCGGGGTGCCGAGTGCACTGACGGAACTGGAGGCTTCGATTCCGTCGAGCAATGTATCACAGAGTGCAGCGGAGCCGCCGAGGTATCTCAGGAATTTGATCCCGAATGTGAGTCTCTGTCGCGGGCATATGCAGTCTGCAGCGCCGCGATTGCCTGTGATGACTGGGATGATGATGACGTCATCGAGGCCGAATGTGGTCAGGAGGCCGAGGCCTTCAATAATCAATGTGTCGATTGATAACCGGCGTATTGCGACCTGGTTGGGATAAGGAGGCATGGGTGCGGAGGCCGGTCGCACCTGTCGACGAGGGCGGTTGCCAGATCGGCGTTGTCGCGGCACACTATGAGGGCTAGTGCCGAGGGTTGACCGTCACCACAAAACGCGGTCTGTCCGGGCCCGACCCGTCACAGGAGTGAGCTATGCTGATTGGCTACAACAATGATGTGGAACATCGCGGCAAGACGTTTCATATTCAGACCGAAGATCGAGGGGCGAACGACGATAAAATCGAGACCCAGCTTTTTCACGGCGGGGCGATTTTAGATACCAAAATCACCGCCTATTCGGAGCATATCGAGGGACTTGAGGGAAAGGCGCGAGACAAGAAAATTAAGTCCATCATGAAGGCCAGTCACCGCAGCCTATTTAAAAATTTATTGGCTGGCGAATATGACGAGATGGTCGGTCTCGAACCGGTGAAAAAGCCCGAGGAGGCGGTCGAGGAAAATATCGACGACTTCGAGCCGGGCCGCGATGGAGTTCCCTCAGCGGCGGTAAAAATAGAGGAAGAGGGCATCGAAGCCCTCGAAGAAGAAGCGGCTGCCGAGGGGTTTGAGGATCCGGCCGGCGAAGATCACGTCGATATCTCGCAGCTCAAAGATAAATTGGCGGGGCTCAAAAAGGCGCCCGCCGAAGACGATGCGGAAGCCGATGAAGCCGTCGCTGCGGACACTCAGGTCATGGATCCGTTGCCCGTCGAAGACGATCCGTTCGACGATGTTCAGCTCGGCGAGACCGGCAAGATGCAGGCCGTCAGTGCCGAGCCGAAGGCGCCGTCGGTGGAGGTGGCGAAAACCGGTGTAGCGGCCTGGACTGGTTGTGCGGAGCCCGATGAGGATCTCTCGTTGACGGAGCTCATCGAGGAGAGTCTGGCCAGTTGAAAGGCGACGCCCGGACCATGATTGCGTGTTTTGATGTCGCCATCGCGGCGAACGCCGGGGCCAGCCCGGTGGTCGAAGATCTCTCACTGCAAATTGAAGCGGGGAGCTGGCACGAAATCGTCGGGCCGGCGGGTACGGGCAAGAGCGCCATATTCGACGTGATGACTCTGCGCCGAAAGCCACTGCGCGGCCGACTGGTTGTGGCGGGGCGCAACGTCGCCCGGCTCAGTCGGCGAGATCTCGCGGTGGTGCGCCGCGAAGTGGGCAGTTGTCCGCAACGACCGGTATTATTGCCGCGGCGAACGGCGGTGGAAAATACAATCTTGCCCATGGTGGTCCGCGGCCAGAATTCGCAGGCCGTAGAGGTTGCCGAGGAGACGCTGGGATTTTTGGGCATGCTGCCGGAGCGCGACAAGCCGGTGGGAGCGTTATGCGACCAGCGCCGGGCATTGGTGGGGTTGGCGATGGCCACCGTCGGTGAGCCGGCAGTGGTGGTAATCGATGGAATCCACGAAACGCTGGAGCCCGCCGTTCGCGGCGTGGCCATGTCCTGGCTGGAACGGCTCTGTGAGGCCGGAAGCACGGTGATTGTCTTCGGGCGCCGGCCCGTTCGCCGCTCCTCACAGGCCATCCGGTGGCGGCTTCGCGACGGTCAGGTCGAGACCACCGGCGAGGTGGAGCGATGCTGAGATCTCCGCTCGCAATTTTCGGCGAGTATCGCTTTACCACGGTGGGCGTCGTCCTCTCGGTGGCCATGTCATTATGGCTTGTAGCGGCCCTTTTGGCGGCGGCTGTACAGGTGCAATCAGCGACGGAACATTGGTGGGATCAATTCGTCCCCGTGGTCTATCTAGAAGCTCAGGTGGGCTCAGAGACGGCCGACGAGTTGCGCGCCGACATTTTGGAGTGGTCGCAGGTAGAATCCGTCGAGATCGAGGGGCCCGATGAGGTGCTCGCCAGGCTACAGGAGCATCTGGGCGAAGAAGAGGCTCGGCAGACCGGCGTAGATGCATCGATGATGCCCACGGCCCTGGTCGTCCGACCCCATCTTTGGCGGCCCGGCGAGGTGGAGGTCATCGCCAGGCTGGAGGCGCTCAACGTTCGCTCGGCAGTGCTCGCCGTCGACGCCCCGGAGGCCGGCGCCCTGTCCTGGCTTCAGCGGGCCCGACAGGTGGTGCTGGGATTGGCGATTGTCGTCTTTTTTGGCGTCGGCGCCTCGCTGGTGGGGCTCGCCGCGTTTTTGCGTCGACTTCAGGAGTTGGAGCGCCGGGAGAACCACCTTCTGGAGATCTTCGGGGCCACAGCGCTGGCCCTTCGGCGCCCCGCTTTGTGGCGGGGGATGATCCTGGGAGCGGCGGCCGGTACGGTGGCAGCGGCGGGGTTTTGGCCGTGGTCGATAATGCTCGACGGATTCGCCGTGGAATTGGTCGGAAGCGGTACTTTTACGCCCGTGGACTCCGCATTGTGGGCAGGCGCGCTGGTACCTGCAGGTGTTGTGCTGGGCGCGATAACGGGCTGGATCTGTGGACGGCCGACGCGGACCGAGGAGACGGGAAAAATGCAGACATTGCTCGATTGGCAGAAGGATTCGACGTGAGAAGGCGAGTAATCATGGCGCTGGTCGCCACCGCTGTGACGGTGTGGACCGCCGGGGCGGCCGCCCTGGAGGGAGGCTGGTTTGAGACCATCGACGAATTGGAGCGCCAGGGTGCCGGTGCCGACGAGGAGGCCGCCCAGATGCAACGCCGGGCTGCCGAGATCGACGACTATCTGTCATCGACGCTGACCGATGCAGATACGGCTGCGAGAGTCGATCGACAGATGCGCCGCGAGGTGGCCCAGGATGTGGCTCAGTGGAGCGCCGATATGCGCCGCGCAGAGCGCGCCGGGTGGGGCCAGGGACCGGCTTATGCACGGGGGCTTCGCCGGGCGATGGAGGCCAGCCGTTGGCCCGCCACCGAGGAGTGGCAGCGTCAGGTGCGCCTGCTTGCCGAGTTGGCCGATGGCATCGCCGACGCCGGACAACTTCTGGTGCGCCGCGCTGAACTCGAGGTGTTTTACGCCCAGCGCCGGGCGCTGTACCAGAAGGCAGATGCCGAGCGAGAGTGGACCGTCAAATTGGCCAATGACGGCGGCGATAGTGAGAAGTTTCAAGAGGAAGCGCGCCAGGTCTCCGAGGCTCTCGACGTCGAGCTCGCTCGGCTTCGCCATCTGCCCTCGGATCGCGATTTTCACCGCAAAAAGGGAGCCCTGATTCCGCCCGTTTCTGCTGAGATCGAATATCCCTACGGCCCGCGCCAGCGCGAAAATTCCTATACCGAGGTGCGCCACACAGGTGTGACCTACGCCGTCGATGTCGGTACCAAGGTGCGAAGCGTGGCCTCCGGTGAGGTCGCCTTTGCCGAACGCCTTCCGGGCTTTGGCAAGGTGGTGATCGTCGACCACGGAGAGGAATACCACTCGCTATTCGCCCACTTAAAAGAGTTCGACCTGGAGGTCGGCGACCAGATCCTGGGCCGCCAGGTGGTGGGTCGATCCGGTGAGACGGGGAGCCTGGAGGGGCCGAAGCTATATTTTGAACTTCGAAGGCAGGGCCGGCCCGTTGATCCGGAAGAGTGGTTTGTCTCGGATTGAGATCATTGCCGGTGATAATCCCCACTGAAATCCTGTCGCTCTAAAAGAAGCCTTTTGAGCCAGGCATGCCGATCGATTGGGGAAGCCTCGCAAACGATTTTATATCTTCCTGGAAATACCGATATGACGTTGGATGGAAAAAAGATTGCCGTCGTGGTGCCGGCGTACCGAGAGTCGCGACTCTTGCCGAAGACGCTGGCGACGATGCCGGTCTTTGTCGATCACCTGGTGGTCGTCGATGACGGGTCGCCCGACGATACATTTGATGTGGCGGCGATGTGGGCCGACGCCGTGGATCGAATCGAGGTGGTGCGCCTGGGCTTTAATTACGGCGTCGGTCGGGCGATCTGTGCGGGCTACGAGCGGGCCCTTCATCGCGGCGCCGACGTGGTGGCTGTGATGGCCGCCGATGCCCAGATGGATCCCGCAGAATTAAAAGATGTATTGGCGCCGGTCGTCGAGGGCAGGGCCGATTATAGCAAGGGAGATCGACTGGCCCATCGCGAGGCAGCGAAGATGCCGCCGGTGCGGCGGATGGGTACTCGGTTGTTGGGCTGGCTGACCGGGGCCGTGGCCGGTCGCGCCGGTTTGCGTGACTCCCAATGCGGCTATACCGCTATTTCAGCAGAGATGCTGCGGTGCCTTCCGCTTCAGAATTTATATCCGCGATATGGCTATCCCAACGATCTATTGCTGCGACTCGTCGAGCTCGACGCCCGAATCGCGCAGCCCGTGGTGCGGCCCGTATACGGTGATGAAGTCTCCGGGCTTCGGATCGGCTCTGTGGTGGGTCCGATAAGTGGGATCTTGCTGCGCGGTCTGGCTCGGAGAATGGCCAATAGGGCACAATCTGAGATCGAGACGGGCGAGGACACAGGCGGTGGGGCGTTGGGGAAGTGGCAGTGATATGCGTCAAGATAATCGCTCGGGGCCCGCGGCCAGCCTGGCCGCCTTTCGAGCTGCTAGGTTCGGAGCCCGCGGCCAGCCTGGCCGCCTTTCGAGCTGCTAGCCCGGATTATTTATGAGGCGTCGTAATGACTAAAAAGCAGCGTTAAATGCGCAAAATCGAGACCCACCAGATTGAACGTTTTCCCGTCAATTATTGGATAAACCACAACTCAGAGACTAGATCGTTAAATTTTATTCGAATGAAAAGCGATTGGGTTGAATTTAATTCGGAAAGGCCTGGGCGTGAATAAGTCCATATTGGTGATCACCAGCAGCTTTCCCAGAGGGAAAAGGGATCTGGCCGGGCATTTTGTGGAGCAGTGGTGCCGAGCGCTGGTGGAGCGCGGCATCGAGGTCGACGTGTTGTGCTGGCGCGGGGAAAATGCCGAGGATCGGCGAGTTTGTCCGGGGCTGTCGGCGAAGTTTGTGCCCTACGCCTGGAGCGGTGCAGAGCAGCTATTTTTCGGGGCGGGAGCGCCGGAAAACCTCGCGCGGCGGCCCTGGCGCAGTCTTCTGGCGGCGCCGGCGATGGCGGCGATGGCGGCGGCCGCTCTGCGCGCCTGTGGACAAAAATCGTATCGAGCCGTGGTGGGCCACTGGATGCTTCCGGCCGGACTGATCGCCCGCTCGGTGGGGGCGATGGCCGGAGTCCGCTCGTTGGTGGTGGGGCATTCCGGCGGCGTTCATCTTCTGGGTAAATTGCCGGAGATATTGGGCCGACAGATGGCTCGGTGGCTGACCAGCGGACCGACGACGGTGCCCACCGACGCTCTTCGCCAGCAGTTGGTCGCACTGGGCGCCGCAGACTCGGTCGACGTGGCGCCGATGGGTTTTTCGCCCGGCGCGGACGGTAAATTGGTGGCGAATACTGGAAGTGTGCTGAAGCTCGGTTTTCTGGGCCGTCTGGTGCCGATCAAGGGATTGAAAACCGTGATTGAAGCTGTCAAGGCGGTGCGAACAGAGGGGGCGGAGGTGGAGTTAACCGTCGTGGGAGATGGGCCCTGTCGCAGGGAATGGGAGGCCACAGCCGGTGATGGCGTGGAGTTTGTGGGCGCGAGGTACGGCACTGAAAAGTGGGCGTATATAAAACAGTGGGAGGGCTTTGTGATGCCCTCACAGCCGCTCGACGATGGGCGCCATGAGGGGCTTCCCGTGTCGCTCTTGGAGGCGGCATCGGCGGGGGCGGTGCCCCTCGTCTCCGGAGTCCCCGGCGTCGAAAAGTGGCTGGTTCGACCGGCCGAACAGGTCGTAAAAGCCGGTGATGTCGATGCCTGGTCGGCCAAGCTTCGCTGGCTCGCCTCGCTGGGCAAAGAGCGCCATGAGCTGCGGCAACTCAGCCGCCGGGCCGTCGCGCCCCTGGCCTGGCCGAGGTATGGGCGGTGGTGGCAGCAGTGGCTTTGGGACGATCGACACAAACTACCCCGATCCGCAGACGCACACCCCGAAAATCTTAAAGCGCCGCCGTTCAGGCGCCCTAAAATAGACGTAGGTTGGGATTAATCCCGTCCCCTCGAAAGCGCGATCAACCGCGGAGCTTTTGAGGTTCGGGAGAGATACGATCTACGTGTATTTGAGGCGCCAAAAAACGGCGCCGAAGATTTAGGGGGAGAGGGCATGAAAACCGGGGTTTGCGGTCGCACACCCCAAAAATCTTAGTGCGCCGCCGTTCAGGCGCCCTAAAATAGACGTAGGTTGGGATTAATCCCGTCCCCTCGAAAGCGCGATCAACCGCGGAGCTTTTGAGGTTCGGGAGAGATGC
>SKQC01000176.1 GCA_007119175.1 Myxococcales bacterium | reverse complement strand
TCCGGCGCATCTTCTTCGCCGTTTTCTCCTTCGCCGTTTTCTCCTTCGCCGTTTTCTCCTTCGCCGTTTTCTCCTTCGCCGTTTTCTCCTTCGCCGTTTTCTCCTTCGCCGTTCTCCGATTCTTCGGCTTCCAGCGCCTGAGCTTCGGCGACCTCCCGAAATCCCTCCGGGACGGCGGCCCGCACGACGCTTCCCGCGGCGCGCAATACGGCGACCAATTCCGCTCCATCCTCGCCGTCGCGAAACGCCACACCTGTCGGCGGAGAGTCGAGCTCGACGGCATAGGTCTCTTCCTCATCGAGGTCAGTGACCAATAAAAAGGCCCCATCATGGCGGTGGGCGACCAGATATTTCCCATCGGACGTGACGTCCACATTCAGATCTCGCACTCGCTCTTCAGCATGTGAACTGGGAATGATCTCCCGGGGCTGAGCAAAACTGTCGGAGTCGATCTCCGCCAACTCCAATACGCTGACGCCGTCATTGGTGATCACCAGCGCCCGCTCGCCGTCCTCGTCGAATTGCACGTCGCGAACCCGAAATCCCACGGCGACCTCATAGCTTCCCTTCGGCGAGACGACGGAAACTGCCGACAGATCGCCGGACAATTCACCCTGCTCGTCGGTGTCCGGATCGTACCAGACCAGCGCGTGCTGTCCTCCGGGAGCCATCTCGATGCGATTGGAGTCGCTCAATATGGGTTGATTGCTCGTGGAGTGATCGTCGGGATCGATCATCGTCACCGTGCTGCTTCCCACGTTGAGGGTCATCACCTGTGCCCCATCGTCGGCCCCTTCCGAGCCGGGACCGACCACATCGGTGGGTCTTACGCCGGTGAGCACCGTGCGAATCGATAGATTGCGGCTATCGATGATGGCCACCGAGTTGAGCGTCTCGTTGGCCACATATACATTGTGGTTGATGATCGCCGGCTGCGAAAAGTCGTAGTCCCGGGCTTCTTCCGGCGGCAGGGTATCGTTTTCGTCTGGATCCTGTCCGTCATTTTCACCGGGAGGAGGCTCAGCACCGCCACCGCCTCCGGGATCCATATTCTCATCGGCGTTCGACGCCTCATTGTCATTATCTTCTACCTGAGCAGCTTCGTCATCGCCGAAGCCGCATCCGGCGGCCGCCAATAACGACACCGCCGCGAGCATGACCAATCCGCGATTCCAATTTTTTTTGTCCTTCCACATCACACTTCTCCTTCTACTCTGCGATTCATGCTCACTGAATGCCGGCGTTGAGTTCGTATCCGCTGACCGTGCGCTGGGCGTTGGTTTCCACGTCTAAAAAAGTGATCCGCCCCGTCTCCGCCTCCTGACTGACAAAGACCTGGTCGGCCACGGCGCCGAGCTGCAAGGGGGTGCGCGGAAGCCTTAAGAAACTGGTCCCGTGAGTGCTCAGGTTGACCCGTTTTACCCCCTGCTTTGCCGAATCGGAGGAGGTCAACATCACGTATAAATAGGCCGTGCCTTGCTCGCCGCTGACCATCAAGATCTCTTCGGGCTCGCCGCGAAGGGCGATGGGCCGGCGATATCCGCTCTCCAGATCCCACAGGGTCAGCCCTTCACCGCGTCGAAATTCCTCCTCCGGATCATTGGACGGCCCGATTTCCTCCTGGGCGCGATGCACAGCGACGGCGGTGCGACTATCCGGTGAGATCTCCAGATTTCGAATCTGATTTCGCATCTCATAGGTCTCGATGGTCTCCGTCTCCAGATCGAGGAGCCCCACGGTGGGAATCTCTGTGAGCGTCGAAAAGACGGTCATCGCCGTCTCATCCGGTGTCAGCCGACCGATGCCGGCGTCGGCTCCGGAGGCGTCGAGGGTTCGCACAAAGGAGTCATCTTCTTCGTCGGCCTCCAATGCCTCGTCGACATCGAATAAAGCGATCTGACTTTCGCTGCGAATCGTCGCCACCGCCAGCTTCGAGCCATCGTCGCGCTCCACCAGATCGAGATCCGTTGGGATGCCGCTCAGCTCAATCATGCGACTCGACTCCACCACCGACTCCTCGGGATCGAGTTCGAATAATCCCAGCCCCTCGTATTGGCTGGTCCGCATCGCCATCAGCGTTCCATCCGACGAAAAGGCCACCTCCTGATCTTGTGGAGAAAAGACAGAGGTCGACAATTCCAGATCGATGGCCGGTATAAAGGCGTCGGATTTGATATCGCGCAGGGGCAGTCGATTGATCCCCTCTTCTCCAACCACGAAGGCCTGATCGCCGTCCTCGGTAAAGGCGATATCGTCGATGCGGCGGGTCACCGACAACTCATAGACCTCATCGTCTCCCGGCTCGTCTCCCAGCCGGATCAGCGCCATCGTCTGAAGAGAAGCGGCGCTTGCCGAATCATTGATCGGTTTTTCGGGATCGATATAGGCGATCACATGAGTGCCATCAGGGGACAGCGCCAACTGGTTGACCTCCCAGGGCACACTCAAGATTTGTACGTCGGCTGCCGAATTGCCGCTTCCCTGGTCGGCGCGAATGATCGACACCGTCGGCTGGCCGGCGCTGAGCACGTATCCCACCGAGCCCTGCTCCTCGATATCGGCGGCCACCACCTGGACCGGCTCCAATCCGACGCGAATCGGACGGACACCGAAATCTCGACCATCGATCAGGGCCACTGTATCGCTATCCTCAGTCTGATTCGGCACAAAGACATAACTGTCGGTGGCCGCCACCTGTTGGACTAAAAATTCCTCCTCTTCCGGCTCGAAATCCTCGTCCGGCGCCTGGGACTGATTCTCCGAGTTACCGGTGGCCATATTATCGCCGAAGTCGCCCTCCCCTTCGTTTTCGTTGTAGCCAGGGGCGTAATGGTCTTCACCGGGATCGCCCATCATCGCACTGTCATCTCCACATCCGACGATCACAGCGGCCGCCACCAACCAGGGCGAAATCTTTGCAAACCCTTTTGCCAATTGTCTCATCATTACCTCTTTTACGTCGCAACACGGACGAATTCGCAGCCCTTTCAGATCAATCTGGTCATTTTGCGTCAATGCTAACTATTGCAAAGAGCAAGCCATGTTTGAATTTTCAATGTGCTTTTGTCGTCTCAACCCCGGATCTCAATGTCGCCCACTGCCTTATTGTCGGTAAATTGCAGCCGCCGCGCACACCGATCATCGCCAGCACTTATCCGTATCATCCATACCTCACCCCCCTGCCGCGACACCGGTGGCATACCCCCCTGCCGGTGATGTGGTGAAAAGCCAAACTCCCAACGACCACTCGCCGATTGCACCGTCGATCTCGATGGCACAGAGCTTATCCCGGCGTGGATAATTGGTCCTCCACCTCAGTTTTTTTGTTCCACCACCGAGCGCTGTTCACTCCTACGGAGCTTCGTTCTAGCAGCGCGACATGCGGCCAGGCTGGCCGCGGACCCCGAACGCTTCTTTGTTTTCTTCGCGTCCTTTGCAGGCTGGCCGCGGACCCCGAACGCTTCTTTGTTTTCTTCGCGTCCTTTGCAGGCTGGCCGCGGACCCCGAACGCTTCTTTGTTTTCTT
>SKQC01000154.1 GCA_007119175.1 Myxococcales bacterium | reverse complement strand
TGATGACCGGCATTCGCAACGGCGCCACCTTAACCGGCAGCTTTCCGCCACCACCGCGCGGTCAGATGACGGGATTTGACAACTTTTTTACCCTGGAGCAATTCACGGGGCGAGATATCGATCCTACGTCCGCCGGGCCCGACTGGCCGGCCGAGTATAATCTGCCCGTCCAATCCGGGGTGGCCGGAGATATGTCGACTCATATCTCCGACCGCATTGGTACCGCATTAAACGGCGTCGCCATCTGGCAAGATATCGACAACCTGAGCGGCAATGTTACGGATATGTTCGTTTTGGAGCACCTGGCGAATAACGCTCGCCTGATCACCCGTTCCATCGGAATCTATGAATGCGAGGGCGTCGACGAACTCAACGTCAACTCCGACCATTGCCGCGGCTACGCCGGAGGGATGGCCGATACCGCCTGGGCGACGGCGGCCCATGATTCGTTTTTGACGACCGGTCTCGACTATAGCGAGGCGGCATTCGCCATGAATAACCCCGCCGGGCTCTCCGAGCCCTGGACGCTCGACAACTCTCTGACGCCATTTGAGTGGCTCTCGGCATCATCGAATTTGGTCATGACCTATTTCTTCGATCAGGGTCAGCAGCGCGGCGATCAGGGCCGGATAAAATTCGACTTCCTCGGTGACGGTCCCGACGAGACCGGCCAGTTTTTCGAACAGGACGGCGACGGCATGAGGGCGTTGCGTCAGCGCGATATGTACTCGGCACTCGGCTACTGGGGCATGGCGCGAGGAGAGGTGTCATTTACCGGCGGTCAACCCGATCTGTGGCACCCGGCATGGACGGGCAAATTGCGCCCGGTCTCGCTGCCCGGTGAATACACCGCCCAACCCGGCTACGATATGGGCGAGATGTACCACGCGATGCTGCCCTATTTTCGCCTCGCCGAGCAGATGGGACTCAGTGAGATGGGCCCCATCGATGGGACGGAGCATCGCCAGGATTTTGCGCGAATGGACTGGATGATGCGCGCGATGAGTGACGAAACCGTAGAGGGAGTGCCCAAATGAACGCACAACCCCGCCATCTCAGCGATTCGCCGTCCACCGACGATGACGGACCCTATCACGGGGTGCTCGGCGCCTTTCATCGCTGCCAGAAGGGCACTTCCCTGACCGAATTTGTCATCACTTTACCCGTTTTTTTGGTGGTGTTGTCCGGTTTGCTCACCTTTCAGGACGTGCTGATGCGCCTGACACTTACCGAGGTTCGGGCCTATCAGGAGACGGCCAACGCCACTATGGAGGTCCAGCGCACCGGCGTTATGGAAGCCGACGGTGATCCCGACCTGCGACATCACCTGGAGCACGAGACAGCCGCTGGCTTTACAAGCGATCAGCTATCTGCCGACGACTACCCGCCGATTCGGCCCTCGGCGGCGCTAAACTTCGAGAGTAGTTTTCGCTCCCAGATGACCGATAGCCACACCTCCTTCGATCAGGCCCTGGGCAATAACGCCTGGGCTTACGGTCCGTTTAGCCAGGCCCCCGACAAATTGCGTCCCCTATTTGACGCCGGCGTCGACAACGAGATGATGGTGCGCAACCGATTATTTGGCTCCAATCGTTCTGCCGCCTACAACCTTCCCGACGGCGATTACCTGCGGCGGGGGCACCTCGGCACATTAGATGGCGATCTATTTTACGGCGAGCTAATGGATGGCGCCGAGGACTTTATTCAGAACCAGTCCAGCATCAATGCCGCTACGATGGGAACGCGCTACGGCGTTTTGGCCCGCCACGCCACCCACGAGTATGTAGCCACCGATCCCCAGCCCGGATTTATGCGTGTGGGTTACTCGCTTGATTACGGAAGCTACTACTCCTCGGGCGCGCCGATGGCCGTCGATGTCGGGGCCGGGGAAAAGAAAAACCGCGCCACCGTGGTATCGCGAATCATGATGCGGGGCAGTAAATACGACAAAGTGCTCCGATTCGGTACCCGGGCCGACGACTTCGATCCCGCCGCGCCGGCTTGCGCCTCCCGACTCTGCGATCTGGAGTTGGAGCCAGACGAGGGCTCCGATCTCTTCGATGGTCCGCTTCTTTACTGATTTTAGGATCGACTCTTATGTCGAAAGCTAACCGGAAACCAGATCCTTCGGGCCCACCGGCTCAAGCTACCTCCAGAGTGGTGGCCATCGTCAAATTGGCCATTGCCGGGCTGGTGATCTGTGCCATCGCTTTTACCATCGCCGTCGTCGACCGCGATGGAAGTGTCAGTGAAACTCAGGCCGATATCTTCGATACCGCCTTTGGCCCGAAACCCAACCAGGTTCGCTTCAACGAAGCTCTCGAGTCCATGGGTCATACGGAGCCACAGGTCTTCGACCTCAACGGAAATAACGTTTATTTTTCCGTCCAATATGAAGACCAGAACCCCGGCGATGTCATGCGCCGCTACCAGGAGGCATTTGTCCGCCGGGGGCTCAACGACAAGGTCTATAACACCCTTGAGGAAGCCGCCGGTGACGAGGGGCTTAAGACTCGGCTCACCGGTGGAATTACGCCGGTCAAAGTGGGAGCAGATCGCATCGTCATGGGTGGGATGATGACCCGCAATATCGCCCTGCACCCCGACGATCTGCGCGGCGACTTGATGGCGGTCGATGATATGGAGTTATTTCGTGGCCATCGCTGGATCGAGATTTTTCGACAATCCGGCAGTGATCGTACCACTGTGCTGGCGGCGTGGAGTGACGACGACTTCTCGTATGAAAAGATGCTGCCTTCCGACGAGCGACTCGCCGAAGGCCGAAGCGTCGATCCCGATGTTCCTTCCTGCCCCGGCTGTACCCGGGTCAATCACTTTGCCGACAAAAACGATCCCGGCGGCTACCGATCAAATATCTTTGTCACCAATATGGGTCACCATCAAATGGTCGACTTTTACCGCCAGGCCATGCAACGCCGAGGGTGGAGCGAAACCGAATTTCAACGGGCCCACGAAAAGATTCGCCAGGCCGTGGAATACGACGGTGATGCCATGGAGAAATTGCGCTTCGAAAAACATGAGCGCAATCTCGAGATCTTCGTTTTCCCCCTTGAGCAAGGGGAGATCGCTGTCCAGACAGTTCTGTGGGAACAGTTGGATTGAGGATTTGCTTTTTGTTAATATGCGGCACTGCTTGGATTATTCCATGCGACGATCGATGCCTGACGATGAGTCTCAGTCCCGATTTATTCGGGACTAAACCGAGGATGGTGACGATGGTCTTTAGTCTGATACAACGGTCAATATAACTGGCTGCGCGAGGTGGCTTGATCTGTGTTATGCAGATTTCCCCGTGTATCTAGATCTACCCTAAATTAATGTCGAAGCTGGCAAAGCGCTGATGAAAATTTCACCACTGAATTTCGGAGAAGATATGACGACGTGCTGGATTGGTACGAGACTTTCGTCGAAGGTCACCAAAAGGTGGCTGCCCGTACTGCTCATCCTGCTGTTTGCCACTGCTGGTTGTCAGCACGCAACAGACGATACGGACGACGCAGATGTGGCGAGCTCGGCGCTATTTGTCGACTTTGAGCGATATTATGAGCCGCCGGAACAAGACTTTTTTCAGGTCGACAGTATTCGGGCCATAAATCCGAATCCCGACGAGCGGTTGCCGCTGGTCCTGGAAGAGGACCTCAAAAAGCTGTCGCCTGAGGCTTTAGAATTGGCCGACGTGCGTGACGAGGGAAAGATTATTCGCTTTCCTCGCCATGAATTTTCGGGCGCCGCCGATATCGAGCCCGGAACGGTAATTAAATCCGGTCTGACGGCTGACGATTTCTGGATCAAGATCACCGGCGTCGAGGTATTTGACGAGACCATTGTGTGGCACAGCCAGCACGCCGAGCTCGATGACGTGGTGCTCATCGGTGACTTCTTCCTGGAGGTCGATGAAGGCCACTCTATTCCCAGTGGTTTTAATCTGATGGACGTCTACACCAGAACCGATGTCGATCACTACCACCAGACGCTCAGTGAGGACTGCCTTTGGGAGCATGTCGACGAGATCACCGGCCAGATGCCCGGAGGTGATGCCGGAGGTTTCGCGATGGCCCGTCAGTCCTGGTACAACACCAATGTGAGAGACCAGCATAATAATTGGTTGGCCCAGCAGCGTGCCAACAATACCAATGCCGCCCCCGGGGAGACGACGAAATACGATGAGGCGATGAATACCTGCACCTCGGAGCAAGGCAAGGATATGGGAGCTGCTCGGGCGGGCTATAACGGTAACGGTACCCCGCCGTCGGCGATTTGCTTTCGCGAGTGGTTCTATGACGAATTGGAGCAATTCGGTCGAGCCGAGCTCGATTTGAGTCCCAGTGACCCGGTGACCATGGTCTGCGAGGGCATGGCAGCCGAGGACACGGACCCGGAGGAACAGGAAGGAGATGCCGACAAAATCGGTGAGATGTTCAGCAGTGAGACCGATGTGCTGGAGCATACCGATTACGGCGATCCCTACGAAGCAGATCTGTGTGAGCTGGCCTGTGAATTGGCCGACGACACTGAAAGCTGCAAAAGTGGCTGCACCGATTTTGAAAAATGTGCCGGCATCTTTTGCTTCCGCCTGACCGATACGTCGATTTCGTTTAGCCCGAAGGTCAGCTTCGGATTCTCCGCCGGTTGGTTGTACGTGGAAGCCTCCATCGATGTCGGAGGCGAATTGGATCTGACGCTGGGCGCCGAGTTGAGCGCCGAGTACTCCTTTGACTGGGAGAAGAGCACGGAGTTTTTCTTCGGGATTCCACCACTGGCATTCAACCTGGGGGTCGTCTCCTTCGGGGTCGGGGTGTATGCGGAGTTCGGCATCTCATTTAACTTCGATGCCGAGGCGACGCTCGCCGTGACCTATAATATGAATTACGAGGCGGGCTTAAAGGTCACAGCAAGGGTTGGGTCGAGTAATAAATTCGATATCGATCCCTATTTCCATGACGACTCCGAAGGGGTCAATGTAGACGCCCGCGGTAGTCTCTCGGCACAATTACAAATGTGGGCCGCCGCCGGGGTTTCACTGCAGGCCGGGGCCACCGGCCTATCGAGCGGAGGCAGTTATGCCGACTCGCTCCCCGGCGGAAGGATCGCCTGGGTGGAGCCGCTACGAGCCGTATTTAGCGCTT
The DNA here is from genome assembly GCA_007119175.1 of Myxococcales bacterium. GTDB lineage: Bacteria > Myxococcota_A > Bradymonadia > Bradymonadales > Bradymonadaceae > SLJM01. The sequence goes on along the minus strand of SKQC01000154.1, from coordinate 7,559 downwards.
CGGCATCTATCGCGCCCCCGTCATGCCCCTACGATGTCGGTATCCACGCCGGTGGTGAAATCGGCGCTGAACTCGACTTCGGGGTCTTTAGCCTCGGGCCGTATACCATGAATCTGTGGGGCCCGACGTATCTGTGGCGAATCCAGGGTCATCTCCACGAATTCATCGATCCGCTGCACTACCTGTGTGGTGATGAAATCGATATGGAGCCGCCGGTGGACGAAGAGCCGCGCCCCGACGCCGGATGCTCGACGGACGCCGATTGCGTCGATGGAGAAATCTGCTCGATGCAGACCGGCAATTGCGTTGCCGGCGGCGATGAGGGCGATGTACGCATCACCCTCGGCTGGCGAAACCTGGTTGACCTCAACCTGGTCATCGAGGATCCGAGCGGCAACCGGCATGCCGTGATTCCCGCCTTCGGTAGTGACGATGCGTTTACCCGCTCGGATTGCGGAAATCTGTGTGACAGTACAGAGCTGAACGTATCCAATTCGCTGAATTTCGTGGAAAATGCCGTCTTGCCTGCCGAATCCGGCACTTACCGGATGTACGTGGTCAAGAACACGACGTATCCGCCGGACGTTCCATCCGATCAGTACCGGTTCGACATCGAGGTCGCTCACGGTGGTGAGCTCCACGAAGTCGGCGGCTATGTCGACGCCTCTGGCGACGAGATGCCCGTCATGTTCGAGTACACGGTGCCATAAGCGTTAAGTAACGATTAGCAGCAGTGGGCCATCGCCGGTTCAGATGATGGTCCACTGCTATCACTGGTGATGTTTTTTCAAGAGACGGGAAGAGAGAATACCATGATGAATCATAAACGTTACACACGGCATACGAAGTGGTTTGTATTGCTCGGCATTGGGCTCTGGGCGGGCTGTTCGGCACTCGGTGACGATCCGGAACAACCAGCACCAGAAAGTGAAACCGGTTTCGCTCCGGCACCGGTGGTGCCGGTAGAGGCCGAGGAAGTAGAGCCGGTAGTCCTGCACGACCATATCTACGAAATCGACCATGGAGCGCATATTGATTTCGGCGACGGCGTCTGGACGGTTCCAGTTGCCGATGCCGGCGATCTGGCACAGCGCCAGGTCGGCGATGTGCTCGTCGTCGATGTCGAGCCTCAGCAGGCAAAGCGGATTACATCGATTAGTGAATCCGGCTCCGATCTGATCATCTACGGTGAAGAACCGGAGATCACGGACGTCATCAAGCACGGTAAATTCCAGGTCTTAATTCCGGCCCATGAGATCAGCGCTCAATTCGATGAGCCGACAGAAGACCGGATCATCGATATCGGCGGGACTCCGGAGTTTAGTCAGCGTCAGCAGGAATTGAGTTATACCCATGACTTCTCAGACGATATTCCGCAGCCGCCGGATTTCGGCTACGACTTCTCCCACGAGTTGTTTCAGTACACCAACGATTCGGCGACGGTGTCGATGGACATGGACGCCGGCGTAGACTTTAAGCCCTCGCTGATCGCCGAGGTGGAGATCAGCTTCAGTGATATTGCGGCGCGAGTGGAATTGATCGGCCACGCTGAAGCGTGGGCCAATTTCGATATCTATGCTGAAGAATCCTTTACTTACGAGCGAGGATTCACGATCCCCATCACGGATTACACCATTGATATCGATCCCCCGATTTTGGACCCCTTCGTATTTACCCTGGAGGCATTTCTGCGGGGCGACCTACGGGTGACCGGTTATGGAGCCGGGGAGTATAACCCGGAGTTCAGTGTCACCGGTGATCTGCGAGCCGGAGTCACGCAGGGCCTTTCGAGCGGCACGGATACGGTCTTTGATCACGGCGTTGTACCCAGCGCTGAAGTTGGCGGCGACAAATTCGACCTGTCGATGGAGGGCAATGTGCAATTTGGCCTCGACGCCGGTGTGGCGATGTATCGAGGTTCCAATACGAGCGGAAATAAATTAGCCGAGGCAGTGCCACTGAGCGCGAACTTTTCGGCCAACGGTCAGATTCAGACCAATCCGCCAATTTGCCCCTACGATATCAAGCTGACCATCGACAGTTTTGCGCGAACCTTCGATCCCGGTCATCGCTGGGATGCGCGCCACGTCACGGTTGACCGGGACGGAGATATTCCGGCGCCCGGCTGTCAAAGTGAAAATGATCCCGCTGAGTGTGTCGAGGATATTGATTGCCGCGATGCCGGCTCGCCGGGAGCAAATGTCAGTGGTGCTTCGATGGCCTGTGAGGATACAGGAGGAACGGGCGTCAAGCGCTGTGTACCCGCCGCCGATCTCAACGTGTCCATGAACTGGACCTCCGAGGCCAACCTGAATCTATACGTGACGACCCCCGACGGGGAGACGTTGAGCTATGCCAATCCCGGTCCCAACTCGGGGATGAATGGTCAGATGTATCAGACCTCCTGTGGTGGCTGTGAAGAATCGGGTGGAAACTACGTGGAAACGGCGTTGCACGATGGCTCGACCTCCTCCGATGTGTTTTATATCTGGGTGGAAAACCCCGATGGGTTCCACGACGGCGATAGCTCGCAGGACATCAGCTTTACGCTGAACGTCAATCACGGAGATACCTTTGATGAGACGTTTTACGGGATGATTAGCGGAGAGGAAGGCTCGAAGAGCATGACCTACCGTTATACGGTTCCCGCCGGCGGCTTCTAATTCGAACGCCGATGATTGACCAGGGGCCAGCGTTCCTTTATTGAGGATGCTGGCCCTTTTTAGACCTGTTTGAAACGAACGTCAGCCATGTATGGCGGCCAGGTATTGCCCAACCGTCGAGCAAAGAACTCGATTTAAAGCTGCAAACTCAGACCATCAAGAGCTCATTTAACCATCGAACGAAGTAGTTGGAGTGTCCTATGAAGAGCGCGTCTCGTCTCGTCGCAATAATCGGTGCCGCCTTGCTGCTTGTCGCCTGCGGCACTGAAGTCAACGGCAGTAATCAGACTCCCAATAATGGCAACGGTCAGACCGATACGGGGACCCCGGATTCTGGAAGCGATCATCCCGATCTCTTCGAGGAGGCGGACTCCCTTCTGGAAGCCCATTGCGAAAAGATCTTTGAGTGCTGTGACAGCTCACAGCGGCTCGACGAGTTGGGGCTCGATGTAGAGAGCGTCGAGGAATGCAAAAACCAGGAACGAGGCATCTTTCGGGGCGTGGGTACCGCGCAGCTCGAGGTGTCGATTCACCAGGGTCGCGTTGAAGTCGACGAGGCGATGATCAGCGCCTGCGAAAGCCAGATCGCCGATCTGTCATGCGCTGACTTTCAGGGGACTCGAGAGGAGCGAAATACCCTTCCCGGTTGTGCGGAGATCACGGAGGGCATCGTGCCGAATGGAGGCACCTGCAGTGCCGACTACGAGTGTGAAAGCGATCTGTGTGTCATCGAAGGAGATGACGAGGAGGGCTCTTGTGAGCCGCTTCCCGAACTGGGAGACGATTGCCACAACCGCCGCTGCGCCGGCGCCGCCTGGTGCGATCGTTTCGATGATCGCTGCATGGAGCAGCGACAGCGAGGAGAGTCCTGCAGTGAGCATGACGAATGCATCTCGGGGTATTGCGGTGAGATTGAGGACGACGGAATCTTTATCAATGAATGCGACGATCGTCCCCCGCGCTGTGATGGTTGAGCCACCGCGGTAGAGACATGCTCAATAAAAGAGAGGAAAACCCGTGGTCGACGAGATGTCGGCGGCGGGTTTTCGTCGTTTTATGAGGTCTTCGTGAGGGGAGAGGATTCGGACGTGGCAATCGAAGTGGTAAGACCGGGCGAGGAAAACACGGAAGATGAGCGAGTTTTTTGAAAAACAGGTTGGATGCAATGAGTGAGTACGACATTCCCTATTATCTCGATTACCTGTCTCCGAATTTGCTGGAGCAGTTGGAAGAGCATGGCGAGTCGGTCGACGCCGTCTCAGGCCTGACGGTGGCGCCCGGGTTGCGCCGGGAGTTCTCGCAGATAGAAAGCGACGAGGCACTGCGCTTTGTCTGCGAGCTATATAAAGCCACCCGCGATCGGTTGGCCGGTGTATTGGCGCAGCGCAGCCGAGATCGGCGTTTTGTCGATGAAGTCGTGGCGCAGTGTGCCCGTGAAAATCAAGGGGTGGAGTATTTGTCGACGGATTACCAGACGGTGATCGGCGCCCGTGATGAGAAGGGACGCACAGTGGTCGGTCCTCCGCCGGAAGAGGAGAGATTTCAGGTCGACGAGGCCACACCGATCGAGGTGCCGGAGTTTTTGCGCGGCGAGCAGGTAACCTTATTCGGCCCGCCGGATACGGCGAAGATGTCGATCAACGCGATGAACGCCCTTCATCGCCGTCCCCAAGAGGAACCGGAAATCATCGGCGAGCTGGTTGAGGCATCCGGAGAGCGGCCGCGCTGGGGGGCGGATAACGAGGACTCGAAGACACCGATTATGCGCGCCTTTTTAAAAGCCTGTGAAAATCTGACGGGCTGTTTCGATGGAACGCTTCGCTTTGAAGACGAGGAGCGCGGCAAGGTCTACGAGTTGGCCGATGAGGGATTGGCAAAGCCAATAAAGCGCATCCCCGGGCTGGCCCTTCCCGATGGAAATCATCTACTAGACGGAAATCCGCTGCCACTGCATCTCTTCGATTTCGCGCTGCATATATTTCATAATTGGAGCCGACCGGAAGCGCTGGTTTTCTACGTTCCGAAGCTGGAAAACGAAGAAGAGGCCGCGTATATGCGCGAGCTGATTGGGACGGCGGAAGAGATGGTCAAAGCGGTTCATCCGGAATATGAGCTGGGAACGGTGAAGGTATTTGTGGTTTTTGAAAACCCACGGGCCATCTTTCGAATCCGGGAGATGGCCGCCGCGCTCAAGCCTCATTTTGCCGGCGGTAGTCTGGGTTGGCACGATTTTCTGGCGTCGACGGCGCGGGTCTTTCGCCGCGATCCGAATTATCGAATTCCCGTCAAAGCCGATCCGAATATTGTCATCAATCATATCAAGGAGTCCCATCATATTCTGGTCAACGCTCTGCGGCCGATGCAGGGGATCAAGATCGGCGGAATGTACGGAGTGTTGTACGAGGGCGGCAATCCGGCCTCGTACCAGGTGACGATGGTCGGTTATATTCGCGACGTGATAACGCAATTAAAGCGGGGGCTCGACGGGTTCTGGGTCGCTCATCCCGATTTTGTACGCCCCGGGCTGGCATTGGTGGAGGCCTACCGGCGCTGGGATGAAGACGGCGACGTTGAGGTGCTCCGAGAGTTGGTCTCGGCATTGGTGCCCGACCCGGTGGAGCGAGAGCCGCTTTTAGAATTTGTATTCGGCGACGATGTGCCGGGGCTGGCGGAGGATGATCCGCTATATCTTCGCGGTGTATTGGCCGCCGATATCGAGGTCTCAGATGTGATCGCCAATCATGATCCGGAGGAGGTGCGATACAACGTCTTTCAGGCTCTGCAATATCTGGCCGATTGGCTCAGTGGAAACGGATGCGTGGCGCTCCCCGCGACCATGACTAACGCCTCTGGAGAAGAGGTCTTTGTTCGTATCATGGACGATCTGGCGACCACGGAGAGATCGCGCTGGGAACTGTGGGCAGAGGTGGCCCATGAGCGCGTGCCTGAGGCGTTATTCGAGACGATCTTGCAGGAGGAAATCGAGTTTATTCGCGACGATCAGAAGACGGAGTCGAAGCGGGTTCAGGTCAAATGGAGCGGAGACACAGCGCGGTGGTATCCGATCGCGGTGCGAATTTTGCGCCAGTTGGTCATTTCCGAGGACCCGCCGGAGTTTGCCACTGAGCTGCTCTTGCCGTTTACACTGGATCGCATACGACAGGCCGAAGATCCCTGGAAGGCCGCTCAGAAGCTGTGTCCTGGGCGCTATGATGGGTAAAGGGGAAGCCTTTGACATCGAAAACCAGCGCTTCGACACTTTTGATGGCCGTAAAAGACGCGATCGAAACCGCCGGAGAGACCAGCGATGTTGGAGTCTGAATCGAGAGAGCAGTGGGGCACGCGGGTAGGATTTATCCTCGCCGCTGTGGGCAGCGCGGTGGGACTGGGGAATGTGTGGCGATTTCCCTTCCAGGTCGGAGAGGAGGGAGGGGCGTCATTTCTGGCGATTTACCTGCTATTTATCCTGATCATCGGCCTGCCGGCGATGTTGGTGGAGTTTTCCATCGGCCGCCGCTCGCAGCGAAATCCCGTCAACGCATTTTCGGTGCTGGGACATAAAGATTGGTCCTTTGTCGGCGTGTTGTGCGTGATCTCGGGTTTTATCATTTTGTCTTATTATTCGGTGGTCGCCGGGTGGACTATTCAATATACGGCGGCCAGCTTTACCGGCGCGTATTTCGAGGCGCCGGCGGAGTATTTCGGTGACATTACCGAGGGCTTTGGTGCCCTGGGATTGCACGCCTGTTTTATGGCCATCGTGGTGGGGATCGTCGCTCTGGGAGTAAAGCGAGGCATTGAGATCAGTGTCAAGATCTTGGTGCCGGCAATCGTGGTTTTACTCCTGGGACTGGCGGCCTATGGGCTCAGTCTGGAGGGGGCGATGGGTGGGCTCGAATATTATCTGGCCCCCGACTTTGCAGTGCTGCGCGAGGAGTGGATGACGATTTTACCCAGCGCGGCAGGCCAGGCATTTTTTACGCTGTCGCTGGGGATGGGAGCGATGATTACGTATTCGTCGTATCTGGGGGATGAGGAAAATCTGGTCAATGATACGACCTGGATTGTGGGACTGGATACGGGGATTGCCTTTATCGTCGGTCTGGTCATTTTTCCGGTCTTATTTGCGGTGGGCCTCGATCCGGCATCGCCGGGGCCGGGGGCGTTATTTATCGGATTCGGAGAGGCCATTGCCGAGGCGCCGGGCAGCCGGGTGTTGGGCGTGTTGTTTTTTGGAACCGTGTTGATCGCCGCCATTTCCAGCGGGATCAGTATCCTGGAGGTGGTGGTCTCATTTGCCATCGACAATTTTGAGATGGAGCGGATTCCGGCGGCCATCGGGATCGGGGTGGCGATTTTTCTGGTCGGTATTCCCACGGCCTTCGACGGGTCGATTCTGTCATTTTATGACGGCGTGGTGGCCGAGATATTATTGCCGCTGGGAATGGGGCTTCTGGTATTATTCGTGGGATGGTTTTACGGCGATGCCCGCGATGAAGTCCAAAAGGGGTTGGGACACAGATTAGGGGGCTGGTTTCCAACGGTGTGGATATGGCAGGTGCGAACCATTATCCTCCTCGTGGTGGGGTTGGTGATCGTGCTCGCCGCGATCGATGCCTATGGTACGCTGATGGAGATATTGGGGCTGGCCGAGGAAAATGGAGAATAAAATGGAAGCAAAAGCTTCAGGGAGTAAAATATTCGCGGCAATCCGGGGTACAGAAGTTGAGCGACGACTGGTTGTGCTGGTTGTATTGGCTGTATTTGTGGGGGCGGCGGCGATGGTGGGGTGTTCGGGGGCCAGCGCCGAAGAGGATGAGCCGATGGCAGATGAGGCAGAGGCGATGGAGTCGGAGGCCATCGAGAATCTGGAGAATTATGAGGTACAGCCTGCAG
>SKQC01000237.1 GCA_007119175.1 Myxococcales bacterium | reverse complement strand
TGCTCTCTTTAGAGTCGACGGTCATTCGAGACGGTCGGCGCCATCGCATCAATGCCGAGGAGTTGGTCGTCGGCGATATCGTCTGGCTTGAGGCCGGCGACCGGGTGCCCGCCGATGTGCGCCTGGTCGAGATAAAAGGCCTGGAGGTCGAAGAGGCGATCTTGACCGGCGAATCTCATCCGGTGCAAAAGTCGACGGAGGCCGTCGCCGAAGACGCGCCGCTCGGCGACCGACTCTCGCTCGCCTTCTCGGGCACCGTCGTCGTCCGCGGCACGGCCCGAGCCGTGGTGATCGCCACCGGCACGGACACCGAGGTGGGCCAGATCGGCAAGATGGTCGCCGAGGTAGAAAAGCTGCAGACGCCACTGCTGCAAAAGATCGATCGCTTCGGCCTGTGGCTGTCGGGCATCATCTTATTGGTGGCGGCGGCACTTTTTGCCTTTGGCTGGTTCGCCCGTGCCTACGAGGTGACCGAGCTGTTTATGCTGGTCGTAAGCCTGGCCGTGGCGGCCATCCCGGAGGGCCTGCCGGCGATTATGACCATCATCCTCGCCCTCGGCGTTCGGCGAATGGCGAATAGAAACGCCATCGTGCGCCACCTGCCGGCGGTCGAGACCCTGGGCTCGGTGACGGTGATCTGCTCCGACAATACGGGGACGTTGACTCGAAATGAGATGACGGCTCGCGAGGTCCTTACGGCGAGCCGGCGATTCCACGTCAAAGGCGAGGGATGCGCTCCGGAGGGCCAATTCGAATCGGAGGGACAACCCGTCGACGTCGGCGCCGATCCGGTGGTCTCCGAATTGGCCAGGGTCGCCGCGCTGTGCAACGACGCCGAATTACTCCGAGATAATGAGGGACAGTGGAGCGTCGAGGGCGAGCCAACCGAGGGCGCGCTTGCCGTGCTCGCCGCCCGGGCGGGATTTAAACCCGGCACAGGCGACGCAGACCGGCGTCTGGACGCGATTCCCTTTGCGTCTGAGCGCCGCTATATGGCCACCCTCCACGACGGCCCCGACGACAGCCGGGTCGTCTACCTAAAAGGAGCGCCGGAGCGAGTGCTGGCGATGTGCAGCCACCAGCGGGTCGGCGACGATGACGAGGCCATCGACCTCGATTATTGGCGCGAGAAATCCGACGCCATTGCCGACGATGGATATCGCCTATTAGCTCTGGCAAGCCGGCGGGTCGACGCCGATACCGATGCCATATCACCCTCGGAGCTGGGCCAGGAATTTGTCTTGCTCGGCATGGTGGGAATGATGGATCCGCCCCGCGAGGAGGCAATTACCGCCATCGAGCAGGCTCGCCAGGCGGGGATTCAGGTCAAGATGATCACCGGTGATCACGCCAAGACGGCTCGCAGCATCGGCGAGATGATGAATATCGGTCGCGGCAAAGAGCCGATCACCGGCCGGGATATTGAGGACGCCGACGATACGGAGTTGATCGGTCTGGCCCGAGAGCACGACGTCTTCGCCCGCACCAGTCCGGAGCATAAGCTTCGCATCGTCGAGGCCCTACAGCGCAACCACGACGTGGTAGCCATGACCGGCGACGGGGTCAATGATGCGCCGGCCTTAAAGCGGGCCGATGTCGGCGTGGCCATGGGTATTAAGGGAACGGAGGCCACAAAACAGGCCGCCGATATGGTCCTGGCCGACGACAACTTCACCTCGATTGAGCGCGCCATCTTCGAGGGGCGCACGATTTACGACAATCTCAAGAAGACGATCCTCTTCTTGTTGCCCACCAACGGTGCCGAGGCATTGATGGTGCTGGCCGCCGTGATTTTGGCCCTGGAGCACCTTCCGATTACGCCGGTGCAGATTTTATGGGTCAATATGATCACCGCCGTCACGCTGGCGCTCGCGCTGGCCTTTGAGCCCGCCGAAGAAGGCGTGATGCGCCGACCGCCGCGGCCGCCGAAGGAACCGATCGTCAGCCGCTACGGCATGGTTCGCATCGCCGCCATCGCCCTGCTCATTGGAGTGCTGTCGCTGGGAAGCTTCTTCGGCGTGCGCGCCAATGGAGCTTCTATCGATCTGGCCCGCACGGTGGCCGTCAATACCCTGGTGGCCGGCCAGCTCTTTTATCTATTCAGCAGCCGCTTTCTCGTCGAGCCCTCCTACACCCGCGCCGGAGTGCTGGGAAATCCCTTTGCCCTCGGCGCCGCCGGGCTGCTGATCGTATTTCAGCTCATCTTTACCTACACCCCGATCTTCCAGCTCTGGTTTTCCACCGAGGGACTAGCGCCGATGCACTGGCTGCAGATCGTCGGCGCCGGCGTGTTGGTCTTCGTCGCCGCAGAATTTGAAAAGGCCGTGGCCCGATACGTCACCGCCAGACGTCGATGATCCGGCCGACGTCGCCTTTGGAGCGATGCCAGGGATGGCATCGCTCCAGGAGGACATTCGGGCACTTTCTTGGTGCCATGCCATCCCTGCCATCGAGTGGCACGCGCCGATGCCAGGGATGGCATCGCTCCCGGAGGACAACTGGTGGAATTCAGGGAATGGCAACCGGTGAGAGGACGGAGTATCTGCCATCTCCCAGGCTCCCGGAGCTATTTGCTCCCCAGGCCCAGGCGCTGTCATCGGTGCGGATGCCGTAGGTAGTTTGCATACCTGCGCTGACGGAGGCCCAGTCATCGTCCGAACCCACCTGACTGGGGGTGATTCTGGGATTGTTGTCGCCGCTGCCGAGCTGTCCAGATATATTCTCACCCCAACACCACAGCGTCTGGTCCTGGCGTACCGCACAGGTATACGCGGCGCCGACAGAAACGGAGCTCCAGACCTGACCGCCCGAGAGCTGCTCGGGGGTGTAGCGATCTTCGGTATCCCCGAGCCCCAGTCGGCCATCGGAGCCCTCACCCCAGCACCACAGGGTGTCATCATCGCGGATAGCGCAACTGTGGCTTACGCCAGCGGAGACGGAGACCCATTCATCGTCGGCCATGATCTCCTCCGGAGACAATTGCTCCTGCGTATCTCCCGTTCCCAGTCGACCATCGGAGCCATTTCCCCAGCACCATAACCCACCGCCGTCATCGATCGCACAGCTATGCTCAGTGCCAGCCGACAGATCGCTAAAATTCATCGCCGGCTCAATGGCCACCGGGACGTCCTGATCGTCTTCATTGCCAGTTCCGAGCTGGCCACTTGAGCCACTTCCCCAGCACCACAGCGCATCATTGGTGTCGAGTCCGCAGCTGTGCGAGTTGCCGCTGGAAATGGCATTCCAGTTCTCATCGGTATCGAGCCGGGCGGGAGAATAGGCTGTATTGTCGACTTCCGACTCACCAAGCCCGAGCTGGCCGGAGGAATTGCTGCCCCAGCACCATAAACTTCTGTCAGCGGCGATAGCGCAGGTATGGGAGCCACCGGTAGACAACTCAAGCCAGTCTTCGGAGCCAATCTGTTCTGGAGAGATACGGAAGAACTGATCGCCGGTTCCGAGGATTCCGCTCCACCCATGACCCCAACACCACAGCGAGTCATCCGTGGCGAGAGCACACCCGGAATCAATCCCCCCGCCACTGGCCGAGATAGCTCGAAATGTCTCTTCGGAATCCAGAGCCACCGGCTCTTGCCGCTGGCCACCGAATTCTCCATTTCCGACTCCACCGCGAGTATTTAATCCCCAGCACCACAGGCTATTATCATCGCGCAGCGCGCAACTATGATTCCAGTGCGAGACGACCTCGTTCCAGTCGTTCTCTGAGCCCACCTGCGTCGGAGAGGTCTCGCTGGTATCACCGATGCCTGTATAAGCGCTTCCCCAGCACCATAATTCTTCATCATGTCGGATAGCACAGCTATGACCGAGTCCCGCCGTCACATTGCTCCAGTCGGGATCAATCCCCACCTGGGTGGGCACATCGCGATCTTCGGAATCACCCTGACCCAGTCGACCTGCAACGCCGCTGCCCCAGCACCATAAGGACTGATCGCTTTGAACCCCGCAGACATGTTGGGAGCCAGCGGATACGGTCTCCCAATCACTGCCGGCATCGACCTCGGTGGGCTCATCACGAGAAACCTCGTCGCCCAGGCCCAGTTGGCCGCTACCGTTAAAGCCCCAGCACCACAGCGAGTCATCATTACGAACGCCACAACTAAGCGATTCACCGGCACTGATGCTCTTCCAATCTTCGTCGACGCCCACCTGCGCCGGCTCGTCGCGATTGTTGTCGTCACTAAAGCCCAGCGGTTCCCCACCGTTGCCCCAGCACCACAGCGAATCGTCATCTCGGATAGCGCAGCTATGACGCATGGCAGATACGCTCCTCCAGTCCTCGTCACTTCCGACCTGCTCTGGAGAGGTACGGTCGCCGTTTCCATCGCTACCAAGGCCGAGGCGGGCCCCGCCTTGTCCCCAGCACCACAGCGTTTGATCGTCGCGGATTGCACAGGTGTGGAAAGCCCCGGCGGTGATCGACTCCCAGTGGTCGGTGCCGACCTGAGTCGGTGCGCTGCGGTCGTCGGTGTCGTCCAATCCGAGTTGGCCATAGAGATTCCCGCCCCAGCACCACAGCGTTTCATGATTGGACAGCGCACAGGTATGAGCGTTTCCGGGGCTGACCTGAACCCATTCAAAGCTAAATTCGATATCGTCGCCGTAGACTGTGGTACCGCCGGCTTCCGCATAGGCGCGAACGGTGTAGGTGGTGCCCGGTGTCAGGTCGTCGAACGTGGCCTCGAATGCTCCCTCTTCGGGCTCTCCGGCAGAATCGCAATCGTCGGGTTCCGAGGAGGTGCCGGTACAAAATCCGTAGTCCGTGGCGGGCGGATCGCCAATAAAGACGAGCTCTGCGTTGAGCGTGGCCTCGTCGATGGTCACGTCGCTGGCGTCGAGCGTGGTCACCTCCGGAAGATCTGTTATCTCGTCGGCGTCCGGCGCCACGTCGGCGTCCGGCGCCACGTCGGCGTCCGGCGTCTCATCGGCGTCCGGCGTCACGTCGGCGTCCGGCGTCTCATCGGCGTCCGGCGCCACGTCGGCGTCCGGCGTTCCATCGGCGTCTTCGATCACTCCGACATCGGGCCCATCACCCACATCGGCACTCGAATCATTATCCCCGGGATCATCGCTGCAACCGGCGATGGCGAAAAAAGATATGACAAAAAGTGAGAGCCCGACGGTTATGGCTTTATGTCGACTGGCAAAATACATTTTTTTCCTGTTATTTAGATTTTCCCCATATATCGCTCCGAAGGATGACTAACAGATCTATGGTCCCTTCCACAAATCACAAATAGCCTCCCCCTTCGTCCACCCCTGCCCCGCCTATAACAGCCCCGACCATCGCCCCTGTCAGCTCTGCGAAGCCCCGTCGTCGATGGGCACTCCGAAGTGGTCGGCATAGGCTCGAAGGGCCTGTACGGGAGCGCGAAAGCTGGCCGGAGAGTCGATATTAAAGACCACCCCGGCGATGGCGTCGGCGACCTCGATGATGCGCTCCATCGACTCTTTCGGATCGAGCACTAAAAGGGGAAGCGAGCCGTCGTCGGCCAGCCGGTCGGTGGCCTCGGCAGTGTCCTCCAGGCGGCGCACATTGGTAAAGGCCAACAGCCAGGGCTCGCCGTCAATGGTGGTGGCCGTGGGAAAGGCCGGCCCCTCGTCGCTGCGAGAGGGCAGAAAATACCAGCCTTTGAGCAAAAAGACGGCCCGCCACATCTGCTGGATATTTTCCGTCGTCGGCTCCCGCCGGGCGCGCTGGACATAGTGGCGAATCTCGTGGAGGCTCATCGGCTCATCTCCTAATGGGGTCATGGAATGCCGCGAGTTGGAATATCGACGGTCACTGCCTCGATTTCAACTGGCGCGCCGGCGAATTCCTTTCCTTGCGAAGATACTCTGATACGATGGCGCCGGCGGGCCCTTCCCGCATCATTATAGCCAGCGAACCGACCTGTTTTTCGGAGCCCTGACTCGACGATGTCCAGCGAAGAAAATGGCGACCCCAAGCCGGCTGCCGAACCCACCAAAGAGGGTGGTTCGACGGCCACCAATGCCGAGGAATCGAGGTTCGATGCCCTGTTGCGCATCGCCGGCGATGTGCGCTCGGTGCGGGTCGGGATTGTGGTCATCGCTCTGGCGGCGGCGATCGGCATTTTACACTTCGCTCAGGCGATCTTGATTCCCATCGTCCTCGCCTTTTTTCTGTCCTACGTGCTGACCCCCTTCGTCAACGGGCTGATGAAGTTGCGGATTCCCGCCACCCGGGTGCATATGCCGCGCGGGCTTTCGGCGCTGATCGTGGTCGTCTTATCGGTGGGGATGACCGGCCTTCTGGGCACCTTTATCGGCGACCAGATCCGGCGTCTTCTGGTGGAATTATACAGCTACCGGGACCAATTTGTTGAAAATATAAACCGCCTGCGCGAGACGGTCGCCGATATGCAACACCGGGTGGAGGGCTATTTAGAGCCCTTTCGGCGCGAGGGCGAGGGCATCTCGGCAGCCGAACCCGGCAGCGAAGCGGCGGTGGAGGGAATCGAGGTCTTCACCGATCAGGGGGGCACCGACTTCTGGATGGCGGCCACCGACTTTATCGCCGGCGGATTGACCGGCTTTTTGGGAATCGTCATCCAGGCCCTGATGTGCATCTTCGTATTGGTCTTTATCCTCGCCCAGGGCCCCGGCCTTCACGAGCGGATCGTCAATGCCGCCGGCAACAGCTCTAAACGACGCCGGGCGGCCCGGGTGATTTTGCGCAACGTCAACGACGACGTGCAGCGCTATTTATTCAACCGCTTCGCCACCAATACCTGCGTGGCGATTTTGGTGGGGCTTTTATTTTATTTATACGGACTCGACTTTGCATTTTTGCTGGGGATTTTCGCCGGATTATTTAACTTCATTCCCTATGTGGGCCCCATCGTGGGCAGCGTCTTTCCGGCCACCGTGGCCTATGTGCAATTCGGAGAGCTGCAGGCCGTCTTCTGGTGTGTGCTCATCTACGCCAGCGTCACCGGTCTGGAGGGAAATCTGGTCACCCCCTATGTGATCGGCCGCCACTTAAAGCTAAATAGCCTGGCCGTATTGCTGTCGGCTATCTTCTGGGGATGGATGTGGGGCGCCATCGGCTTATTGCTGGCGATTCCCATCGTGGCCACCATGAAGTCGATCTCGGAGAACGTCGACGGATTGCGCGGCCTTGCGGCCTTTTTGCGCGGTTAGCCCTCATTTCTCACCCGTGTCAGACTCCAATAATCCCACACGTAAGCGTTCAGCCCCTGGAGCCCGCGGCCAGCCTGGCCGCCTCTCGGGCTGCTGGCCCGAATATCAGGGGCGTATTGGCGCATGATTTCGTCACCCAACTAAACGCTTGCTCCCACACACCCCAGAGGACAATGGTCTGTCGATCTCATTGACAGCCCATCGCCGCTGTCGAGCTTTGAAATACTCACGTAATATGGCGTGTCGACGCCACTGGAGCGATTATAATCGCCGTTTGAGATCGCGCCGTGGGCGGTAGCGACCGGGGGGACCGGTTGTGCCGGAATCATTGATCCGTCAGCAACCAAGGAGCTGACCTATGAAACACCTACGTTTGATTGGATTACTCGCCGCAGGTTCGCTGGTTTTTTTCACGCTGGGATGTCCAGATGACGATCCCGATGAGGCGCAGTACAGCGTGGAGTTAGCTGGAGAAAACCAGACTCCCCTCGTGGCCACACCGGCCACCGGGGAGATGAACGTCAATCTTGAAGACAACCATCTGCGCGTTGAAGGAAGCTTTGAGGGACTGGTCAGCCGCCTCGTCGAAATCGAGGGCTCACCGGCCCATATCCACCTCGGATTTGAAGACGAAGCCGGACCGGTGATCTACAATGTGGACGTCTCGGCAGACGACGACGAGCGCTCCGGCGTCTTTGAATTCGACGAGATGTTGACCGACGACGAAGTCTCGGCATTTTTCGACGAGGAGCTATATTTAAATATCCACACCAACGCCTATCCCGGCGGCGAGTTGCGAGGCCAATTCGATGAAGACGCCCCGGAATTTGCAGGTATCGATGAGTCCTGGGGACTGTCACTCACCGACGAGGTCCAGCCCCACGACGTGGAGACCGATGCCGAGGGCTGGGCATGGGTCATTTTGCGCGATGATAATACCTTCGTGGTCTCCGGGGCCGTCTCGGATCTGAGCGACGACTTAATGGAGGTCGACGGAAGCGCCGTCAATATCGAAGAGGCCGCCACCGGCGAGACCGGCGATATCGTCTTCAACCTCAACTACGAAGCACGCGAGGACAACGAGGCTCGCTTCTGGTTTGAGACCGAGTTGAGTGACGAGCAAGTCGACACTCTGATGGACGGCAACTACTACATCAACATCTATACCGACGAATTCGAGGACGGGGAATTGCGCGCCCAGATCGACGATGACGACAACTTCTTCGAGGATTTCTGGGAGGATATCTTCGGCGATGACGACGATCGCATCGACGAGGCGCCTCCCTTCTGATTCGATCAGGTATAAAACTCCAGCGGGCCCGGCGATCGATGATGGTCGCCGGGCCCCTTCGTATGCTCGAGGCGACCCTGATCTTTTATGAGGGCGAATTTCGTTGCAATACCTCCGGAAGCCGTCCCGGCCCCGCCTGCTCACCGACAGATCGCGGTTTTTCGACCACAGCCCGGAGCGTCACAAAGCTCATGGCGCTGGGGTTTTCCTCGTCTGCCGGGCGGTATTCGCGCTGCTCGACGTCCCACTCCTCACTGTCAAATGTCGGAAAATAGGTATCCCCCTCGAAAATATCGTGAACCACCGTCAGGACCAATAGGTCCGTCTCGGGTAGAACCTGTCGATACAGGCTCTCCCCGCCGATAATCATGACCCTGTCGGCGCCATGGTCCTGCGCCAACTGTATCGCTTCGTCCACCGATGAGGCCACCTCGCATCCCGGTGCCTCGTAATCTGACCTGGTGGTCAGCACGATATTAGTTCGCTGCGGCAAAGGCCGGCCAATCGCCTCGTAGGTACGCCGTCCCATGACCACGGGATGGCCGGTCGTGACCTCGCGAAAATGTCGAAGATCGGCGGGAAGCCGCCAGGGAAGTTCGCCGCCCCGTCCGATGACCCGTCGCTCGTCGAGGGCGGCGACAATCACGATCTCTATCACACCGCGATCGGTGCCCTGATGCTGGGATGACATCGATAGTCCTCGATGCTGATATCGGTGTAATCAAACCCGTCTATCTCGTCGACGTCCGGGTTGAGCCGCAACGTCGGCAGCTCTTTGGGCCGTCGCTCCAATTGCGTTTTCGCCTGCTCGATATGATTCGAATATAGATGGGCGTCGCCCAATACGTGGATGAACTCGCCGGCCTCAAGACCGGTCACCTGAGCGACCATCGATGTCAAAAGAGCGTAGGAGGCGATATTGAAGGGGACGCCCAGAAAGAAATCGCCGCTGCGCTGGTAGAGCTGGCAACTGAGCCGGCCGTCGGCGACGTAGAACTGAAAGAGCACATGACAGGGCGGCAGGGCCATCTCCGCCAGATCTGAGACATTCCAGGCGCTGACGATATGGCGCCGCGAGTAGGGCCTGGTTTTGATGGCGTCGATCACCTCGGCAATCTGGTCCACCGTCTCTCCACCTCCACTGGGCCAGGATCGCCATTGAGCGCCATATACCGGACCGAGCCCGCCGTCTTCGTCGGCCCACTCATCCCAGATCGAGACCCCGTTTTCTTTGAGGTAACCGATATTTTGATCGCCGCGCAAAAACCACAACAACTCGTGGATAATGGAGCGAAAATGCAGCTTCTTGGTGGTCACCGCCGGAAAGCCCTCACTCAGATCAAAGCGCATCCGAGTGCCGAAAATACTGCGGGTCCCGGTCCCGGTGCGGTCATCGCGAACCACGCCCTCGTCCAGAATTCGCTGCATGATGTCGAGGTATTGCTGCATGGCACACACCTATAGAAACAATTCTAATTCCAGCAATCTCTGGAGGTCATTAATGTCGCCAGATAACCCTTTCCCCCTTCGGGGGAAATGTCGAGCAACGCGAGACAATGGGGGAGATTCAATCAACCAAAGTGGTCGAGCAACCTCCCCCTCAGCCCGCCCCTCGCGGGGCGAACAGCTCCCCCGAAGGGAGAGCGGACTCTTCATGTGACTCCAATGGTTCGATGCCCCCCCACCTTCGCCCCCGCTGCGTGTCAACGATTTTATGCCTTCGGACCGAATCCGAGGATGATATATCCCCCGGATTTCTCATCTTTTTTGATCTCCAACAGCCCTCGACGCTCGGCGTCTTCTAGAAGCTCGCTGAATTTTCGGTAGCCATAAAAACTCTCCGAAAAATGGGGCTTTTTTCGCTTGATGGTCTGTTTGACCATCGAGCCCCACAGATTCTCATCGCGCTCTCGAAACAGGGCCTCGGCGGTATCCAGGACCATGTCCAGGGCTTCTTCCTTGGAGCCCTCTTCGTCGGCTTTGGTGCCCGATTTACTCTTGCTCTTCTTTTTGCTCTTTCTGGCCGCTTTCTTCTGCTTTTTCTTATGCTTGCGCTTATTGCGCACCAGATCGTCGTAGAAGATATATTCATCGCAATTGTCGATGAGCAGCGCAGACGATGAATTCTTGACGCCGACACCGACGACCTGCTTGTTATTTTCCCGCAATTTACTGACCAGCGGCGAGAAGTCGCTATCGCCGGTAATAATAACGAAGAGGTCGACGTGGGCCTTGGTGTAGCAGAGGTCGAGAGCGTCGACGACCATGCGGATATCTGCCGAGTTTTTGCCGGAATAGCTGACGTGGGGGATCTCGATGAGTTCGAAGGCCGCTTCGTGCATCGGCTTCTTCGACGATTTGTAGCGATCCCAGTCGGCATAGGCCTTTTTGACGACGATATCGCCTTTATCGAGCAATCGCTGCAATACGAGATGAATGTCGAATTTATTGTACTTCGCATCTCGGGCGCCGATAACGACGTTTTCGAAATCGGCGAAGATTGCGATATTCGGTGTGTTCATTCCTTCCTTCCTGATAATACACGGCTTTGGCCTCGCGCGATGCGAGGCGTCGAGATTACAACGTGTCGCCCTCCCGGGGGGAACTGCGACTCAGTGGTTTCGCCGGACCCTAGTACTGCTCGCCGGAAATCTCAACGATGATTCGCCGTGCACGCAAGTGCCGAGGCCAAAACCGACCTGAAGAAGGCATCCCACAGGAGGGGGACAGCACAATCGGTAAAGGGATAAGCAGCGCCGATTGTTCCCTGGCTATTGGCCGTCTCGTCGAGCCTTTGAGACAGGCAATATCACCTCGAAGACCGCCCCCTGGCCGGGGGTTGATTCAACGCAAATGTCTCCGTCGAAGCCCTCGATAATCGATTTCGACAAAGACAGACCGAGCCCTGTTCCCACCCCGACGGGCTTGGTGGTAAAAAAGGGCTGAAAGATCCGTGATTGAACCGTCTCACTGATACCCGGCCCGGTATCCTCGAAGTGAGCCACCACGTGGTCTTCTCCCCTGTTTCGCACCTCGATGAACAGCACCTGATCATCGTCGGGGCACTCGGCCATGGCCTGAGAGGCATTCATGATCAGGTTGACGAAGACCTGCGATAATTGTGTTTCATCGGCGTCGACCAGGGCCACATCGTCGAAGCAGGTCTCGACCCGGGTTATGCGACGTATTTCAGAACGCGTCATGCGCAATGCGACCTCCACGGCGCGCACCACCGATACGGGCTCAACCTGGCCCGGTCTGCCCTGTGACAGGGTGCGCATATCTTCAATGATTCGTCGGATCCGCTCACACCCGCGCCCGGAGGCCTGGAGCATCTCGTCGACCTCTTCGTGGTATTCAGTGACCTCAGAGAGTAACTCGCGCCGATCTTTGATTCCCTCCTCGGCATCGAGGATAGCGTCCAGATCGCGCAGTGACTCTCTGGCCAGGGTGATATTGCTGGTGACGTAGGTCAGCGGATTTTTGATCTCGTGAACCACCCCGGCGGCCAACGTCCCCACAGCGACCAACCGGTCGACCTGAGACATCCGCCTCTGCAGGCGACGCCGCTGGGAGACATCACGGGCCAGCACTGCAAAAACCCCCCCCTCCTGCGTCGCCGCGGAGACAATGGAGTACTCCACGGTCATCTCCTCACCGTCATCACCTCGCACCGTTAATTCTCGCAGTTGCCGCAACGTTTCGGCATCTTCGCTTTGTCGAAACTCCCGCAACCGATGACAAAACTGCTCGCGCTCTCGCCGTTTGCGCTCCTCATCGTCGCCAAATAATACGTCGAGCACATCCTCTCCACCGGCCTCCTCAGCGGACGCTCCGAAGATCTCACAAGCGCGTCGATTCCAGCTTCGGATTTGCCGTTTTTCATCGAAGATGACGATGGCCTCAGCGGCGTTATCAAAGAGCATGCGAATCCGCCGATCGCTGATGGATAGACGGTGTCTCAATCGATCTTCGTTGCGACATGTATGTGCGTAATCAAAGGCGAGTCCGGCGAAGACAATGCCGAAAGCCAGGGTCTTATTTAGTTGGGCCGCCGTAAATCCAGCGTCGAAGAGCTGGACGGAGAAAAACCCCATATAAATCTGACTGGCCACCAGTGGCACGGCGCTGAGCCACAGGGCCAGCGAAAAGGTGGTCTGACACCTCCGATGTAATAGCGGCAATGCCACGACAGCGGCGATCGCGAATAGGACGAAGGACACCAATTCC
>SKQC01000388.1 GCA_007119175.1 Myxococcales bacterium | reverse complement strand
GCGCCGAGCCAGACGCCGGCGGCGAGGGCGATGACGATGCGGCGGAAGAATAATGCGGCCAAAATGGCGATAAGAGGCGGCAAAATCGACATCCAATCGCCGATCCGTTGAGTGCCCTGAAATTGGGCTACCTCGTCGCCGTCGGCGCTATAAATCGCGATGTCTATCTGCAGGTGCCCCGAGGAGGTGCGGGCCGTATGAAATTCGAGAAGCGGCGCGTCGAGATTGTCCGTGGCCTGAAGTCCCGTTATCTGCGATGCCTCCTGCCAGACCACGGATTCAAGCTCCTCGATACCCCGGAAGTCGACGCGGACCTCGCCTGCTTCGACCGTGGCATCGTCCATCTCGTCGAGCGTATCCGTGATATCGCCTATCTGGGCGCGGACCACGTCCTGAGCGGTGACCGCCTCAGTGGCCCCCCGGTCGGGCTGGGTCATGGGCAGTCCAACCACAAGCAGCACAGTGGTGATGAGCAGACCCACCAGGCGCCATTTGTGGTCGACCATTATCTGGAGCACAGAGCTGCGGTCGGAGTCGGTGCGGGCGTTGTCGGAGGTCATCGGTACGGCTCGGCGACGAGAAACCAGTCAGCGCACCTACACGATCGAGATAATGAGGACGGGACAGGCAAGGAGATATTTGTGCTTATTCGCGGTAGCAGTCGCCGGCCCATCCGCCGAGTTCGTTGCCGTCGCGATCTTCGTCCTTGCACCAGCCGGTGCTGCTCATCCCGAGGCCGGCGCATTGGGCCATGGGACTGAAGCATTTTCCTCCGTGGCAGGTATTGGCCGTGTTGACCTCACCGTTGTTGCAGACACATGTATACCAGCCGGAGTCGGCGCCATCAGTGATGCAGTCGTCGTCATCAGAGCAACTGGTGCCCATGGGATTGAGCTCGGCGCAGCGCTCGGAAATCTCGAAGGCCACGGCGTGACTGATCTTGGAGAGGTCGCTGAATTCGCCGATCAAGGTGTCGCCGTCGCGCTCCGTGCCGGTGATAATTCCGGGTGTGGAGCCAGAGTCGATAAATGCCAATTCGGCACCTGAGGGTGCATCGGTGACGGTGAGTTCCACACGGGCCGGGGCATTTAGCTCCTCCAGGGCAGTCGTGGGATTTCCAAGGACATTATAGTGTTGTGTGACCACGTAGTGGGAGGCGGGATCTCCATCGTAGCCGTCGCGGCTGCTGATTCGCACGCCCAGTTCATCGTGTACAGCGTGGTCGGGAAGCGGGTCGTAGGAATTGGCGGGAAACGTGATCTTGAGGTGTCCGTCCTCGCTTTCGACGACGCCGCCATCCATGCTGACCATGGTCATCTCCGGCAGGTCGTCATCGAGTGCCATGCGTTCGGTCAGATTTTCCTCATCGTCGCGGTCACAGGCCACGACAACGATGAGCAGTGCGAATACGATAATCCATCCAGATTTAAATGCTTTCATATAAGTCTTGGCTCCCGAACAGAGTTTCAACAATGGTTAGCGGTATGCCCCGTATAGCCTACGCGTTGCCGGAATTGCAATATAGAGTGTCCTTTTCCATCCGGGAAAACTCGAGTGGTTTCTCGCCAGGCGAAGGTGAAATTGGGCCAAGAGCGGTGAGATGTCGTATCTTCTGATAGCTCCCGCGCCGAACGGTTCGGCATTAGCCGCACCACATTGTGGCGGCGCATGGGCGCATGTAAGGAGCTGGAGATTGGCGATGAAGGGTTCAGCCAAAGAGATTGACCGCTGGGATTAAGACTGCCAGAAACAACAGAGTCATCGCCGTGCCGGCCTTGATAAAATCTTTTACCTGATAGCCCCCGGGACCCATGATCAGGGCGTTGACCTGGTGGGTGGGAAGCAAAAAGGCGTTGGAGGCAGCCAGGGCTACAATAAGCCCGAATTGGGCCGGGTCGGCGCCGACGCCGATGGCGACATTCGCCGCCAGGGGAACCAGAAGCACTGTGGCGCCCACATTCGAGATCGTCAGGGTAAAGCCCGTGGCCAGGATGGCGACCACCAATTGCATCCCCCAGGCCGGCAGGTCGCCGGCGGCGCCGATTACGGCCCCGGCAATCCAGGCCGCCGTCCCCGTATCCTCGACGGCTTGCCCCAACGGGATGAGGGCGGCGAGCAAGAAGACGGTCTTCCAGGACACGGCGCGGTAGGCCTCGTCGGCGGTCAATACTTTCGACAACAAAACGATGATCGCCCCCACCATCAGCGATAGCGAGAGCTGAAAATCGCTAAAAATCACCAGTCCCAGCGCCAGCGCAAAGCCCCCCAGCGCCCACCATTGCTTGTCGGTTCGCGGCGGCTCTTTGGGAAAATCCGACAAAATGACGAATGCCGGCTGCTGGGACAATTGCTCCAGTCGCTCCCAGGGGGCGAAGGTCACCAGGACGTCGCCGGCGCGCAGCTCTACCTTGCGCAGATTCTCGGTGATCACGTCTCCATCGCGGTGAACCGCTAAAAGGCTGACCCCAAAGATCTCGCGAAGGCGCACCTGGCGTACCGTTTCGCCCACCGCGTCGCTGCCAGGTCGCACCACGACCTCGGCAAGTCCGGCGTGCTCCCGGTCGTGGAGGATGGCAAAGGGAGCGCCGTCGGTGGGCTGTAAATTCTGGAGATCGGCGAAACACTCCACATTCTCGGAGGAACAGACCAGCCCGACAATGGCCCCGGCCTCGATACGGAAGTCGCGATAGGGCGCCACTGTCATGCCGTCGCCATCGTATACGGCGACGACCAGCACTCCCCGGTACTCGGCTTCAATATCGGCGACGCGACGGCCGACCAGCGGGCTGTCCTCGGGGACGTGAAAGGAACAGATATCGCGGTCCAGCCCGTAAATGGCGGCCACTCCCGGCAGGGCGGCGTGGGGGTCGCGTTCCTCGGTTGCTGCGGGCAAGAGATGGCGGC
Source organism: Myxococcales bacterium (assembly GCA_007119175.1). Taxonomy (GTDB): domain Bacteria; phylum Myxococcota_A; class Bradymonadia; order Bradymonadales; family Bradymonadaceae; genus SLJM01. The sequence continues at coordinate 629 of SKQC01000388.1, read as the reverse complement.
CGAAGAGGGCAAATAAAACGATGCCGCTAAATAGCAACAACAGCCCAATCGGCGTGGGAGCAAAGAGTCCGTAGGGCTCGATTTCGATGCCCAGGTTATCAGACGTCGACGCCAGAAGGTCATTGAGAAGAATGAGCGGACCGGAGGCCACGAGCGTGATGGTCCCACCCAAAATGGCGGCAAATCCCATGGGCATCATCAGCCGCGAGACCGGGATTTCCGTGCGATCGGAGAGCCTTTCTACGACGGGCATAAATAGCGCTGCGGCGCCGATATTTTGCATAAAGGCGCTGATCGCTCCCACGGCGGCCGATATGAGCGAGGAGATACGCCGCTCTGTGGTGCCCCCGGCCCTGAGCAAGAAGGCGGCGACCCGTCGCATCACGCCCACCCGGTCGAGGCCGGCCCCCAGGATCATCACAGCGATAATGGAGATGACGGCATTGGAGGCGAAGCCGCCGAAGAGATCTTCGGCCGACACCAGGCCCGTGACGCCGACGACGACCATGATCAGGATCGCGGCGACGTCGATGCGCACGATCTCAGTGACGAATAAAACGATAGCGCCCGCCAGAATCGCGAGCACCAGCATCATTTCGGGTGTCAATGATTCCACGGGCATTCCCTGG
>SKQC01000136.1 GCA_007119175.1 Myxococcales bacterium | reverse complement strand
TGTCGCCGCCGAAGGCATCGCGAGTGCTGGCTTATACGGGTGTTGCCATCTACGAGGCGACCGTCGACGGGGTACCGCAACATCGATCCCTGGGCGGCCAACTAAACGGGTTGGAGCCGCTCCCTGAGGCGTCCTCAGAGGTCGAATACGACTTTGAGGTTGTCCTCCACTCCACTCTGGGTCATCTGGCCTCTCAATTTTTCGACGAAGAGGACAGCCGACTGCATCTTATCAAAATCGCCGAAGATGGTCTCGCGGCGAGGGTCGACGCCGGGCTCGGCGAAACCACGGTGACCGAGTCGATGCAGCGTGGAATCGAGATTGCCGAGCGCTTATGGGAGTGGGCGATCGACGATGGTTATTATGAGCGAAATAGTGAGTCGTTTACGCCGCCCGAGGGTGACTATGCCTGGGTGCCCACAGGCGATATTGAAGATCCGCTGGAGCCATATTGGAATACGCTTCGCCCCTTCGCCCTCGACGCCTCCGACGTCTGTGCGGCGCCGGCCCCGGCGGAGTATTCAAGTGATCCCGATTCGGAATTTTATCAACAGGCATTGGAAGTCTGGCAGATCTCTGAGCAGCGAAACGAGGAGCAAGAGGAGATCGCACAGTTCTGGGCCGACGATCCGGGCCAGACGGCGACGCCTCCGGGCCACTGGATGGCCATCGCCGGTCAGATGGTCGACGAGCAGGCGATGAACCTGGCGGAAGCGGCCGAACTATACGCCATGATGGGAGTCACCACCGGCGACGCCGTTATCTCCTGCTGGGACGCCAAATACGAGTCCTTTTTATTGCGGCCTGTCACCTATATTCAGCGCCATATCGACGAGAGCTGGGAGCCATTTATCAACACCCCGCGCTTTCCCGAATATACCTCGGGTCACTCCACATTTTCCGGGGCTGCGGCCGGTATATTGACGGCGATGGTGGGCGAGGTCTCCTTTTCGGATAAGACCCACGAGCATCGCGGCATGGAGCCGCGTCATTTCGATAATTTCGACCATGCAGCCCGGGAGGCGGCGAATTCGCGCTTATACGGCGGGATTCACTATCCGATGGGCAACGACGGCGGGCTAATTCAAGGTGAATGCGTCGCCGAGACGGTGCTGGAGACCATCGACCTGAGCACCATTGATTCTCAGGCGCTTCCGTAGGTGTCCTCGAGGTAGGCGACAATTTCGTCGGACTCGTACATCTCGACGCCCTCGTTGGCATCGATGAGATAGGGGACCATCACCTCGCCGCCGCGCTCTTCGAGTTCGGGCCGGCGGCTGCTGAGTTTGCCGACATTTTCCACCCGATAATCCAGATTGAGCTCGTTGAGCCGCTCTCGTACTTTCCGGCAATAGGGCGACGCCTCGATATTATAGAGCACCAGTAATTCGTCGGGCTGCTCCCTTGTTTCAAAGCCCTCTCGCACTTTTCTGCCGCGGGGACGCACTGCCGAGGCCACCGCCGCAAGTCCCGTATTGATGGGCGAGAACGTCGGCCCAAGGGGTATTCGCCCCGGGCCGTAGACCTCGGCAAGATAGGTGATGATATCCTCCGATTCGTACATCTCCACTGAGTTATTGGGGTCGATGAGATAGGGAAATTGGCGTTTTCCGCCCTTTTCCTCGACTACTTCTCGTTTCGACTCCGCTCCTCGTGCACAGGTCCGGGTGACAAAGCTCAGATCGAGCTCCGTCATCACCTCGCGCACCTTTCGACAAAACGGACATGCCTCAAATTCGTATAATTCAAGGGGCTCTTCGGGCCTCGGCGGAAAATTCTGGTTATGCGGTTTGACGATCAATCCGCGCAGTCCACGAAATGTCGACGTCGTCCAGGAGTGGACGTCGTCGAGGTGCGAGATCTCGCTCATGGATCGAAGCATTCCGCCGATAAGTGACATCATATCTTAATTCTCGTCTCGCAGGTTTGAAATGAGGCGTCTCGGTCAGAGGACCGTATGGGCTGGAGCTTAATCGGGTGTCAGAAGAAAAATCAATTTGTCTTATTCGATAATTTGCGGCCAGGCTGGCCGCGCGCCCTAGGTTCGATAATTTGCGGCCAGGCTGGCCGCGGGCCCCAGGGATAGGAGACACCACACCCTCAATATCTTCCCACGCAAGCCCGGAAGGTGCGGGGTATTCGTTTTTGTTCGATGTGGCTCGGGCGTCTTCGAACCCCCGGCTCCCTTCGCTCCGCTCCGGTCGGCGGGGGCTACGTTCTTGCTTCCGAAGGTCCGGAGGCGTTCGTTTTTGCTCGATCTGGCTCGGGCGTCTTCGAACCCGCTGATCGTTGACCTATACGGCCATTCATAGGTAACAATAGGGCGTTGCAATTATCATTCTCACTCGGATTCCGGCGCATCGAATGTTGCGTTCGAATCGCTGTATTTTTCGCAAAACACCGGTGTAGGTCGAGGTAATCGATGTTTCGAATGGCGATGCTCTTGAGCGCTGCATTAATATTGTCGGGCTGCGGCGTCATCAATGCCTTGAGCGAGGAGCCCTCGGAATCGGACACCGGAGAGCCCTCCGATATCGGTCATGATGCCGATGCAGGCCCGGTCGAGGACGTGGCCGACGACGCGTCGATGGACGCCGATGTGGTCGACGAGCCGGACACGATGGATGTCGAGCATGATGCAGATATCGCTGATGACGCCGATGCTACCGCCGATGCCTCCGATGCCGATGTCGGTGAGGAACTCATCATCGACTGTGACGAGCCGGAACTTGCATTCGACGAGGGAGCCGGCACCGAGGAGGCGCCCTATATCGTCGAATTCGCCGCTCAGTTGGAGATCATCAACTGCGACGAGTCGACGCTCTCCGCTCACTACGAACTCGCCGACGATCTGGTGCTCCCCGAGGGTTTCGAGCCGCTCGGCAGCAGTGAAATGCCATTTACCGGCGGGTTTTACGGCGAGGGTTATGGAGTCGATAATCTCGTTCTTTACGAGCCCAATGAGAGCGACCTCGGCTTCTTCGGGACGCTCAACGGGGCGACCGTCTCCGATATCGAGCTTCGACAAGCTGTGGTGGTCGGCGAGGAAAACGTCGGGCTCCTGGCCGGTCGGGTAGTGGACTCGCAGATCGATGCCATCGCCGTCACCGGCGACGTCACCGGAGAATCCCACGTCGGGGGTGCCATTGGATTTGTGGAAGATAGCACCATTCGCCACAGCGCCTCCGGCGCCCATGTCGAGATGTACTCTGCGCCGCTCGACAGTCTATCCGAGGGCGCCGGCGGGCTCGCCGGCGCTGTCGTTGGCTCGGAGAGCGCCGTTGAGGCCTCGTTAGCCCGGGGGAATATCTACTCCAATGGCCGCTTCGCCGGCGGCCTGGTAGGGCATCTGGAGGGCGCAATTATTAGCGATAGCTATGCGATGGGAAGCGTCATCGGCGCTCGCGAGGGGATAGGCGGCCTGGTGGGCTATTTAAGCGACGAGGCCACCGTGGAGCGTGTCTACGCGCTGGGCGAAATCGAGACCGGCTCCGGTAACGCATTGCACGGCTTTGCGGACTACGTCGCCGGCAGTTCCG
>SKQC01000139.1 GCA_007119175.1 Myxococcales bacterium | reverse complement strand
TTCCGATTACGGGGGATTCGATACCTCGGTCAGCAGTGGCGGCGGCGGAGAGCCTCTCGACCCGGACGATTTCGACATCGAATTCGTCGCCAACCTCAACGACGAGGAGGGCTCGGATCCGGAGGAACTCACGGTGGCCGGTGGCAAGCTATTTTTCAATGCCGAGGGCTCGGATTCTATGGACGATGAATTATGGGTCAGTGACGGAACGGAAGCCGGCACAGAGGCGGTGTCTGCTGACGGCGATGATTCGCTTACCTCTCTTCGGCGCGCGGAAAATTTGACGGCATTTGGAGACGACCTGATCGTGGGATCCCGTGGCTATCTGGCGATAAGCGATGGAACCGAGTCGGGAACGAATTACCTCGGCAGCTTTGCCACCTCTGCCGGTACGCGACCGCGCCACTTCACCGAATTCGACGGTCGGATGTATTTCGCCTCTCGCGCGTCCGGCGGAAGTGACTCCAGCGCCGACGTCTGGGTCACTGATGGGACGGAGGCGGGCACCGAGGAATTTCTAGTGATCAATGACGAAGACTATGCCTGGCCCGATAATTTCCTGGTCATCGACGATCAGCTCTTTTTTGCGGGCAGTAATGCCGACGACGAAAGGCAGCTCTGGGTTACCGATGGCACAGAAGCCGGCACAGAGGAAGTGATCACCTTTTCGACCGACGTGTATGGCCCCGACGGCTTTGCGGAATTCAACGGAGAGCTGGTCTTTCATGGCTCCACAGAGGGAACCATCGTTCAGTTGTGGCTCTCCGACGGCACGGCCGACGGGACGCGAATGATCGTTGTCAACGACAATGAGGAGCTCTGGGGGCCCTTTCCCGACGATTTCGTCGAAGTCGGTGGAAACCTCCTATTTACGGCTGCCACATTGGATACGCCGAGCCGATCGCTGTGGATTACGGACGGTACGGAGGCGGGTACACAGGTCTTTCATGAGGCCAATACCGGAGGCTTAGGGGTCGATCCGGCCAGGCTTCCCGACGGACGGGTCTTATTCGCTGGAACCCACGACGATCATTCGGGCACGGAGCTGTGGGTCACCGATGGCACCCCGGGCGGTACGCAATTGGTCAAAGATATCAATCCCGACGACAGCTCTCGCCCCAATCATTTTACTCCCTTCGGTGATCTTTATGCTTTTGTCGCCGATGACGGCACTCACGGCGAGCAGCTCTGGGTGACAAACGGTAGTACGGACGGAACGGTGATGCTCATGCCCGACGTGGCCACCGAAGACGATCCGCTTTCTCATTCGTTTGCGGATTTCTCGATGACCGAATTCAACGGGTCACTCTATTTTCCGGCGGCCTATACCGACGACGGAAACGAGCTGTGGCGTGTCGAGCGCTGAGTCTGTCCTGGGGAGCCGGTGGCGTCTTGCCATCGGCTCCACGGCAGATTATGGTTTGGGCAGACCATGTGATTTGATGGGCATGCGGAAATAAAAACTCAAAAGATGGCCGCTCCACAGTTTTGTTGCTGTTATTGTTTCCCGATATGCTCTAAGAGCTGCTTGCAGCAGCGCTAGTACGCTGACCAATAAACAAACAGGGGGGCGACTTCCCCATGGCGCAATTTTTTTGTCCAGCGGCGACGTATATCTTTATCAACAGGAGTTCTGACCATGTATCGAATCAGCAATATTGTTCTCGTATTGGCAATCCTCGCATTTGCCGTCGCCTGTGGTGATGACGATCCCGGCCCCGTGGCGGCGACGACCATCGATGAGTCGGGAGGAGTGGCCGAAAGCGACGATGGCATGGCTCGAATTAATTTTCCGGAAGGGGCGGTCGGTGAAGCAGCGGAGGTGACTATTCAGCGCCAGGCGACGCCGGATCGAGACGATCTGCGCACCGGTCTATTTACCTTTGAGATCGACACCGATCTGCTCGAAGCAGTGACGGTGGAGATCGATCTCGAAGATACGAATGGCGATATCGTCCTCGCGCGTTATGCAGACGATGCGGTGCATCAGGTCGCCGGCTCCGGAGTGCAGGGAGATGCGGTAGTCGGTGAGCTGGACTCCTTTTCCGATTACGGAGGGTTCGATACCTCGGTGAGCAGTGGCGGCGGAGAGCCTCTCAATCCGGACGATTTCGATGTGGAATCCGTCGTCAATCTCAACGACGAGGGAGGATCATTTCCGGCAGAACTCACTGTGGCCGGTGGGCAGTTATTCTTCGGCGCCGAGGGCACGGAGTCCCAGGACGATGAATTGTGGGTCAGTGACGGAACAGAAGCCGGCACGGAGGTGGTATCTACTGACGGCGACGATACGCTTACCAGTCCCAGCAACCCGAGACATTTAATGGCCTTCGGTGACGACCTGCTTTTCAGAAGCCAGGGCAGACTGGCAATAACCGATGGAACCGAGGCGGGAACGAAATTCCTCGGCGCCTTTTCCAGCACTGCTGCTACGAACCCGCGCCACTTCACCGAATTTAAGGGGCGTGTGTATTTTGCCGCCGCGGTGAGCGGCGGAAGTGACTCCAAGGCCGATGTCTGGGTCACCGATGGGACGGAGGCGGGCACCGAGGAATTTGCCGTGATCAATGACGAAGATTACGCAAGGCCCGACAATTTCGTGGTCGTCGACGATCAGCTCTTTTTTACGGCCCTTGACGTCGATGAAAAGCAGCATGTCTGGGTCACTGATGGTACGGAAGCCGGCACAAACGCGGTGACTGATTTCCCGGATCTCCCGGCCGATCATTTCGCTCCCGACTCCCTGGCGGAATTCAACGGAGAGCTGGTCTTTTACGCCTCCACGCAGGGAACCATCGCTCAGTTGTGGATCAGCGACGGTACCGCCAGTGGAACACGCGAGATCGTCGTAAACGACAACACCGAGCACTTCGGACCCTATCCCTACAATTTCTTCGAAGTCGGCGGAAATCTACTCTTCACCGCCGTCCCATCGGATTCGTCGGGCCGATCGCTGTGGATCAGCGACGGTACGGAGGCGGGCACGCAGGCATTTCATGACGTAAATGCCGAAGGTATCGACCAGGGCAACCTGGCGAGACTTCCCGACGGAAGGGTCTTATTCCCCGGAACTCACGACGCTCATTCGGGCATGGAACTCTGGATCACCGACGGCACCCCGGGCGGTACGCAATTGGTCAAAGATATCAATCCCGACGACAGCTCTCGCCCCAGCGATTTTGCTCCCTTCGGTGATCTCTATGCGTTTGTCGCCGATGACGGCCACGGAGACCAGCTCTGGGTCACCAATGGAAGTACGGACGGAACGGTGATGTTGACGGCCGACGGCGCCACCGAAGATGAGCCGCTATATCATTCAGTCTGGGATTTCTCGGCGGCTGAACTGAACGGAGCCCTTTATTTTCCGGCGGCTTATACCGATGACGGAAAGGAGCTGTGGCGAATTGAGCGCTGAGTCTGGCTTGGAGCCGATGGCGCCCTGCCATCGGCTCCATCGAGTCATATCTGGAGCCGGTGACATCTTGTCATCGCTTTTCAGAGGTCGCGGGAAGTGAATAGGGCCCAAAGACTCATCGATGGAGCCGATGACATCTTGTCATCGCTAACTCCGCTCCATGAATACCGGTGCGGTCCAGAACCGCTCACGCCACTGCCGATACCACCGCCTCAGATCCTCTTTATACCCCTCTTCATAATCGTGGATGCTCGAAAACTCCCAGTCGAAGGGATCTTCGACGAGTCCGGCTTTCACCGGATTGAGCAGCACATAAAACCCCATATTCGACAAATGCCCTGGATCGCGAGCGTATCGGTCATGGAAATCTCGCTGCCACAGCGGACCCGACTCGCCGATCCATCGATTGATCACCAATCCCGTGTAGCTCTTGAAGTCCTTACAGATCTTTCCCACCGGTCTTGTCGGACGAGTGTAAACGACGTGGATATGATTGGGCATGACCACCCAGTCGCCCAGCGAATAAGCGTCGCCGTTGTAGAATTCGAGGGCCTCTCGAACGATCTGCGCCGCTTTCGGTCGCCGCAACACGCAACTGCCGAGTCCGCGATCCAGGTAGCGCTGGGTCAGTTGTCTTCGGCGCTCCTCATTAGCTCTTTTGTGAGCTGATGGAGTATGTCACGGGGTAATGAGTCGTGCAGACGGATGGTGATCATCTGCGGCCGTCCGCCCGCTTCGCAATGCGGTAGAAATGCTCCCTGGTACATCCGATCGCGATCGAAGGTAATAGGGGGGCTCCTTTGAGGGGATGAGCGCATTTCGCGATGAGAAGATGTCATCGGCTCCACTGCTGTTTGTGGTTTTCGGCGATGGCTCAGAGCTTCGGCACGGATGCTGCCCTGGCAAGTGGGGAGGCTAAACTGCTCATATCCGCCTCGTCTCAGTCGATGACGGCCTCGAAATACTCCGTCATTTTTCGATCCCCGATCGTATCGTGATAGCTCACAGCGATTGTCGCCAGGGGCTTATCCATCGCCGCTTCGTCGACATTCAGGCGGGCCCTGACGGTGCGTTCCATCCCCGAATCCATTCGACCCGCGTCGACCACTGTATTCGCCCCGAGCTGCAGGGACCAATACTCGTCGATCTCCACCACGGACACCCCAGAATTTTGAAGGATGGCCAGATGAATATCCTCGAAGACCATGGTGTCATGTAATGAGCAATAAATCGCCGTCGTATCCGCCGTCAGTTGGATTTCCAAGACTATCTCGGTGCGCTCCCCGGCGGATTCCTGCAGCGGGCTTGTGGTGACGCCGATGCTCAACTCTTCTTGAAACTCTTCGGGCTCTGCGATGATTTCAGCCGATGCGTGATTTATCGCAGGCAGCAGCAGGGCGAGAGACGTTACCAACGTGGTAAAGCTCAGGCGAAAGCGATCCATGGCGAACTTTCTCCGGTCTGAAAGACGGTTGTCATATCATTTCAACGGAGGATGGACGTGCATGGATCTAAATTATTTTGGTTGGTGCTGGCTCTTTCGCCCGGTTCGTTCTTGCAGACTAAGCTCTCAGGGTATGCTCTTATGGTGTGGAACTCTTGAATTGGCCGGAGCCTTCGACGTCGATCGGATTGTCGTTGTCGTCGACAAGCTCGACATCCCACGAGCAGCCCTCATCGCCTGGCTGGCCAATGGCCTCAATATAGGGCAAAGGGTAGCTCCACCAATCGTCCTCGTAAGAGTCGGGCTCGTATATCGAACAGGGCTCATTTTCGGGAGTGGAGAGCTGAAAGGAATGGTCCTCGTCGACGTAGGCGTAGAGAGCTTCCGTGGAGTAGTGGATTATCTCCTCGCATAATTGCTCAATCGCTGGCCCTCCTCCAACTGCGTCCTTGAGGCTCTCGCAGTCAATATGAGGTTCCAGGGCGTCGCGGAGAGGGATATTAGCCGCTGCCTGGCCGGACTCGAAGACCCGGGCGGCCACCACGTACTCGATGGCGCTGACCGCCAAATATTCAACGGAAAGAGATATGGTGTGTCGATCGATTCCCATCGCCTTCAGAGCGCTGACGGCAGCATCAAATTCTCCCACCATATCCCCCGAGAAATTGATGTCACTGACCGGCACAATATGATTGCAGTTACCTTCACTACAGAAGGGCCATTGGAAGATAAAATTCTCCCATTGTTGTGAGGTAGAATCCTCGGAAAAGTGGCCCACGGTCTCTCCGGTCTGGTCGTCGATTTCGGGCTCCGGTTGAGCGCTAAATGACATCTCACCGGTCACCTCGAACGTCTTTAGCATCTGGTCGATTTCGACCTCGATAACCTCGGGATCGTGGGCCCAGGACGGCATGAAGCTTAAGGCATCCTGGATGAAATCCCTCGCAATCTCGTAGTCCATGGAATTTCCTCGCAGATTTTCGAGACTGGACTCAGCCGCCCCGGACAGGAGTTCGGCTTCAAGCACCAGATCTGCCAGCCCCACCTGATCTTCACAAAAATCAGTGCCGTCGGGACATCCGAAAAACGACTCGCCCGGGGTGTCACCAAAGGTTGAAACAAGCTGGACGATCGATTCCACCTCATCGGAAAACGATTCCGATAATGCAATATCAAGCTCATGGTCTAGTGAGTACTCGTCGTTTAACCGGGGCAGGTGGTCGACAAGGCCGATGACTGTCTCGAGGTCGGTTTCTTCGCCAAACTCCTGGGCTTCTTCATTACAGCCACTGCCGACATGGACCTGTTCACCTTCTACGTCTCGCGTCGCCAGCACAGTTAAGGCGAAGGAATCGCCGGCCTCTGCGTCGGCATATATCACATCGTTTATCACTCCCATCTCCGAGTCGACGTCGGCAGATAACTCGGCAGTTGCCTCGATAAATCCTTGATTGTCGAGGTAGAGCCCAAATAATTCCTCGCAGTCCATATCGGGATCGAATAAAAAGATATCGATATTGTCGACCGGCGTCGATCCAGCGCGAACGATGGCAATGATATATTCGGCGAGCACGTCCTGAGGAGTAATCTCAACCTCAAAAATTATGGGTTCCACATCGGGCTCATCGCTCAGGCTCGCCTCTATCTGCACGACACCAGGCGATGCATCGACATCCTCAAAATCACCGGTACGGAGTTCCACGCTCGCCACTCCATTCTCTCCAGACTCGGCATTATCAGCCTCCAATGTCACGGTTTCGGAGCCATCATAGTCGACGATCTCAAAATCCACGGACACCCCACTGGCAGATTCGCCATCGGCGACAACTCGTACCGCCAGCTCCAAAAATTCGTCGACAGGCGATGTGAGCTCGCAGATATCGGCCGTGCTCTCGCACTCATCATTGGCGTGCTGAAGCGCATATTCAGGGTCTGGTTTTTCACAGACGACGGCGTTATCTCCATCGCAAACCCAGACCCCGACATTGTCTTCGTCATACACACAACTTTCGTTGGGTTCGCCATCTAAGGGCTGTGTGCCTCCGCATTCATTGATCACCGGCACGTCGGCGTCCGGTTCGTCGGCGTCCGGTTCGTCGGCGTCGGGCTCATCGGCGTCCGGCTCGTCGGCGTCCATTACACCGACATCGCCATTTGTAGGAGGGGCGATATCATCGAGATCATCAAAAAGCCCGTCGCAGCCGACAATCAACACAGAGCAGCAGAGGAAAGATAAGAAGCTGAGTACCGAAAAGCGCGCTTGATAGGTATATTTCACCACTTTCTTGTCCTCTGGAATGTCTCCGTGATCGGCCCCGCCGAGGATATAACAATACAGAAGCGCGATTCAATGACTCCCTCAGATAGCTTCTTTTGGTCCCCAGGGCATCCCTGCCCTGGCTATCTGGCCTTTGGTCCCCAGGGCATCCTTGCCCTGGCCGTGCCCTTTTCTGGTCCCCAGGGCATCCCTGCCCTGGCCGTGCCCTTTTCTGGTCCCCAGGGCATCCCTGCCCTGGGCGTATCGAAAAGCTTATTCGGGAATATGCGCCGTGCGGGCGAGGCGAAACCCGATCGGTGTCTGCTGTAGCTCGGGGGGCGCCCGATTGGGATCGCGGAAGGCGCTGCGAACACCGGCGGCATTATTGTCAAAATTGCCGCCTCTGAGAACTCGCAGCGATCCCTGATCTTCAACCCGTGGATCCGTACCACCGACATGATCGGAGGGGCCGTGCCGATCCCAGACCCACTCTTCTACATTGCCGAGCATATCAAATAACCCCCAGTTATTGGGCAGCAATTGCTCTACCGGCTGGGTTTCCCCATTGGCATTGTGGCAATTCCAGGCGATATCGGCCGTGGCTGAATCAAAACAACCGGTTGAGCTGAGATCGCCCACATAGGTCGCGGTGGTCGTGCCGGCCCGTGCGGCCCGCTCCCACTCCGCCTCCATGGGCAATCGATACCCCGTACAATCATAGGGGTTTCCATTGGCAGCACTTTCGGCGATGGGGGGCATCAGATCGCCACAGCTTAAGGTGCCCTGGGCCCCTTCACCGGTGCAGGATAGGCTGTCGAGGTCATAGCATTTCGGGAGCCCTTCGGCTTCGCTCAGTTCGTTGGCGAACCACATGATGCTCCACCAGCTGACCTGCTCCACCGGACAGTCATCACCACAGGTGGTAAAGTATGCGGGGTTGACCTCATCGCTGAGTGCCTTCCACTGTCCCTGGGTGACCTCGGTGCGCTGCATATAGAAATCTCGAGTCAGGGTGACTTCGACCTGAGACTCATTGCCGATCCGGCCTAACTCCTCCTCCGGCGAGCCCATATCAAAGGTGCCCCCCGGGATATATTGAAAGGACATTTCGATTTCGTTGCTCCCCAGCCTCAGATCTGGGGCGCAATAGCGCTCCGTTGTATCTTCTGGACACCAGGCGTCGTCCACACAATGATCGACTCCCGCACACGCCTGGCTGAGCTCGACTTCATCGACGATCACGGGCTGTGGCGTATGCTTTTCGTCGGCGTCACCGATCCCGAGCTGTCCCGCTGAATTGCTGCCCCAACACCACAGCGAGTCGTCGTCGCGAATCCCGCAGGCATGCTGATCTTTTGTCGAGACAATGCGCCACTCGTCGCCGTCGTCGGCGTAAGTCGGCTCCAGGTACGTCTCTGTATCTCCCAGACCGGCCTGTCCCGTCCAGTTAGCGCCCCAACACCACCGCTCACCATTTTCACCGATGGCACATCCACCGGCGCCGGCGCTCTGAATATCTGGGGCCTCTGCTACCAGAGTCGGTTCATCTCGATGGACGCCATCGTCGCCCAACCCAAGGGCGCCGGAGTTATTATTTCCCCAGCACCACAGCGATGCATCGTCGCGCCAGGCGCAACTGACATAAGAGCGTCGGCTCAGTCCCTCCCAGGATTGGTCGCTTCCGACCTGCTCCGGGGTCAATGCCGTCTCCGTTGATCCCAGCCCGAGACTGCCGAACGAAGGATCATTTCCCCAGCACCACAGAGTGCCCTGACCGTCAGCGACCTCCCTGATCCCGCAGGTCGTGCCATCGCCACCGGCGACGGCGATCCAATCTTGAGCGCTGCCCACCTGGACCGGTGTTGACTCATCACCGACTCCCCCCTGACCGAGCTGGGCATTATTATTTCGACCCCAGCACCACAGCGTACCCTGGCCGTCGGTGACCTCTCTGACCCCGCAGGTGTGATAGTTGCCGCTTGTATTGATGGTGAGCCAATCGTCACCACCCCCCACCTGTTGCGGAGACTCCTCCTGGTCGCCCACATTCTGGCCTGTTCCCAATTGACCATATTCATTATCGCCCCAGCACCACAGGGTGCCGTCTTGATGAACGGCGCAGGTGTGGAAAGAACTCACGCTGACGGCCTGCCATTGGCTGGAGCTGTCGACCTGATGGGGGGTGTTGCGAGAATCCGTATCCCCCTGACCGAGCTGGCCTCGGAAATTGGCCCCCCAGCACCATAGGGACTGATCATCGCGGATAGCGCAGCTTACGCCTCCCCCGGTGCTCACCGACTCCCATTGCCAGGCGTTGTCAGGATCCGAGGCGATGGCCCGGTATCCCTCGCCGGCGTTGACAATATATTCGTCGGCATCGTCGGCGGTGACGGCGACGCGATAATGACGGATCGCGCCGTCTTCCGGGGCCTGCGTATCCTCGTAGATGTCGCCCGTGGCGCCGGAGATTGGCTCATAATTCTCGGGGTTTTCACCGGCGGAGCGATACCATTGAAACGACAGGCTGCCGATGGCGCGATAACCCGAGACCTGGTCCGACGGCGAGCCATCACCGACGGCGTTGAGAGCTCGCACAACATAGTTTGATAGCTCTCCATCATTGGCGTCGAGGTCGCTGACCTCCAGGACCACATGGGTTTCGAATTGGCCCTCAGAGGCGGTGGCCACGCCGCCGCTGATCGTCGCCGGCGCCGCCGATTCATCGAGATATTCGGTTGCGTCGCCGACGTCGAGCCAGGCGCCCCCGTCGATCTCGAGCTCATAGGAGGTCACCGGGTAGCCGTCGCGATTGCCCTGGGCGGTATTCGACACCTCGCTGTCGCCGCCGTCGCTGACGGCGATCACGTGGTAGTCGTGCTCCGGTCCATCGTCGATATCTGGCGCATCCCAACTCAGGTCGACGCGGTCGGTGTAGGTACCGCTCGTGGCCGTCAGCGCGGGGGCGTCGGCGGTGCCGCCCTCGGCAGCGCCGGTGTCGTCATAGGTGGTCGTGGAGACGGTGGCGATCACCGAGCTATCTCGATAGATCCGATATTCATTGGCTCCCGTGGCGCCATCCCAGCTAAGCGCCACGTGGTCTGTATGGCTCGTCGCCACCAATCCCGTCGGCGCATCGGAGAGGGTCGAAAAGCCCACCGGTTCTCCGTAGAAAGTGTCTGCGTCGTTGGTCACATAGGCGCGCACGTAATAGGTGGTTCCCGCTGACAATCCGGTCACGACCTGCTGGTAGGACCCGGTCGACGAGACATCGCCTAACGTCGTGCATACCGCACCGCTTCCGTGGGTCGGATCGGCCATCGTGCCGTAGCAAAAGCCATGTTCGGTGGGCTCCGGTGCGCCGAGTTCGGTGATATCTGCGTGAAGCGTCGCTTCGTCGCTGTCCACGCCGGTCGGTGAATTGGTGTCCACCTGGGGCTCGGCGGCCCGAAAGCCGCTGACCACCGAAGAGTCCTCTGAGGGTACGTCGTCGGCGCTGACCGTGACGAAATAATGGCGGGTCGAGCCGTCGGCCGGTGCCGTCTGGTCGTTGTAACTGCTACTGCCGGACGGTGAGCCCAGGGTGTCGAAGGGCCCCCCGGAGCCGCTGTCGGAAAATGACCACTGGTATAAAAGATCGCCGGTATCGACATTGCGATGACCGTCCTGCTGAGTCGATGCAGCTCCATCGCCCGTATCGTTGATCGCTCTGACGCGATACGTGGAATCATCTCCCGGCGACGTCTGCGTGCCGTTGAGCGACAGCGCCACATGTTCTGCGCTGTCGCCATCGGAGGCCGACGCCGTACCCGCGTCGATACTCGGCGCATCGGCGCCGGTGTCGGAAAAGGAGGTGGTATTGCCCACATCAGACCAGTTGCCCCCGTCGATCTCGATTTCATAGGAGGTCACCGGGTAGCCGTCGCGATTACCCTGGGCGGTATTCGACACCTCGCTGTCGCCGCCGTCGCTGACGGCGATCACGTGGTAGTCATAGTCCGGCCCATCGTCGATATCGGGCTCGTTCCAGCTCAACTCGACGCGGTCGGTGTAGGTGCCGCTCGTGGCCGTCAGCGACGGGGCATCGGCGGTGCCGCCCTCGGCGGCGCCGGTGTCGTCATAGGTGGTCGTCGAGACGGTGGCGATCACCGACCCATCGCGATAGATCCGATATTCGTTGGCTCCCGTGACCCCATCCCAGCTAAGCGCTACGTGGTCAGTATGGCTCGTCGCCACCAATCCCGACGGGGCATCGGAGAGGGTCGAAAACTCGACCACACCACCATAGGAGGTGCCGTCGGCGTTCGTGATATAGGCCCGCACATAATAGGTCGTCCCGCCGGATAGGCCGACGAGGGTCTCCTCAAAAACCCCTTCGGAATCCAGACTGCCGAGCTCCGAACAATCGGCCCCCGAGCCATGGGTGGGGTCGGCCATCGTGCCGTAGCAAAACCCGTGTTGTGAGGGCGGTGGGCTGCCCAACTCCATCAGATTGCCCCGAACGGTGGCCTGATTGACGTCCACCGCCGTCACCGGCTCCGTGCTGATATCTGCAGAAGCGGCTCGAAAGCCGGTGACCACGTCCGTATTTGCCGTCACCGCTCCGTCGGCGCTGACCGCCAGGTAGTAGGAGCGAATCGAGCCGTCTGCAGGCGCGGACTCATCGTCGTGTTGATCACCATCGGTGGTGGCCGGTGAAAATAGGGCATTAAAAGATCCCGGATCATCTTCGTCGGAGAAATACCACTGGTAATACAGCGTATCACCGACCTCGCGCGTGCCTACTGCTTCCTGTGATTCGTCGCTTTCACCGGCCTCGCTGACAGCGCGCACCCGGTAGCTTACGGGATGGCTCTCCACGGTGGGCGAATCTAACTGCTCAAGAGCCACATGAGTTTCGTAATCGCCGCCGGAGGCGCTGGCCGTGCCGGGGGTGATGGTGGCGAAGGGAGCCTCTTCGTCTTCGTACTCCTCGACGAGCCCGACATCGAACCAGTCGTCGCCGTCGATGCTCAATTCATAAGTATCGATCTCAAAGGCTTTTCGACGGCCCGTAAATTCGGCGCTGATATCACTGGTCTGGTCGGGATAGACCGCGACTATCTGGTAGGTATGCTCCGGCGCCTCCGGCGATTCGGCTTCATCCCAACTGACGAGGATATAGTCGGAAAAAGTGCCGTCTGAGGCCTCCACATTTTGTGGCTCCAGCGGTACGTCTGCGGCGGTGGCTTCGGTGTCCTCGAAACGCCCATCGGCGGCGTCGACCGTGGCGATCGCTGTGCCGTCTCGATAGATGATATATTCGTCGGCGGAGTCATCCTCCCAGCTTATCTCGACGAAATCGGTGTATTCGCCGTCGCTGGCCTCGACGTCCTCCGGTGTCACAGCGGTGGTGGTAAACGCCACCTCATCTGCGTACTCACGAATCGTCCCCACCGTGGCGAAAGCCCGCACGAAATAGCTGCGGCCGGGTAGTAGATTGTCGGTGGTATGCTCAAAGCTTCTCGGCTCATCGACGGCGCCCAGCGAGTGGCAGTCGCCGTTGATGGGAGTCGGGTTCTCCTGAGGGGACCAGCAAAAGCCGTGGTCCGTGATCTGGTTCAGCGGCAATTCGGTAATGAGGCCGTAAAACGTCGCCGCGCCGTCTGTGACCCCCCCGGCAGGCTGGGTGTCGACCTCGAGGATGGGACAGGGCGTTGAGCCGTCGCAGACGGTAGATGTCTCGCCGTCGCAGACGACCGTATCGAGGCCGCAGGGACCGCAGGCGTCGCCGGGTTGCTCGTCGAGCTCCCCGCATCCATCACAGGCATTTCGCGAACTCTCACCGACGCAGACGAGCTCTTCGGAGGAGGCACAAAAATACTCCCCGTCTCCACACTCCCCGCAACTGTCGCCGGGAATATGCGCCAGCTCACCGGAGCCACCACAGACATTGGTCCCGTCTTCCGGGCAGGTCAGCGTCTCCTCATCCTGACAGATATAGACCACGGAAGGGCGGCATTCCTGACCGGGTAAATTGCTGCCCAATTCGGTGCAGCCACCGCAGGCATTCCTCGGCGGTTCGTCGCAGAAGACATCGTCCGGCCCATCGCAGGACCACTCACCATCGCAGACACCACAGGGGTCGCCGAGGACACCGAAGAGGGGCTCGCAACCGCCGCAGACGTTGACACCCCAGTCTGGATTCGTGCAGGTCACATCGCTTTCTGACTCACAGGCCCACACACCGCCGTCGCAGGTGCCGCAACCTGTGCCCGGCTCTTCCTCTAGATCGAGGACACCGCCACAGGCATTTTCGCCGGGGAGTACGCAGCGCACAGCGTCCGGTCCCGTACAGCCCCACACGCCGCCTTCGCCGGCCGCGTCTTCACACCCGGTGGTCGGTTGCCCTACCAGATCGCCACACCCGCCGCAGGGGTTATGCTCCAGCGCGTCAACGCAGGTCATTCCACCGTCGCCATCACAGGCCCAGGTCCCACTCTCACAGGGCCCACAGGGCGTTCCGGCGGCGCCCGGAAGCGGCTCGCAGCCGCCACATTCATTCGCCGCCTCCGCCCGCGCACAGCGCACCTCATCCTCGCCATCACAGGCGATGGTCCCGTCCTCACAGGCTCCGCAACTATCGCCGGGCTCGACGACCTCGTCGTCATAGACCAACTCGTCATCGCCACCACAGCCGTTTTTTAAGTCCTCTTCGACATCCGGCAGGGCGACATCGGCGTCGAATCCGACGTCGAGTTGCTCTCCGTCCTCAGAGCCACAACCAACAGACCACAACAGGCCGGTGGCAGTGAAAACAAAAAAGATCAGAATAATCCGAAGTCGCTCATATCGATATACAGGCATGCGTATTCCCCGACCGGCCTCAGAGAGGAGCGGGTCGCCCCCTGAGAAGGAAATGGATCAAAATCACTGATTGCTCGAATCAGAAGTTGCCCGAGCAAAATAGGAGAATTCTCATATTATTGACCATACCGCAAATGAGGTACGGCCACTGGGTAGCCACCGAAAGATGTCACCAATAACCACCCGCACTAATAACCACCCGAGGGTTGGTCACCACGCCAATTCTTTCCTTTCCCACGGGGAAGGAGAGCTCTGGTGACTTTGATGACCTCTGGTGGTCGCTGCAAGATTACTTGAGGCTTCGTTCTATTTTCGATCCCCAACCGCTTAAATTACCGGCATTAGTGCTAGCCGCGTCCCGTCTTCGACGGAAGCTCTTCCGGGGGAGCGAGGGCGATCCGGGCCGCCTCGGCAGGGTCGTCGGTCAGGGTGAGTAGATCGAGATCTTCAGGGCTTATGGTCTGGCGACAACCGGCGAGCATGAGCGCTTCGATAGTGTCGACGATGGGCTGCCAGAAATCAGTGCCCATCAGCACCACCCGGCGATGAGAGATGGTGCGGGTCTGGACCTGACATAGCGTGGAGAATAGCTCATCGAGCGTACCCAGGGCTCCGGGCAGGGCGACAAGGGCGCGGGAGTTTTCCGTGAGCAGCACCTTATGAGTGAGCCGATCGGCCACCAGGTAGACCCGGTCGGCGCCGTAGAGGTTACGGGCGTCCGGTCGCCGCACGCCGAATGCCTGCTGGGGAAAATGCCGGCGGCTTCGATGACCGCCTCTTGCGAGAGCCACCGATAATTGCCCCGGGCCGGCCGCCCGGGTAGGCACTCCCTCTTCTGCCAGCTCATAGGCGAGATCTTCGGCCATCTCGAGGACGTCGTCGTTTTTGCGAAGCCGAGAGCCGCCGAGGACGGTTACCGCCGGCTGCAGGCTCTCCAAAAAGTTCAGTCCCTCTACCAGCTCACGGGCGATGCGGTGACCCATCTGATGAAGGGGCTCGTTGCTCTCTCGGCAGGCATCTTCTGCGAGTACCCGATCGATGGCTTCCTGCGGATCGTCGGTGCACGAGACAAGGTCAAAATCCTCGTCGGCCAGCGCGAGATGGGGATAGTTTTTATGGGCCACCCGGAGGGCGTCTTCCAGGGGCTTCCAGAACTCTTGACCGAATAATACGACGGGAAAGTCCAGGTCGCCGGCTGCCTTGAGTCGCCACACCTCCAGCAGCTCATCGAGCGTTCCGAAGCCGCCGGGGAAGATCACCAAACCCAGGGCGTTTCGATACAGCATCAACTTCCGGGTCGGAAAATGGACGAGCTCCATCGATACGTCGATCGCCGGATTCACCTGTTGCTCAAAGGGCAAGACAATATTGAACCCCTGCGTCAGGGGCTGTGGCCCCTGTCCGCGCTGTCTCTTCGCCGGCCGATCTTTATTTGCTCCTGCCTCGGAGATTTGTTTTCGAAAGCCCTCGGGCACAGCCCACATAATGCCCGGTCCGGCACCGGTGCGCGGTGGGATATTGTGGTCGGCCAATAGCTGCCCCATCTGTTCGGCATGGGCGTAATAGGGGTCATCGCGCTCGATGCGAGCCCCACCGAAAAAGGTTACCGCCGGCTCGATTGCGTCGAGGACCTCCAGGCCCTCGTCGAGCTCTCGGATCAACTGCGCTGCGAGTTCGCTACGAGGCTCTCCGGCGGCGGCGACCTGTCCCCAGATTCCTCGGCAATTTTCTTTGCTCATCCGTCACTACTCCGTCTTAGCCTTAATGCCAGTGAGTTAAGGTATTATTAGGTCACGATTCCCTCGGCCGCGTCAGATGGAGCCGATGACATCTTGTCATCGTTGGCGCCGAACAGGCGCCTTTGACTCGGTATACGTAGACCGTGGTGATCGTGCGTCACTTCGACAGTTGGCTGGCCCTGTAAGACGAGGCCGCTGGCGCGGCACGATGGGAAGATCCCATCGGCTCCATTGGGTGGTTGCTTTACTGAACCACGTGGAGCGCTCTCATTGCCGCTATATGTCAGTTCCTCACCTCGGGCTCCGTATGTCAGTATTTCACCCGGCCCATTGTACACGTTCAGCGGGACAATGTAGATGCGCAGTGACTAACAGGCCGCCAGCAATCAGCAAGAGAGCTGGGGATTTGTGGACATCGATGCGTTTGAATAAGCGGCAGAAAGGAGATTGCACCACGGTGGGTCGTGAGCATCTTTGATGGCCGACTCCTGTACGCTTTGTTGCACTCGCCAGAGGGGCCCGCCAGAGACCGCGCTCATGCTGGCCGCTCGGCAGAAACGCCATCTCGATAAAATTGGTCCCAACGGGGGGATTTAGTGGATGCCCTGACGATAGAAATGATCCTGGTATTGGTGATCTTGTTGGGGACCGTCGTCTTATTTATCACCGAAGTGGTGCGCATCGACATCACGGCGATGTTGGTCCTGGTAGCTATTGGAGTCGCCGGACTTATTGAACCCGAGGAGGTGCTGGCCGGGTTTTCCTCCAATGCCGTGGTGGCAGTCATCGCCATTATGATCCTGGGTGCGGCCCTCGAAAAAGTGGGCATTATGCGCCGGGTGGCCGCCTTTTTATTGGAGGTCGGCCGACATACCGAACGGGGTATGGGCTCTTTATTGTCGGCCACGGCGGCCGGGTTGAGTGCATTTATCCAGAATGTCGGGGTGGCAGCCCTGTATCTGCCGGTCACCGAGCGGGTAGCCACGCGCACGGAGACGCCGATTTCGCGATTATTGATGCCCATGGGATTTGCTGCTCTGTCGGGGGGAAGCATCACCCTGGTGGCGTCGGGTTCGATGATTCTTCTCAACGACGTGCTCCTCTCCTCGGCGCAGGCCCTGCAGATCGAGGTAGAGCCCTTTGGGCTATTTGCTCCGGCGCCGGTGGGGATTGCCCTTGCGGCCTCGGGAATTTTGCTCTTCGCCATATTTGGGCATCGACTGCTTCCGGCCATCGACCCCGCCGACGATCCGCGCCTGGCCATGGAGGGGGTGGCGGCAATTTACGGACTGGAAAAGACGGTCAAGCCCTACTCGGTGCCGGGAGCGAGCTCTCTAAATGGCCTGCTTCTGGGCGAGATCGAAGAGGATCCCCGCGGCATCTCATTGGTCGCCGTACAGGACGCCGACGGCCTGACCATCGCCCCGGACCGAAGCTATGTGGTCCTTCCCGGCATCGTGCTGGGCCTTGTGGGAAATGACGAGGAGCTGGAGAGCTTCGTCGAGGAATATCAATTGCGCCCCGTCGACGGCGCTCCCTTTGCCATCTTACACGACCCGGAGCACGCCGGTATTGCCGAGGTGGTGGTGCGACCCGGGAGCGACGCCGTGGACTTTACGGTGGGACAGCTTCGCATGAGCGATATCTACGGCGTCAATGTGCTGGCGATTCACCGGCAGGGAAGA
Source organism: Myxococcales bacterium (assembly GCA_007119175.1). Lineage (GTDB taxonomy): Bacteria > Myxococcota_A > Bradymonadia > Bradymonadales > Bradymonadaceae > SLJM01. The sequence goes on along the minus strand of SKQC01000139.1, from coordinate 16,772 downwards.
TTGTTTTTAGAATCTCTGCGCGACGTCCGCCTCCGCGCCGGTGACGTATTGGTGGTCTTTGCCCCCTGGAAGCGAATCGACCATCTGACGAGCGAGACTTCTTTTGTGCCCCTGTCGGACTATCCCTCCGAGCCGCCGCGCACCGACAAACAATGGTGGGCGTTGGGAGGTTTTCTTCTCGCCATGGGATTGGTGATCCTCACCCAACTGCAACTGGCGGTAGCCCTGATGGCGGGAGCGGTGATCATCTTGCTGTCCCGCACTCTAACCGCCGACGAGGCCTACCGGGCGGTCTCCTGGAAGACCGTCTTCTTGCTGGCCGGACTCATCCCCCTCGGCACAGCCGTGGAGCAAACGGGCACGGCGGCCTGGATCGCCGATATGGTCATCACCGCCACGGAAAGCCTTCCCCTGTGGGGCATCCAGATGACGATCGCCCTTTTGACCACCGTCTTTACGCTGACCATCTCCAATGTGGGCGCCGCCGTGCTGCTCATTCCCCTGGCGGTCAACGTCGCCGTCGGCGTCGACGCCGATCCGGCCCAATTTGCCATGATCGTCGCCATCGCCGCCTCCAACTCCTTTTTGATCCCCACCCACCAGGTCAACGCCCTGTTGATGGGCCCCGGCGGCTACGAGGTCAAAGATTTCTTGCGCGCCGGTGCAGCGATGACGGTGGTCTTTTTGGTGGTGCTCGTGGTGACCATCAATCTCTTCGTGCGCTGAGACCGGTTGGGGGTTGGGTGATCATGGTCACCCAACCCCCAACCGGTCAATGACTCATGCGCGTTTATCGATTCCTATTTGGGGGCCTCTGGGCAGACGCTATCGCGTTGGGATAGGCTCTTTTGGGCCAATATCGATGAAATCAGGAGAATATCATGAGTGCCCCCATCATTCGTCACCTCAATCACCGCATATTTGTGCTGGGCGCGGTCGCCATCATCTTGCTGGCCTGCGACAGCGACGAGCCTGGCGGGGGCGACGATTTAGATCTCGCAACGGTCGCCACCAGCGGTGATTACGAGGATCTGAACAATCGCCCCGATCTCTTTGATGGCCACTACGACAGTCTCCTCGGCAGCCCGACGCTGGCGGAGGTGGCCACCAGCGGTGATTATGAGGATCTCAATAATCGTCCCGAGTCGGCCAATGGCGAATCGTCGTCCTCCGGGGGGAAGGTCACGCAGACACCGGAATCGCTGGTCAATGACGGACCACAGGGCAGCTATGTGGTGGTGGACTGGGAGGGGGATAGCGACGTGGTCATCGATTCTATGGCCTCCGGTGTGATCGGCGAAGGCCAGACCGTTCTCATCGAGGTTCCCCGCACCATAGGTGATAGCGACGGACCCGGCGGCCACGGCACTGACGCGCTCGGCAATATGGTGGAATTTCAACACGGCGAGGCGATTATTGCCGCCGCCAATGCCGAGCTTTCATATCGAGCCACGCCGAACGCCAATGACTGGCAGGGCGATAACGCGGCGCTCTTCGAGTTGCTCGAATTCGTGCGCGTCGGCGACGATCAATTCAAGCTGACTCGCCTGCCCGACGCCGTCACCGGCTATACGCACGGCGATCCGGAACACACGCCGGGGACGACGAGTCGAACCGGCTTTGCCTGGGAGCGCCGCGCCGATGGCTCGGCGCACCTGACCAACGGCACAGTGCGCATCCCGGCCTACGCCGTGGGCGGAAATCAGCCCCGATTTAGAATGGAATTTGTGTGGCCATTTCGCTTTGAGCAGCACCACGGAAATCATCGCACCGTCCAATTTGGCATCAGCACGAAGACCACCGACGTATACTGGCCGGCGCTGGCTGTGCCGCGCAATAGTTCTACGGATCGATCGGGCATGCTGGTCAACGTCTACGTCGATCCGGGCTCCCAGCACCTGGTCGCCGAGGGCGACTCTGTGGCCGTGACCATCATGGCCAGCGGAAATTGGCGACTTCCCTCCGATCAGTGGTAGCCGATGGAGGCACTCTATGATCACCTGGCTGTACAGATCGTGGCGCCGACGACGCCTGAAACGCCGGCCGTTTCCCGACCATTGGCGCACTATTTTAGAGGAGCGCTATGAGTTTTACGAAAAACTCGATGATGAGGAGCGCCGGCCATTCGAGACTCATTTAAAGGTCTTTTTGTGGGAAAAGCACTGGGAGGGAGCCGGCGGATTGGAGGTGACGGAGCCGATGAAGGTGGTGATCTCTGCTGCCGCCGCCCGCATTGCCCGAAAGCTGCCCCTTTCGGTGTATAACCGCCTCACAGAGATCGTTATCTATCCCTCCCACTACCTGCACCCTGGAGAAGAGCGGAAAGTGGTGATGGGTCAGGCCCATAACTTCGGCACCCTGGTATTGAGCTGGGACGCCGTGGAAAAGGGAATTGCCATTCCCGACGACGCCCGGGATACGGGGATCCATGAATTTGCTCACGTCTTAGATGCTGAAAGTGGCACCTTCGACGGCACGCCTCTACTGGAGAGGGGCCGCGATTACCCGCGGTGGGCAGAGGTGATGGGGCGTCATTTCGCCAACCTGCGTGAGGCCCCCTTTCAGGGCTGTCTGCGCTCTTACGGGGCGAAAAACGAAGCGGAGTTTTTCGCCGTGGCCACCGAGGCGTTTTTTGAAACACCGGAGCAGCTCAAGCAATGTGCGCCCGACCTCTACGATGTACTGGCCGATTATTTCGGCGTTCACCCGGTATAGGGACAACCGACCGGACGCCGCTACGAGTGGGACCTGGAGGTGGGGTGCAGCGGCCGCTCCACGGCAAAGGCGTGGAGGCGGTCGATAAGCGCCGCAAATTGATCGGTCGTCAGTGCCTGTTCGCCGTCGCATTTTGCGGCTTCCGGGCGCGGGTGAACCTCGACCATCACCCCGTCGAGACCGGCCGCCAGTCCTGCCGAGGCAGCCTGGGCGAGCAGTGCCGGGATGCCGATGGCGTGAGAGGGGTCGAAGATCACGGGGAGCCGCGACCGGCGCCTCGCCCACATGGCGCCCGCCACATCGAGGGTAAAGCGCGTCTCGTCGCCGAAACTTCGGATCCCCCGCTCGCAGAGAATAATGGCATCATTTCCCGCGCAGGCGATATGCTCTGCGGCGAGCAACCACTCCGTGACGCTGGCCCCGAAATTGCGCTTTAAAACCACCGGTCGATCCGTGCCACCGACGGCCTGCAAAAGCGGAATATTCTGCATATTTCGAGCCCCGATCTGAAAGGCGTCGACCAGGGGAGCCATCTCCTCGACCAGCGACGGTGCCATCACCTCCGTGACAAAGGGGATGCCCTGTTCGCGGGAGGTCCTGTGCATCATCTCCACCCCCTTAAGACCGACGCCCTGAAAGCTGTAGGGCGAGGTGCGAGGCTTAAATGCCCCGCCGCGCAGGACATTTGCGCCTCGCTGGGCCACGGCCTCGGCGGTGGCGTCGAGCATCGACTTCGACTCCACAGCGCAGGGGCCGGCGATGACGGCGAATCGATCGCCGCCGAAGGGCACATCGCCGATGCAGACCACCTTGCGCGCTGTGTCGGCGCGGCGTCCTATTAGCGGTAATTTGACGGCGTCGTCGGCTTCGCAACCGGCGGCGTGGATTGTCGATTCGGGTTCGGACATATGACCTCCTGGGCCAACTACGGGGTATCTTCGCTGCAAAGGGTATCACGCTGGTGAGACGCCATCTGCTCTCGAAGGCGCATGCCGTCGATCTTGCCGCTCGCCGTCTTCGGAAGACGGGGCATAAATGACCAGCGTCGAGGGATCTGAAACGACGCCAAACGCTGGCGGCTGACCTCTACGAGTCGAGGGTGGAGCTGCTGGCTGGCGACGACGGCGCAGGCGACGAGCTGGCCCCAGTGCTCGTCGTCGACGCCCAGGACGGCCACGTCCTCGACGCCGTCGACGGCGCGAAGCACAGCCTCGACCTCGCGGGGATCCACATTTTCGCCGCCCGTGATGATACGGTCGCCGGCTCGGCAATGAATCGTCAGAAAACCGTCATCGTCGAGGCTCCCGATATCACCGGTGCGAAACCAGCCGTCAACGAAGGAATCGGGCGCCCTGTCATCGGGCATCTCCAGGTAGCCATCGCAGAGCATGGATCCCCGGGCCCACAACATGCCCGGCGTGCCCGCTGGGGTTGGGCGGCGCTCGTCGTTGGCGATCATCAATTCCACGCCCGGCAGAGGCCGGCCGGCGGTGTGGAGCCGGCTTGCATGTGCGTCGGGAGCGAGCGTGGCGAGCTGGGAGCATGCCTCGGTCATCCCATAGGTAGAGACCACGGGAAGCCCCCGTCGGCGGGCGCGCCGAAGCTCGTCGCCGCCGGCCGGGCCGCCGCCGACCAGCACCGCTCGCAACGAGGTATCGAAGGCATTTTCATAGTCGTCGAGCAGCCGCCGCAGCATGGTCGGCACGAACGAGGCCAGCGTGATCGGCTGGTTCACCAGCCGATGCGCCACAGACGATGTGTCGAAAGACTTCATCAGGTCGAAGGACGTGCCGTAGATCGCGCTTCGAATGGCGATGGCGAGCCCGCCGATATGGCATAGTGGCAGCACGCATAGCCAGCGATCGTCCGCTCTCCTGCCGAGTCGCTTTGCAGAGGCATTGGCGCTGGCCATGTGATTTTCGACCGTGGCCGGCACCGCTCTGGGCGTGCCCGTGCTACCCGAGGTGAGCAGAATCGTCGCCACATCACTGGCGTCCATCTCTTCGGCGCCGATGGGATCACAGCCCAGTTCTCGGAGCTCGTTGAAGGTGCAATGGCTCACCTCTTTCGCCACCGCCGAAGGGGCTTCTTCCGAGAGCAAAAGGTCCACATCGGCGGCCTCGACGTGACGTTGTAGCGCCTCCCTGCCGAGTCGGTCGTGCAATGGCACCACCGTGGCGCCGCGCCACCAGATGGCGTGAAGAGCGAAGATCCAATCGGCGCTATTCGCCCCCTGCACACCGACCCGAATGCCGAGGCCAATGCCGAGCTCAGCAAGGCCTGCTGCGAGGCTGCTAGCCTCATGGGCCAGCTCACCGTAGCTTATGCATCGCTGGCCGACATAAAAGGCGGCGTCATGGGGGCGCTCGTTTTTGTGTTGGCCTATCCAGTGATTCACGACGGGCCTCCCGCGTCGAAACAGGGTTGGCCCTCAACTCGCGGCGAAAAACCGATGCCCGGCTGGCCGTCTAAAAGCCAGTGGCCGTCCGCGATGGAATCCGGTGTGTCGGTCACATCGGTGACAAACCAGTCGCCCGTGGCGAGCCCCTGGGGACCCGCAATATACGGATGGGCGGCGGCGAGTTCAGCGATGGCTCGGCGTCCGATGGCGGACTCGAGCAAGGTGCTGAGCACGACGCGAATATTGCGCTCCCGGGCGGCTTCGATGAGCGAGATGGTGGGCAGCAGGCCCCCGACGGCGGCCGGTTTGATGACCAGGGCATCGATACGCCCAGCCTCGATGAGTTGGCGAGCACGGGCGATGGGCGCGCAGCTTTCGTCGGCCCCGATATCGATGGCTGAGATGTCGGCCAATTTATTGAGACCACTTAGATCTGCTGCCGCCAGCGGTTGCTCGAATAAGTCGATCCCCAGCGCTTCCGTGCGATCGATAAAGCGCCGGGCCTCCGAAAAATCGAAGGCCCCGTTGGCGTCGAGGCGAAGGCCGAGCTCGGCAACCTCTTTTCGGACCGCCTTCAGGCGACGCACTTCGGCGTCCAGATCTGATGCCCCGACCTTGAGCTTTAAGTGCGAATAGCCGGATTCGACAGCTCTGCCGGCACGTTCGACGGTCTCGTCTATGTCGGCGATGCCGCAGGCGTATTGCAATTCGACGCGATCCGATGGCCTATGTCCCGGCGGCGCCAGCACTTCGCGGAGAGGACAGTCGGCATGGCGCGCCAGGGCGTCCAATAGCGCGAGTTCCAGGCCAAAGCGCACAGAAGGCGTATCCCGCAGGCCTGAAAACATCTCGTTGAGCCCGTCATTGGCGAGCCTGAAGGGCTTTTGACACGCCGGAGATTGCGCCATCGTCGAGAGCACCTGGACGGCGTGGTCTACGGAGAGCGAAGTCCATCCCGCCAGGGGCGCCACCTCTCCGTATCCCACGGCTGTGCTCCCGCCCATATCCACCGTCACTGAGAGCACCAATATCGCCCGGTCGCTTACGGTTTGGTGACTCGTCACCAGCGGTTTGGCGAGCCTAAGCCTCAACACTCGCCAGTCCATAGCGGGAATGCGAAATTTTTGTTGAAGTGGCGATTTCACAGCGCGAATCCCATGGCGTATAGAAACCCGAAGACGGCCAGAAGACCGGCCGTAAAGGCCAGGAGATCGTTGAGCGCCGACCCCTGCAGCCGCCACATTCGTCGAAGGGCGACCCCGGCCAGGGGAAGGCTCAAGAGGGGAAGCAAAATCGCGATCGAGTGGTCAAAGAATTGCCAGTGCACCACCGGGATAGCATAGGAGGCCAGGAGCAATGCCCCGTATTGCCACCTCGTGAGGCGCCGCCCCAGACGGACGGCAAGGGTCTGCTTTCCCGCCTGGCGGTCGGTATCGATATCGCGATAATTATTGACCACCAGAATCGCCGTCGACAACAAGCCGATCGGCACGGCGGCCACCAGAGCCTCGGCAGACCAGGTCAAAGCCTGCACGTAGTGGGTTGCCGTGACGGCGATGAGCCCGAAAAAGATGAAGACAAAGAGATCCCCCAACCCGTGATAGCCCAGTGGGTAGGGGCCGCCCGTATAGGCGAGGCCCGACAAGATGGAAGCAATGCCGATGACAACGATCGGCCAGCCACCGATGAAGATCAGATAACTCCCGACGGCGGCGGCGGCCAAAAAGGTCAGCCCCGTCGCCCACCGGACAGCCCGCTCAGACAGTAGTCCCGCCTGAACGGCACGGGTCGGGCCCAGTCGGTCCTCGTTGTCGGCGCCGCTCTGGAAGTCGAAATAATCATTGGCGAAATTGGTGCCGATCTGAATCAGAAATGCGCCCAACAGAGCTGCCAGTGCGGGAAGTATGGCCAGGGCCTCATGGTGATAAGCCACGGCGCTGCCCACCACGACGGGCACGGCGGCCGCCGCCAGCGTTTTGGGGCGCATGGCCACCACCCAGGCGGCGAACGTCCCCGGTCGGATATCTGTGGCTGTACTCATGGCAATGTCGAAGTCTGTGTCTGTTCTGTGAGCTCGGCATTGATGTGGTCGGCGACCCTGCTGAGCGTCCGTCGGCGAAAGGCGATATCCCCTGAACGGTCGGTGCGCATCAGCACCACCTGGGTACCCGGCTCCTCGATGCTCTGGTGGAGTGCGCGCCGAAACTCATCGCAATCTGCAGGTTGAACGCAGGCCAGCGGGGCGACGCAGCCGTCGTCGAGTCGGCGGCGTCCGCCCGTGGCGAAATGCTCTTCATAGACACCGTCGAAGTCGGCGATGGGGAGCATCTCGAAGATCGCTCCCCCATCGTTGTCGAGCACCACGATGGTGGCGTCGATCGACAACTCGTCGGCAAGCCTCAGAGCCGACAGATCATGGCGAAGGGCCACATCGCCGACCACTATGACCGTCGGATTTCCACTCTCTTCCTGTCTGGCTTTGGCCACGGCCAGACCGGTGGACACCACCCCGTCGATGCCGTTTAGACCGCGGTTAAAAGTGACGTCGACGCCGGTCGGACAGCGAGACATAAAGCTGTCGATATCGCGAATCGGCATGCTGTTGGACACGAAGAGACTGGCCCCATCTGGAAGCGACTCGCCCAGGGCATGCCAGATATGAGCGCTGCTATGGGCGCCCTCTGAGTTTTGTAGAATTCGCTCCAGCGCGGCCGACGCCGATTCGTCGGCCCCTCGATGGCAATTTAACCACTGGGACGCCGGCTTTTCGGGAAGCTGCGCGGCGATTGTCTCAAATAAGGTGCGCTCGTCGGCGATGATCTGGCGGCCCACCAGATGCCCGGGAGCAGCAAGCTCTTCTCGGCAACTCACGGCGAGCTGGGGGACGTCGGCCCAGGTGTCGAGGCGTCGCTGGATCGACCAAGAGATTGGCGCTCGACCAGTGCGAATGAGCAGATCCGGTCTTCCGGCGTTGTCGTATAACGAGCTCTCGAACAAAAAATCGCCGGTGCCGAATACGACGCCGCCATCGTCGTCGAGCCCACGAAGCCCGGCGGTCGATTCAGCGATGATCGGGATCTTGGCTCGCCGGGCCAGCGCACAGAGGGCCGCTGAATAGCGCTGTGCCCCATGATCGGCCCCGGCCAAAATTAGCGGTCGTTCGGCATTTTCAAAAAACTCCGCCGCCGATTCCACGATCGCCTCGTCGGCTCGGCGCCGGGCCCGCTCGATGGTGATAAAGGGGCGGCCAACCTCTCGCCCTTCGACGGCGAGCGCCGCTTCCCGAAACAATGTTTCGGGGATTCTATCGCGGTGGTCGGCGCCGACATCGATGGGCTCCAGGGGCTTTCGAAACGGGATATTGAGATGGACCGGACCGGCCACAGGTCCCGTGGCGCGGGCAAAGGCCCGACAGGCCGTCGCCCGGGCGTAGCGAAGATTGTCTGCCGTCGCCTCCGGGCGACCCATCTGGTGAAACCAACGCACCTTGTCACCGTATAATTTGATCTGGTCCATCGCCTGCGAGGCGCCGCAATCCTGGAGGCGCCGCGGGCGGTCAGCGCTCAATATCAGAAGTGGCAATTCGCTGTGGAATGCCTCGCAGAGGGCGGGCATGTAGTGGGCGGCCGCCGTCCCCGACGTGCAGACCAGAGCGGTGGGCCTCTTCTCTGCGCGAGCCAGGCCGAGCGCGAAAAACCCTGCCGAGCGCTCATCGATGATCGAGATATCGTCGATGTCGGGGTGGGCAGCGAAGGCGACGACCAGTGGCGTGGAACGCGAGCCCGGCGAAATACAGACGCGGCGAAGTCCACAGCGGGCAAATTCGTCGACGATCAGCCGAGCCCAGAGGGTATTGATATTCGGATCGGTCGGGGTTGAATTACTCACGGCACACCTCCGCCAGAGCGCGTTTAATGGCCCCGATTTTGCGCCTCGTTTCGGCGACTTCGACTTCCGGATCGCTATCGGCGGTGATCCCGGCGCCGGCAAAGAGCGTGGCACGCCGACCGTCGAGGACTCCGCAGCGCAGAGCGACGTCGAACTCCGCATTTCCATCGGCGTCAATCCAGCCCAGTGTTCCCGCATAGGGGCCGCGGTCGAACCCCTCGTGCTCTCGAATCATCACCCGGGCCCTGTCGGTGGGCACCCCGCAGACCGCAGGCGTCGGGTGGAGACTATCGACGACCTCTGCGGGCTCGCTGCCAGCGCGCAGCCGGGCAGAAATGGTGGTCTCGAGATGAGAGACGTTGTGGAGTCGTCGAATCGTCGGGATTTTACCCACGTCCAGATCTTTGCATATTGGCGCCAGCCGCTGGCGGATATCGTCGATGACATAGCGATGCTCCACCCGATCCTTGGTGCTGTCCACAAGTGCCTGTTCGGCGACTCTTCGACTCTCTTCGTCGGCGTCGTCGCAGCGCGTTGTCCCGGCCAGAGCCATGGTGCTCAATTTCCGGCCCTCAATGGCGACGAGCCGCTCCGGTGTCGCGCCGACAAAAACGGGTGTCCGACCACCGGCGGCGATGGCGAATCGAGTGCACGACAAGAAGTCGCGTCCCAGAACCCGAAGGACCTCGGCGACATCAATCGGCAAAGAAGCTTCGACGACAGCCCGGCGGGCCAACACGACCTTTTCGACTGCTTCGTCGGCGATGACACGACGCACACTACGGCGAAAACGCTCGTCGTCGGGCCATCGCACACGCAACGCATCACCATCTTCGCTGCCGGCGTCTGAGGCGGCGGTGTGGTGGCGTTCGGGTCGCTCGATGATGTCGCACCATCTCGACCAGATGGCCTCCGGTTTTTTGTCGCCTGTGGCGGCGATGATGGCTCTGGTCTCGTCGCCCCGTCGAAGCACTGTGATCTGGGGAACGAAAAAGCGGCACCGGCCGAAATCCGACGAGTGGGGCCGAGGGTCGCCTGGGTCGAAGGCCATCCACCCGACCATGCGTAGATCCGGCTCTGCTGTGCCGGCGAGATCTGTTAGCGCATCGAAAAACCCCGCCGCTGCGCCACCGACAGTGGCTCGGTCCGTGCTCAAGAGTTCAATGGCCTCGCCTAAAGCCAACATCTGCTCGCCGTCGGTCCCGCCGCCTGTGCGATAAAAAGCTGTGCCCCGCCGACGACCGGCGTCAAAGCTGGCGATAAAGTCCGGGCATTTGACCGCTCGAACGCTCACCTCCCTCAGGGGTCTGCCACAGGTTGAAGTCATGATGACGTTGCTCAGGAGTTAAAAATGCCAGGGAAAGTTCGAGAAATTCTGCGCTCTATTCTCCATGAACGCATCGCGCCCTTCGACGGCCTCGTCTGTTCCGTAGGCAAGGCGCGTGGCCTCGCCGGCAAATAATTGCTGCCCCACGAGCCCGTCGTCGGGCAGATTGAAGGCGTATTTGAGCATCCGAATCGCCGTGGGACTCTTGGAGTTGATGGTTTCGGCAATTTCGAGACCTCTGATCTCCAGCTCCTGGTGGTCGACGACCTCGTTGGCCATTCCCATCTCATGGGCCTCTTCGGCGTCGTAGTTTTTGCCCAGAAAAAAGATCTCCCGAGCTCGCTTTTGGCCGATCTGACGGGCCAGGAGTGCCGATCCATAGCCGCCATCGAAGCTGGCGACGTCGGGGTCGGTCTGTTTGAAGAGGGCGTGCTGGCGGCTGGCGATCGTCAGATCGCATACCACGTGCAGGCTATGTCCTCCGCCGACGGCCCATCCGGGGACGACGGCGACGACGACCTTGGGCATAAAGCGAATCAATCGCTGCACCTCGAGGATATGCAGCCGCCCCAGCCGGGCCTTCTCATGCGGGGAAACGGCCGCCTCGTCGCTGTCGTATTGATAGCCGTCGTTGCCTCGCACCGACTGGTCGCCGCCGGCGCTAAAGGCCCATCCACCGTCGCGCGGTGATGGACCATTGCCGGTCAACAACACACAGCCCACATCGGGTTGCTGGCGGGCATGGTTGAGAGCTCGAAATAGCTCGTCCACCGTCTGGGGACGGAAGGCGTTTCGAATCTCCGGACGGTTAAAGGCCACCCGCACGGCACCGGTGTCGATGGCCCGGTGGTAGGTGATGTCCTGGAAGTCGAATCCCTCAACGGGCTGCCAGGCATTTTTATCGAAAATTTCGGATACCATCGGCGACTCCTGATCGGTAGATAACCCTTGCTTTTACCCCCCGACGGCTACCGGGGTTTTAGCATAAGTTCAAGGCTCCTTGAACATCGAATCAAAAAGAGCTCATCGGGATATAGCGATGATCCAATTGAAAGGCAGGTCAAGGGGCTACCGGGAAGGACTGCACTTTTTTGCCAGGCGACGGCCTTGCCGAGTTAGCCCGGAAATGTCACGCGGATTCGTTCACGAGGCAAAGCAGGGCGTGCGGACAGGGGATGGGGATGACCGACGCAATTCACATTGTGGAGGGAGAGCGACCGACAGGGAGCGGTCACCGCCACTGTCCGTGCGAATCTGCGAAGCCGCAGTAGATTCCGCGTGATATTTGCGGGTTAGACTTGGCGCGACGCGTCTCTGGGAATGGGCGGGAAAGTGTCGCAGATGGTCGGAGCTGGTCGCCGTCGGCGCTACTCGGCAATGCCGCGGTAGAGGTTGACCACACCAAAGGTCAGGGGTTGGGCAGTGACATCTCGCAGACCGGCGTCTTCCATCATCTCCACGAATCGCTCGGCAGATGGAAAGGCGGCGATTGATTCCTGCAGGTAGCGATATTCCTTGCTTCCCGACAACAGGCTGCCGATGCGGGGCACGCATTGATGGACGTAGAACCTGGCCATTCCGGACATCACTCCCCTGTCCGGTTCGCTCAATTCCAGGATCACCACCGGTTTTCCGGGGCGAGTAACCCGCGCCATCTCTCGGAGTCCCTGCAGGCGGTCGGGAAAATTCCGAATTCCAAAGGCGATGGCCGTCCCGTCGAAGTTATCGTCATCAAAGCCGAGGGCCTGGCCGTCGCCGAGTTGAAGGTCAATTCGATCGCCGTGGCCGGCATCGGCGGCCTTCTGCTGGCCGATGGCCACCATCTCGCGGCTCGGATCGACGCCGACCACCTCGGCGTCCGGATAAGAGTCGGCGATCGCCAGCGCCAGATCTGCGGTGCCCGTGGCCAGGTCCAGAATCTTCGCCGGCGACTCGATCTGCAGCGCCTCGATGGCGCGGCGGCGCCACCGGCCGTCTAATCCCATCGACAACACGCGGTTGAGCAGGTCGTAGCGATGGGCGATGGCGTCGAAGAATTCTCCGTCGCCACCTTCCAATTCTTTTGTGGTCCCGTCCATGGTGCATCCTCGCTGGGGGTAGTGATTGGTCGCATCGAAACACGATGGCCCGTAGTGATGATTGCCAAACTGCCGCTGGCCGGGCAACGAAAAGATCGAGTCCATCGCCCTGCAGGTAATGGGCGACGCAGGCGAGATTGGACTTGTGACTGAGCTCAGTCAAGCATTGGGGGCGGACCCTCTACAGCCCCCAGGCGAGAGGCAGCCAGAAGTAGGCGGCAATGACAATTAGCACCACGAACGACAGGTTCAGCCAGATCCCTGCACGCATCATATCCCGCATCGAGACATAATCCGACGCAAAGACCACTGCGTTGGGGGGAGTGGCAATGGGGAGCATAAATGCGCATGAGGCGGCGGTGACGACGGTGACCATCAGCACCCAGGAGTGGATGCCTACCACGGCGGCCACCACGGCGACGACGGGCACAAAGATCGAGGCTGTGGCGGTATTGGAGGTCACCTCGGTCAAAAAGATCACAAGGACTGCCACAGCCGCGAGCACCAACATCAGGGGCGCGTCCTGCAGGGCGTGAAGCTGTTCGGCCAGCCAGCCCGCCAGCCCGCTGTCCTCGATGCCGGCGGCCAGTGCCAGTCCGCCTCCAAACAAGATTAAAATTCCCCAGGGCACCTCGGAGGTGTCGTCCCAGGTCAGTAGAAATTGGCCCTTTCCCAGCTCTGCGGGGATGAGAAATAATAGCAATCCCCCGAAGATGGCGATTGTGGTGTCGTTGAGCCCGCCCAGTCCAAGATCGGCGAGCACCGGAGACAACACACCACGCAAAATCCACAGCCCGGCGACCAGCACGAAGATGACCAGCACCCGTGCTTGCGGGCCCTTTAACTCGGGCAGCTCGGAGCGCTCCTGCTCGATGACGTCGGAAAGGCCCGGCAAGTCGACAATCACCACCGGGTGGGCCACCCGGGTCAGGTACCACCACACCCCGACCATGCCGATGATGCTGATGGGAAGCCCGTAGTACATCCACTGCAAAAAGGTGATTTCCACCCCTTCGATCTGGGAGACGTAGCCCACAAATATGGCGTTGGGAGGGCTGCCGATGATGGTGGCCACGCCGCCGACGGATGCCGAGTAGGCGATGCCCAGCATCAGCGCCATCCCGAAGGGGAACTTCCCCGGCGAGGTATCAATGGTGCTGTCTTGTTCGCCGAGTATCCGGGTCAACTGACTGATGGTGGCCAGTCCGATGGGCACCATCATCATCGCCGCGGCGGTATTGGAGATCCACATCGACAAAAAGCCGGTGGCCACCATAAAGCCCAGCACCAGCCGCGTCGGGTCGGTGCCGAATAGATGGACGATATTGAGGGCAATGCGCCGGTGGAGATTCCACTTCTGGATGGCAATGGCGAGCAGAAAGCCGCCCAGAAATAAAAAAATCAGCTCATGACCGTAGTTGCGGGTCGTCTCCCCTACCGGGAGCACTCCGGTGATGGGGAAGAGCACGATGGGCACCAGGGCGGTGGCGTAGATCGGGATCGCTTCCGTGACCCACCAGATGGCCATCAATAAGGTGATCGCCGCTGCGGCCTGCCCCTGCGGGGAAAGGCCTTTGATTCCCGTGCCGAACATCAGTAGCGCAAAGACCACCGGGCCGGCGATCAATCCGATCACGCGAATCAGGGGGAGTTGTTTCCACCATGGACTGGGTTCGGTCTCCGGGCTGGTATCACCGGATGTGCTGTCGTCTGCCATCATTTAGTTCTCGTCCGGGACGTCCGAACTTGAGCAGAGCCGTCATTGGCCCCGTTCGGCCAGCGCCCCGGCGATATCGCGCATCAGGTGGGGGCCTTCGAAGATCATGCCGCTGATCAGTTGGATGAGGTCGGCGCCGGCATCGAATTTCGCCAGCGCATCCTCCGGGCTCATCACCCCTCCACAGCCCATGATGGTGAAATCCGGCCCGCAATAGTCACGGGTCTTTTTGATAAGCTCCGTGGATCGATCCCGGCAGGGCTTGCCGCTCAACCCTCCCCGATACTCGGCGGGGGCCTCATCGGGGATATCCAACTCGTCGTAGTCTTTTTGAAGATTGCCGACCACGGCGCCGTCGAAGTCAAATTCTTTGAGAACATTGAGTAGCTGGCGAAATTGACCCCACTCGATGCTGATCGGCATCTTCGCATACCGCGGTACCTGGCATTCGACGTCAGACAGCCGGCTTAAAAGGGTGTGGAGCCGATCCGGGTCGGTAAAACTTTCCCCGCCGTAGACGTTGGGACAGGAGATATTGATGGTGTAGTAGTCGCCGATATTGGCGTCATTTAGCTTCTTAAAGCTGGTGTAATAATCGCTGACCGCTCCCTGCAGGGTTGCCGACGACTCCGCATTGGTCATCGCGATACTGATCCCAAGCACCAGCCCTTGCTGGACGCCGCGGCGTTGGATGCGCTCGATGATCCGGTCCACGCCTTCATTTCGCAGCCCCTTGTAGACGACGAGACTCTTTGATTCGATGGCCCGTTTCAGCCGTGGCGGCTCGTTGCCCTCGCAGGGATAGGCGGTTACGGAGCCGACTTCGACCCCGCCAAACCCCATGCTGGCCAGAATCTGGGTCAGCCGCCCATTATAGTCGAACCCGGCGGCTAAGAGGATCGGAGTTTCGTAGCGGATCCCGTCCACGGTCTTCGAGACGTCAGCGCCGCGATAGCCGTACATCGCCGCGATTAGCTGCCGGCCGGCGGGGGTGCTCCCGAACTTCTCGCCCAGCGACACGAAAACGTCGTGCACCGCCTCCGGATCGAAGCGAAACAGCATTGGTTTTAGTGCTTTTTTATAGGTTTTTTCGACCAGTACCATCGTCACCGCTTCCCGTTGTTGTTCCGATTATCATCTGCTGGGGGGCACCAGAATAAGCGCCTGCGGCGAGAGTCAAGATACCCCCCAAAAAAAACACCCCCCAGAACCACCCGTGAGACGTACATCGACCAATAAAAATAGGCCGATCTCTCCATCAGGTCGACGATCCTGGCTCAGCTTTCGGACCACTTTTCCGCAAGATTTATCTCTTACTCTCGATAATAGCTCAGGAGGACTCACCATACTCTATCTTGGAGACGATCGATGACACAGCCACGTCGACACATCGCCGGTCAGGTCGCAATGCTCACTCGCCGGTGTTTTGAGAGGCGCTATTTTCTTCGCCCCGATGATTATATCAACGACGTCATACCATTTGAGGTCGGCAAAGCCACGGAGCGCTACGGGCAGCAGATATATGCAGCCGTGGCGATGTCGAATCACCTCCATTTCGCAGTGGGCGATACGACGGGCGACCGGAGCAATTTTATGCGGGATGCCATGAGTGGTATCGCCAGGGCGCGGAACCGAGATCTGGAGCGAAAAAGCTTCTTCTGGGGCGGCGGTTCCTACGGTGACACTGTGTTGCTCGATAAAGACGCAATCGAGCGGAAATTGTTATATATCTGGCTCAATCCAGTCCGTGCCGGCCTGGTCAAGCGCGCTGCGGATTGGCCGGGATTTAAGATTTTGCCTCGGCATTGGGGAAAAACGATCAAGATTGAAAAACCGGGAAAATTCTACGGTAGACGCAATCCCGACACAGTGGAATTTACTCCACAGCCACCGCCTGGTTACGAGGACAAAAGCCTCGAGGAGGTTCGCGACTATTTCGAAAAACTCCTACGCCGCGAAGAAAACAAAATTCTCGCCGAGCGACGAAAGGATAATTTCATATTCGCGGGACGAGAAGCCGTTCTTGCTGTAGAGCCTCTCGAGCATCCCACTACCGCCGAATCCACGGGAACTATCAACCCCCGTTTCGCTTCGACTAACAGGGATCGTTTGCAATCGGCGATCGCCAGCTACCGCTCGTTTGTCGACAGTTATGAGACAAAACGGCAGCGCTGGTTATCAGGAAGAAAGCGGGTCACTTTTCCCTGCGGGACAGTTGCCTTAAAGCGATGCGCACCAATCAAGTGTAAAGACCCACGAGAAGACGAGCCCGGGTTATTTGCCACGAGCTGATAGTTCGGCCAGTTCGAAATGCCTGGACTCGACCAGCAGGAAAATATAATTGGTGGAGGCGTGAGGACAAAAAATGGCCCGGCTATAAAAGGCTCAATATTGCTTTCTGTATTGTTCGCGTTGGTTATTGTCGAGCTTTTGCGTCGCGACGCGCAGCATCGTGGGAGGCATCTGCGGCGCGTGAGTATCCAGAAAAACCAGTAATCTTTCCTGGTCGGTTTTGCCTGCATGGCGAAGCCAACTACCGACCGCCTTGTGCATGAGTTCTTGCTCGTCGTCTAATAGCAATTCGGCGACACGGAAGGTCTCATCCAACTCACCCTCCCTGATGAAATAAGACGTACTGACGATCGA
>SKQC01000489.1 GCA_007119175.1 Myxococcales bacterium | reverse complement strand
GCCCGGGTGGCGGCCCATCTGGGCACCGATCATCACGAGCAATATATTAGCTACGACGACGCCCACTCAGTCATCGCCTCGCTGCCAACGCTATACGACGAGCCCTTTGCCGACTCCTCGCAGATTCCCACCTATCTTGTCAGCCGGCTGGCTCGACGGAATGTGACAGTCTCCCTATCCGGCGACGGCGGCGACGAGCTATTCGCCGGTTACAACCGCCATCTGTGGGCCCCCCGGATCTGGCGGGCGATCTCGCCGGTTCCCCGGCTGCTGCGAATGCTGGTGGCGACGGCGATGCTACTTCCCGGGCCGTCGCGGGTCGATGCATCGTACCGGCGCATTGAGCCCTTGCTTCCCGACGGGGCGCGGGTGCGCATTCCCGCCGAGAAACTCCAAAAATTAGGGGAATGCATCGGCGCCGGGCACCTCGACCAGATCTATGATCGGCTTCGCGCCGACTGGCCTGACCCCACCCGGTTGGTGATCGGCGTTCCCCGCGATAAGCCCCTTCGGCGGGAGGCTCCAGAGGGCGCCGGCGCCGCAGAGCAGATGATGTTTCGCGATCTCGTCAGCTATCTGCCCGACGATATTTTGACCAAGGTCGACCGGGCCAGCATGGCCGTGGGGCTTGAGGCGCGAGTGCCACTATTGGACCACCGGGTGGTCGACTTTGCCTGGCGGCTGCCGATGGCCCTCAAGATCCGCAATGGAAGTTCGAAATGGATCCTGCGTCAGATTCTGTATCGCCGGGTTCCTAAACAATTAATTGAGCGCCCGAAGATGGGCTTTGGCATTCCCATCGACCACTGGCTTCGCGGCCCCCTTCGCGACTGGGCAGAGCCGCTTTTGGACTCCACCCGACTTCGCCGCGAGGGCTTTTTCCGGCCCGAACCAGTGCGCCGTATCTGGCGTGAGCACCTCGAAGAACGAGCCAATCACCAGCACCGGCTGTGGAATATTCTCACCTTCCAGGCCTGGCTGGCAGATCATTGAAATAGAGGAGATCCTTTATGAATCGAATCGACTTTCTCGGTGCTCACGGCATCGGAAAATCGACCATCTACCAACACCTACTCAAACGACGCACAGAGCCTCGATGGCTGACCCGAATGGAGGCAAAGCGAAAGATCACCACCGAATTCGTGCTCGACGACCGCTCCCCCCGAGACCTGGCCAAGGCGGTGAGCTGCCACCTGCCGAGGCTGGGCGATATCTTTGTCAACGCCTACGCCCTTCGTCCCGCCGAACAGGCACTTGCCCGGGACCGAGGCCAGCACTCAGAATTTTTCGAGCATTGTCTGCTCCGCGATCTCAAGGAGGGTCTCGTCAGTTCCGTCGACACCGGTCAGACGACTGTCGACACCAGCCGCACCTCGCTGAATTACGTCAATCTGTCCTGGCTATTCGACCGCCTCTCCGAGCTATGTCTTATGGAAGAGCTCGACGAGACGGTGGTCTTTGACGAAAGCCTATCGCATACCACGACCGGATTGCTCGTGGAGAACGCCTCGGATCTGACGGTGCGAACTTATTTCGACACCATGCCCCGTCCCGACACCGTCATTCACGTACATGCTCCGGCGACTACTGTGGTCGACCGGATCGCGGCGCGGGCAAAGACCCGACGCACCACACTTCGCCACCAGCAAGTCGATCTACCGGCGTTGCGAAAAAGCACCCGACAGGCGCTGCGCATTGCCCAGTTGGGAGCCTGTACGCTGCAATGGCGTGGAGCCCGCCTATTATGTGTCGACGCCACAGCTCCACCGGAGGAAAACGCGGCCAGAATCGACGAATTTATCCGTGATTGACCACGGCGTTAAAAAAGGCCTCGTATCGCGGTAGATTCCTGGCGGGAGCAAATTGCTGGCGGGCAAACCCCCTGGCCCGCCGGCCCATCTCCTCGCGAAGAGAGCGGTCTTCGTATAATCGCCGCACATTTTCTGCAAAGCGGCGCGGCGTGCGTCCCAAAAAGCCGAGCCGACGGGTCTCAATCAACTCGTCGGGATCGAAATACAGACTCACTGTCGGCGTTTTTTGCATCCAGGCCTGAATAAAATTATTTCCAAATCCCTCGGGATCGCAGGTATGAGCCATACACAGGGCTCCGCCGAAGATTCCGTTGACCTCGGCGACGCTTTTTTTGCCGAGGTAAAAGATATTTTCCGGAAGCTGGCGGGGGTCTTCGATATAGGAATATTCGTCGTGCTGGACGGCACCACACATCAAGAAATCAATCGGTAAATCCCGGAGCTGCCGGGCCAGGTCGATAAAACACTCCGGGTTTTTGCATCGCTTTAGATTGGCCGCCCACGCCACATAGGGACGGGGCCAATAAAAGGGAGTAATCGACTCCGGATCCATGGAGTTATAAATCGCCTCCCGTCGGGTGGGACCGAAGGGCTGATCGGGGACCCGATTTAGAAGATTCAACGACAGGGTGACCACGCCGTCGAAAAATCGAAATCCCTCATACGAGGCGCGACTCATCACCTGTTGAGCGCGGCGTTTGGCAAAGGTCTTCGCCCCTTTTGGCGACCACAGCGGGCGGGCCTGTTCGGTAAAGCAGATCCAGGGCTCCAGATCTTTGGGACTGGAGACCGAAAAGACACTCTTTATCCCCAGCATCCGGCATAATAATCCGGCGCGAAAGAAGGTATTCCGGTTATAGCGCCAATACACCATATCCGGCGCCTCGCGCTTGAGTATTCGGCGCATGGCGCGCATATGAACCGAGGGTGCGGTGATGATTCGATAGGGCGGGTCTTCGATAGGTTCCGAGGCCTCTAAAGCGACGTAGGCCACGTCGTGGCCGTGCTCGTGGAGATGACGTGCGATCAGATCGCATTGGATCTCGCTTCCCCCGAGAGAATATTCGAGATGTCGGTTACAGATAAGTATTTTCATACCGCTCTTGCCCCCAGTACTGCTTTGATTGCCGACATGGGTCTGCCGACACTATCTGCCCTCCGAAACTTCTCCGGTTTAGACCTCTTATCGCTCTACAATAAAACTAAGCACTGAGGGAACGTCACGAAGTTGTCAGCGCTCGTCGCCGTCGCCCTGCAGAACACCACGGCGCTTGCGGTCGGCCAGCTTGGCGATGTTGTGCTGGGCGACGGCGCCCATCTCGAGGTCTAATTCCTCGCATAATGCGGCGATATACCACAGCACATCGCCCAATTCTTTTTTGAGCGCCCGGCGGCGATCATCGGTGATCTCGCCCCCGTCGTCGCGGATCGCCTTTTTGACGGCCTCGCAGACCTCGCCGGCTTCCCCGGCGAGCCCGAGGGCAGGATAGGGCGCCACGGCGGCCTCATCGCGGCCCGGATATAAGGCGGTGCGTCCGGCGAGGCGTTGGTACTCGTCGAAGGATAAATCGTCGCTCATTACAAATTCTCCGCTCAGACAGCAGTTAAGATAGCGATCATCGTTCAGCGCATGGGGCCCGCGGCCAGCCTGGCCGCCTCTCGGGCTGCTAACCCAAACCTCAGGGGCGTATTGGCGCATGGGGCCCGCGGCCAGCCTGGCCGCCTCTCGGGCTCTTGGCACGAAACTCAGGGGGCGTATTGGTGCATGGTGCATGATTTCGTCACCCAACTGAACACTCACAGATAGCGATCATCGCGCCGACGTATCCCGCACTTTTCGCACTCTGTCCACCTTCGGCGACGGCTCCTCCCAGGCGTGTTTTAAGTGTTCGTAGACCTCGATATCGGCGTCGGAGACATCGCCTGAACGGGCTTTAAGCCGCTGATGGGCCTCCTCGTCGGAGATCCTACATTCGATAAAACGGACCGGAACACCCAGACTGCGAGCCACCTCGATAAACCGCCGGCGGCGCGCATCGGCCACGAAAGTGGCGGCCACGGCCACACGCCGCCCCTTCTCAAGAGCCTGCCCGGCACGCCGGGCGACTTCGGCATAGGTTTTTTTAGAAAACTCCTCGCTATAAATGCCCTCCCCGGGTGCAGCGGTGGCATTTTTTGTGGGCTCCAGTCCGGCCAATTCCTTTCGGACCACATCACTTTCAATGAGGATATCCGCCTCGCCGCGCTCGCATAATCGCCGTCCCAGCGTGGATTTGCCGGTCGCCGGAAGGCCCGCCAGCAGGGTCAGCGAGGGGCCGCGCCCCGGCCCCTCGAGGCGCGCCAGAGCGTATAACCAGTGGGCGCGGGCCATTTTTATCGCCCGATCGCGCTCGTATTGAGGAACTTCGCTGTCGCGGGCCTTAAATCCGTGGACCTTGGCGCGGACACAGGAGCGGTAGGCGATATAAAAATCGACCAATTTTCGGCCCTCGTCGTCATCGCTGGCCTCGAAATAGGAGTCGAGCAACCGATCCGATTCCTCGTCATAGCCGCGAAACCCGAGATCCATGGCCAGAAAGGCGATATCACAGACCGGATCGGCGTAGCGAAAGGCGTCGTTGAATTCGATGCAATCGACGATGCGAAACCGGCCGTCATCGCCGATATAAACGTGCTCTAAGCGCAGGTCCCCGTGGGTATCGCGGGCGACGCCGCTTTCGGCTCGCCTGCTAATGACAGGCTCCAATTTGTCGAGATTCACCCGTGTGAGCGCCTCCAGCCGCTGGCGGACCTCTTCGTGGACCGTCAGACCCACGTGATCGACGGTCTGCCGAAAATTATCGATGGCGTTTTTTTCGACCTTCTCGAAGGTGATGCAGGCATCGATATCGGGCCCGCCTCGGGACTGGTCGTGAAACCGGGCCAGCCGATGGGCGAGCCGCTCAAATAGATCCGCTGGAAGGCGACGCTCGGCGAGCCTGTGACGGAGCGTGTCCTTCTCGTCGAGGCGCTTCATTCGCACCGCCCATTCTCGCACTTCTGCCCCGGCAAACTCCTCGTCGGCCCGGGCGATGCGAATACCGGCATCATCGTCGATGACCGGGGCAATGCCGAGGTACACATTCGGTGCCAGGCGCTGGTTTAGCTCCACCTCGCGCCGACAGAAATACCGGCGTTTTTCGAGCGTCGAATAGTCGACGAAGTCCAGATCCACCGCCTTTTTTAATTTATAGGCAAAATCACCGGCCAGAAATACCACCGAAATATGGGTCTGGTAGACCTCGATATTGTCGACCGGATGGGGGTAGGCGTCGGGAGAGCTGAGTTCGTGGATCAATGCTTTCATTCGCTGACCTTTTGGCAAGCAATTCGGAGGGATCTCATCGCAAACGGCGGACCGTCGCTCCTTCAGCCCATCTCGAAAATATGCTAATCGCTACTGAGTCAAGCCGACACCTCCCCCACACCAGGAGAAGTACGACGATGTCCGAAGAGCTTCGATCGGTCATATTGTTCGACACGCGAACCCAGCAAAAGCGCCCCTTCGAGCCCCAGCAGCCGGGGAAGGTGCTGATGTACGTCTGTGGAGTCACGGTCTACGACCTGACCCATATCGGACACGCCCGGGTTTTCGTATTCTTCGATGTCGTCCAGCGCTTTTTTCGCCACCTGGGATACGACCTCAATTTTGTGCGAAATCACACCGACGTGGACGACAAAATCTTAAAGCGCGCCGACGAAAAGGGCGTCGATCCGCTGGAGTTATCGGCCCGATATATCGAGGAGCTCGACCGGGATATGCAGGCGCTGGGCGTGGAGCGCGCTACCAGCGAGCCGAAAGTCTCGGAGCATATCGACGATATCATCGAGATGAATAAGGCACTCGTCGACAAGGGCCATGCCTACGAGGTCGACGGTGACGTCTACTACCGGGTGGAGAGTTTCGAGGAGTACGGAAAGCTGTCGCGGCGAAAGCTCGACGATATGGAAGCTGGCCGCTCCGGGCGCGTCGACGAGACAAAGCAAAAGGAACACCCCTTCGACTTCGCCCTGTGGAAAAAAAGTGACGACGACCAGCTCGGCTGGGATTCGCCCTGGGGTCGAGGCCGGCCGGGGTGGCATATCGAATGCTCGGTGATGAGCACGAAATATCTGGGGCCCACCCTGGATATCCACGGCGGCGGACGAGATCTGATCTTTCCCCACCACGAAAACGAAATCGCCCAGTCCGAGGCCGCCAGCGGCGAGGCGCCCTTTGCCAACTACTGGATGCACGTGGGCATGGTCAATGTGGCCGAGAAAAGCGAAGATGGCGAAGATATCGTGCGCAAGATGTCGAAATCGCTGGGTAATTTCTGGACGACCCGCGACGTATTGGGCGGCTATCATCCCGAGGCGATTCGCTATTTTATGCACACCACTTTGTACCGAAAGCCGATCACCTATGCCGTGGAAAATCTCGAAGAAGCGACACGGCGGGTACAATATCTGTACACGGCATTAAAGCGCATCGACGAAACACTTCAGCGGGCGGAATACGACAGCGACGAAAATCTTCCGCCAGATTCGCGCCTGGCCGACGGCTTCACGGATCTGGTGGAAGGGTTTATGGATCGCTATGAGGCGGCCCTGGCCGACGACTTCAACACGCCGAATGCGCTGGCCTTAATTGCCGAGGTGGCCCGGGCCATCAACGAGGCCACGGAGTCCGATTCCGCCCCCAGCGACGCCCTGGCTCATACCCTGGTACTTCTGCGAAAACACCTCGTCGACGCCGGTTCTGTGCTGGGATTATTGGAACGCGATCCGAAAACGGCACTCGACGAGATTCGCGACCTTCGACTAAAAACAATGGAGCTCGACCCGAAAGTCATCGACGAGAAAGTGGCCGCCCGCGTGCAGGCCCGAGAGGACAAAGACTGGGAGCGGGCCGACGAGCTGCGCGATGAACTCGCGGAGATGGGCGTAGAAATCATGGATTCCCAACAGGGAACGACCTGGCGATTGAAGTAGGGGCTGTAGCAGTGAGTAAGCGACAAGATAAGAGCGACGGAATCGACACCCAATACGACGCGCAGTGGTTTGAGCATCACGGCGTCGACGACGAGCGAATCATCGACGCTCTCACCACCGTCGAGCGCCGCCCATTCGTGGCCTTCGGCGAGGGCGAAGACGATCCGATGCCGGCGACCTCGTTGCCACCGATGGACGTAGTCGCCAAATTGCTGAGCGCTCTCGAGGTCGACGCCGACGCCAATGTCCTCGAGATCGGCACCTCCACCGGTTATATCACGGCCCTTCTGGCACATCTGGCGGACCATGTTTATACGGTGGAGCGCCGCCTGCCGGTGGCAAAACTCGCCGAAGGTCGGCTCTCGGAGTTGGAGCTGGAAAATGTGGATGTCTTATACGGACCGAAATTGAGCGAATACGCGCTCAATGCCCCCTATGATTCCATCCTGATCAGCGCCATCGCCCCCCGGATTCCCAAGAAATTAAAGCCGCGCCTCGCCGTCGGTGGCCATCTGGTGGTGCCCATCAAAAAGGGGAGTGGAAATCCGGAGGTCATCTGTCTGCACCGCGCCGACGAGGACACCTTCGAGAAGACCTCTCTGGGACAACTTCGCTTCTCGTCGAAGCTAGGCGACATCCTGGTGGAATTGGGCATTGCCGAACGCGACGATATCGAATTGGCCGCTTTAGAAGCCGACGTCAGTGGCCAAAAGCTGGGCGAGGCATTGCTGGAGTACTCCCACGTCCAGGAAGAAGACCTGGTGCGCGCTCTGGCCATCCAGCGCGGATTTAATGTCGCTCCCATCAATACCCTGCTCGAGATCGCCGATCACGAATTGTCCTACTCCGTGCCCCGGGCGTTTTTAAAACACCATCAGATCATTCCCCTCGCCGTCAACGACGGGGAATTGATGGTGGCCACTGTCGATCCCGACGCCCCGGCCATCGAGCTGGCGCGCCTGTTGGAGGCCGACTCCATCGAGACCTATCTGGTCACAGCCAATGGATTTCAGCGGATCTGGAATACGATCCTCGAGGGACGCCAGCCGGCCGTGGCTCAGGAGGATAATCTCAAGACCCGGGTGGAGGCGAAATTCGAGACCATTTTGCGCGCCGCCACCAGGCTGCAGGCCACGACTATTCACGTCGACAACCAGCCCGACGGCGGCAAGATTCGATTTCGCATCGGCGATGGATTGCGCAACCTTCCGGAGATGGCCTTCGAGCCCGCCGAGGTCAGCTATCTCATCGAATTCTTAAAACTCGGCAGTGGCCTCGATCCGCTGGAGGAAAAGGTGCCGCAGCGCGGGCGTTTTTCCTGGGTCCGTGAACCGGTCACCTACCATCTTCACGTCCATGTGATGCCGTCTATCGTCGGCGAACAACTGTCAGTGCAGCTTCTGTCGCACGGCGCCGATCCGCCCTCGCTCGAAGATCTGGGCTTTCCGGACTACGTGGTGGAAAATATCGAGGTCCTCCTCGAGCACGTCGAAGGCGTATTTTTGATCGTCGGCCCCCGCCACGCCCCCAAAAAAGAGACCCTCTACGCTTTATTATCCCACTTTGCCGAGGACGAATCGCGCAAAGTGGGCACCATCGAGACCGACATTTTATGTCCCATCCCGGACGTCCAGCAGGTGCTTGTGCGCCCGGAAGAGGATTTCGGATATCGAGCGGCGATTCCCGAATTTTTGCGCTTCGATGTCGACGTATTGGGACTCGATGAATTACCGAATACGGATGTGGCGATGGACGCTCTGGCCGCCGCCCGCCGTGGCCCGATGTTATTGGCCACCATGCACGGCAAAGACGGCGGAAATGTTTTGGAGGAATTGCGCGAATTCGGTGTTCCTCCGGAGGCGTTGGCCAATGGTATCAGCGGTATTTTAACCCAGTGGATTGCCCCCAGGATCTGCGAGGAATGCCGAGAGCCCATCGATTTCGACAGAAGCGATCTGGACGTGTCCTTTCCCGGCGAAGCCCCCAATGGCTTTAAAGCCTATCGCGGCGCCGGCTGTCACGCCTGCGATCAGACCGGCACCGACGGGACGATCCCCGTCGTTGAATTGATTCCCTTCGGCGATTCAATGCGCAAGGCGATCATCGCCAATAAATCGGAGGAAACTCTTCGGCGCATCGCCGCCAAATCAGGCGTCGAAATGCTGCCGGATTACGCCCTGCGCCTGGTTTCAGCGGGTAAAATCCCCTTCGACGAGCTGATTAATTACGCCTCGCTCGACAGATAAGGTTTTCGGTTTTTGGCCAGGGGTACTCTCTACAAAAAGCGCTTTGCGCCCTTGACCGAACCGGACTCCCCGTCATTCGGTCGGTGGCGCTCGTCGAGCAGCCCCTCGATGCGCTCCATGATCAGGTCTGTCATGGGCGCAAAGACGTCGCCGTATTCTTCCTCGGCCTCATGGGTAAAGGGCGTAAAATGCTCGTCGATCTGAAATTCGGCGAGCTCGCCCTCCGGCGTCAATGGTTTGCCGATTCGGTACAACACCCGGCCACCCTTGGCGATCGGGCTGTCGCCGGGATAGACCTTGTCGGATCCGTTGCATCCCACGGGAACCACGGTGGAATTCATGCGCAATGCCATCTGTGCAAGACCCGGTTTTCCCTCCTGCAATCGAATCGAACGCGTCCCCTCGGGAAAGACTAAAATATTCAGTCCCAGGCTCAATGCCTGTTCGTTGAGGGCCACGAATTTCTCCATCATCTGTGAGAAGAGCTCGATCATGGCCTCCAGATAATTTTGCCGATTGGGCTCGAAATCCAGGCCCAGCATATCGCGAGGCGTATCCAGAATCGGCACGACCTCCGACAATACACCCTGCTCGGCGGCCTCCTCGCGCACCTGTCGGGTGTCGGTGCGGCGGGCGTCGATCGCATCGCGCAGCACTCGATAGGTCTTCGAACTGGGCGCATGGCCCAGCACCTGAGCAGCATCGGCGGTGATCAGATAACCCCGCGACGGCACGGCCAGATTATTGGTCTTGACCATAAAGGCCCGCAGCGGCTTTTTATTGTAGTATTTTCCCTTCACCCAGGTCGTCGTATACGCTTGATGCGAGCGCCACAGCCGGTATTGAAACGGCCAATAATTATAGCGATCGGTATGATTCATCGCGAAGATGACCGGCCTGTCGAAGTCGAGGTTCTCTACCCCTTCAAAGAGGATCTCCGTGCGGGTCATCGGCAGATGGTATACGGGCATCAAAAACGAGGCCGCCACCGCGATCTGTCCCCAGGGTTTTGCAGAGAGTTCGATGTCGTCGAGAACGTCGAGTGTCAGCATCGGTTGCGCCGTATTGCGAAAATGAGGTGTCGATCGGGCGGGACACTAACATAAGGCATTAGGCGTTGATAGCCACTGCAACCGCAAAGAAGACACAACAAATCTGAACCGCAAAGGACGCGAAGAAGACGCAAAGAAAACCCAAGAAAAAGACAGGGTCGGTCAGGCGCCTCTGACTCGGTGGCCGGGGCTCAGAAAGCCACCAGAGCGCTCTCGTCGGAAGAATTCGACTGGACATGACGGCATTCAGCTACTTTGTCGGTTACGCTCTGGTGGTTGCTCAACCCGAAGTCGATCGACCAAAAGCGCCTGACCGCCCCTTTGTGTTTTCTTCGCGTCCTTCGCGGTTCAGAGCTGTTGTGCTTTTGGGTTTTCTTCGCGTTCTTTGTGTTTTCTTCGCGTCCTTTGCGGTTCAGAAGGGTAGCTCGAAGAGTACGCCGGCCTCCCATGACTGAAACCCCTCCTCCGGTGCATCGTCGCGATAATCGCGGCTCGTCCACAATCCCTCGATATAGGGCGCCAGCACGAAGGGATGCTCATTTCTCGAAAATGGAGCCAGCCGGAGTTCGGCCGTGGCGCGCAGATCGAAATCCCACTGCAGCGAAAGCCCCGTATAATGGCCCGTGGTGGCGCCGAAGCGCAGCACATTGGCGTAATTTCCGAAGAGATGAAGCTGGCCCAATAGCCCGGCCACGCCGCCGCCGAGCGGATCCTGATCGGAGTGGACGTCAACCCGCACTGCCGGCCCGGCCTTGGCGATCAGATGCGCCACATCGTCGGTGCCCGTCCACAGCGGCAATAGAAAAAAGGGCGTCAACTGCACGCTGCTCCACAGCTCGCGCCGACCGTCATGGACGATGCGCCCGTCGATGCCCCAGCCAAAGCGATCTCGAAAGCCCGATCGATCGGCGCTGGTCGGCCGCTGAATCGTCTCGTAGCGCAACACGACGAGGTCGATCTGCATATTGCGATACGCCCTGTCGTCGAAAGGCACCGTCGCCTCCAGCCCCAGAAAGCGAAATCCGAGATTGGCCCGAAAACCGCGGCGCCGCGTCTCGCCGATTCGGTCCTCGATAAGCGAGTAGGACATCCTCCCCGTGCCCCATTGTTGCTCCGGCATCCAACCTCCGCCGAGGCTGAGGCGATTTCGCCCCGCCGGTCCCATCGAGCGCGGATTATCGCTGCGATCGCTGGATTCATCGGAGGGATATTTCCGAAGCATGGAGTCAAATTCAGCGTTGGACTGCCGGGACAGGGTTTCCAGAACGTCCGGCGTGGTCACCATGGTCCGGCGCCGGTGATGAAATGGCTCGTCGAGCACCGGTTCCAGAAGATCGAGGATCAGCGAGGCGTAATTGCGCGTCAGAAATAAATAGGGATAGCGAACCTGTCGCTTTGCCTCCCACAATCGCTCCAGAAACCGCCGGCGCTGCTCGTCGCTCAACATCAGCTCGTATCGGCGCAGACCGAAATCCTGATCGACCTCCTCTTGCTCGCCCTCCAGCACCGCCGGAAGCCCACCCAAAATCCCCTGGATGACGTAGGCGAAGACGTCCATCTCCTCATCGGCGACGGCTCCGAATTGATAGACCGTATCCAGGGTTTCGCGCCCCTGTCTGTGCTCGTCGTCATAGCGCACATGGAGGATGAGATAGCCGAAAAACGACTCCAGACGGTCATCGGCGCCGTCGGCATACCAGATATCGAAGCTCTCGATTCCGTCGAGGCCGGCCCATTCTTCAAAGTCCGGACACACCGGTTCTGCGCCGTCACCGCCCACATCGCCGATCGGCCGCTCCGGCTCCGACCAGGCATCGACGAGTTCGTCCATGCGATTATTAAATACCCGCCGCCGCGTAAATTGAGTGCAGACCAACGTGTCGTCGGCGGCGATGGTGGCCAGGCGCTGTGATGCCTGCTCGTCGTCACCTGCTTTTTCCAATAAAAGATCTTCGACGCGGACGAAAAACTCCTCGGCAAAGGTCACCAGATCGAGGTGTGCGGAGTGCATCCCCAGATAGCGGCTATATCCCAGGGGATCTCGGTTTCGCGGCTGGTCACCGCCGCTGGACCAGCCGTTGATAGCCCGCCAATCCCAGTTGTCGGACCACTCCAGATGCTCGTCGAGGTGGACCATCGCCAGATGCACGGCTGCCCGCCGAAGCTGTAAATCTCGTTGCTCATCCTGGTTTAGAAGTTTTAGCCGCTCCACCGGACCTTCTCCGGAGATCTGGGCCGGCTCGTAGACGAAAAAATGCCGCCTGTCTCCGTCTTTGAAGGTCGGACAGGACTCGTTGTAGCGACCCACCGAAAATAAACAGGACTCGCTCACAAACTCCACGGCGATCGGCCCGTCGGTGCCCTTTCGAACTTCCTGCCACACCTCGTCCGGCATCGCCGACGCCCCGCGCAGAAACGAGCGCAAATCCTCGGCATCCCATCTCTGCGGGCTTTCGATGACCAGCGGAAATTGCTGCTCTAATATCTCCACGGTATCGCCGCGCACGTCCGCCCAAAGAGGTGAGCTAAACCCCAGCGTCACTGCGAACATGATAAGAGCTGACACGACAGAGATTTTCACTTATGAACTTCCGCAGATAACCGAATTGATGACGTCGAATGTAGGGCCCCGCGGCCCGCCTGGCCGCTTTTTGCCGTTGGGGCCCGCGGCCAGCCTGGCCGCTTTTTGCCGTTGGGGCCCGCGGCCAGCCTG
>SKQC01000137.1 GCA_007119175.1 Myxococcales bacterium | reverse complement strand
GTCGGGAAGCAAGGGCTCAATCCGCCGGTACGATGCATCGACCCGCGACGGCACGGGAAGAAGCATCGCCGGCGCCACCAGCATTCGCAGCAGCCGGGGAACCGGCGAGATCGCCCGCCAGATCCGGGGAGCCCACAGATGGCGGTTGTAACCGGCGAATAATTCGTCGCCGCCGTCGCCGGAGAGTGACACCGTCACATCCCGTCGAGCCAGCCGGCTGACAAGATAGGTGGGAATCTGCGAGGAGTCGGCAAAGGGCTCGTCGTACAGCGTTGGCAGCGAGGCGATGACCGAGTGGGCGTCGTCGTAGCTAATATATTGCTCGTGATGATCGGTGCCCAGATGGGCCGCCACCCGGGCGGCGTCGGTGGCCTCGTTGTACTCCTCTTCGTAAAAACCGATGGAGAAGGTCTTGACGGGGCGTCTGGAGATCTCCTGCATCAAGGCCACCACCGTCGAGGAGTCGACGCCACCCGACAAAAAGGCGCCCAGGGGAACGTCGGCGACCATCCGATCTTCGACGGCCTCCAATAACAATGTCTCCAGGGCGTCGACGGCCTCCCCGGCGCTGCCCTCGAAGGGAGTCTCCAATCCCCGCCTGGCCACCTGATGGGCGCTCCAAAAGCGCTGACTACTCCCCCGATCGTCGGGGGAGCGAAAGCTGACGGTCGTTCCCGGTTCCAATTTTCGAACGTCGCGGTAGATGCTGCGCGGAGCGGGAATGGAGTTGAGGCGCAATAAATCGGCGAGTGCCTGCCGATCGATATATTCTTTAAAGTCCGGATACCGGCGAATCGCGGCCAACTCCGAGCCGAAGCAAAGGGCGCTTTTCGTCCATCCGTAATACAAAGGCTTAATGCCCAGTCGGTCGCGGGCCAGGGTCAACTGGCGACGAGAGCGATCCCACAGGGCGAAGGCGAACATTCCGTTGCTGCGTCGCAGAGCTTCGTCGAGACCGAAGATATCGATGGCCGCCAGAAGCACTTCTGTATCGGAGCTGCCTCGAAACGGGTAGGCGCCGGCGCGGCGGGCGATCGCTTTTCGCAACGGCGAGAAATTATATAGCTCGCCATTATAGGTCACCACATATCGCCCTGATGCCGAGGTCATCGGCTGAGCGCCGCCCTCAGAGAGATCGATAATCGACAGACGGCGGTGCCCGAGGGCAATACCGGCCTGCTCATCGAGCCACACCCCTTGTCCGTCGGGGCCGCGGTGCTGGAGGCGATCCGTCATGGCGCGAATCGTCTCCGTCGGTCGATGCCGGCTACCGGCGCTCCAAAATCCCGTAATTCCGCACATGGCGTCTTCCCCCCAAAGGAAGTCGTGATAATCCCGCGGAGTCGAGCCAGTGACGACAATGCCCGCGGTTTCACCGATCTACTGATGAATTGCTAGTACACGGCCACAGTGGAGATGATTGATTGATGGCGAGGTCTGAACGACGAGGTCGAAGCCGTCGAAACGAGGCGATGCCTTAGCATCGTCGAGTGCAGACGGCAAAGTGATCGTCGTTCAGGACCGGCGTCAACTACTCAGAATCACTGTGGCCGTGTACTAGATATGGCAGTAGATTAAATCTGCGCTGAAATCGCCGTTTGTGAAGTTCTTTTTAAAGTTCTTTTTAAAATTCGTCGGCGACCCTTTTACTCCACCGCCTCCACTGACTGTTCTGCGGCTTCCATCCGCGGCTGCTCCACCAGCAAAAAATGCAAAAAGACGCAGAAGGTAAATAGCACAAATAATCCGCCCAGAATCAGAGCGTAGCGCCGGACCGGCCGCTCAAATTCGATATCCTCGTCGGGCACTTCTTCGTCGGGGATTTCGCCGGGGATCTCGTCGGGAATCTCGTCGGAAATCTCGTCGGAAATCTCGTCTGTCATATCCATTTCTCGCTGGTCGAAAGGATGGACTCTATGGTATCCGCCGTGCAGTAATTCGTCTACGAGCTTCTATTTTGTGAATGGTCTGGTCGAAGGTGTGGCAGTTGCACTTTGGCTCGCCGATTTCGCTCGGCACGCCCCCACCTGCGTCGGGGCACCCCCTTGCCAGGCGAGGCCATGGGATAGGTTCTAACGGCTTTTATAATTAACCGATATTCATGAGGTAATTCCATGCCGGAATCGCAGATTCGAGTCTTGTTGGTCGAGGACAACCCGCTGCATGCGCGCATGCTGCGTGGATTTCTCGGTTCGATCTCCACGCCAGAATTTCCCGTCCAATGGGTCGACAGCCTCGCCGCCGGGCTGGAATGTGCGTCGAAAGAAGAATTCGACGTCGTCCTCCTCGATCTGGTGCTGCCCGATAGCCGGGGGTTGGAGACGTTTTTGCGTTGGAAGGCGCAGGCTCCTCATCTGCCGGTGGTAGTCTTGACCAGCCTCGACGATACGGCGCTGGCGACACGGGCTGTAGAAAACGGGGCCCAGGATTATCTGTTGAAAAATCAGATCAACGGCGCCCTTCTGAGTCGCTCCCTTCGCTACGCCGTAGAGCGGGTGTGGGCCCGCAGCGAGGAGTGGGACTCGCCGATGTTCCGGGTGGCTCACCAGCAATTTCTCAAGGCGGCCCAGGTCATGGATCTGGACGATAATATTCGCCAACGGCTGCTATTTCCGCAGCGCACCCAGGTGTTATCGCTTCCCTTTCGGCGCGACGGCTACGACCAGGTGGAGACGGTCTTCGGCTATCGGGTTCAGCATGTCTTGACCATGGGGCCGACCAAAGGCGGTGTGCGTTTTCACCACTCGGTGAGCCTGGGCGAGGTGGCAGCGCTGGCAATGTGGATGACCTGGAAATGCGCCCTGATGGGCCTTCCCTACGGCGGTGCCAAGGGCGGGGTCCGAGTCGATCCCCGCGGCCTGTCCCGGCAGGAATTACAGCGGCTGACCCGTCGCTATACCTCCGAGATTATCCACATCATCGGTCCCGACAAGGATATTCCCGCCCCCGATCTGGGCACGGATGCCCAGGTCATGGCCTGGATGATGGACACCTACAGCGAGCAGGTCGGCCACACAGTCCCCGAGGTGGTGACCGGCAAGCCGGTCGTCCTCGGCGGCTCCAGAGGCCGAAAAGAGGCCACCGGCCAGGGGGTTGTATTTTTGATCGAAGAGGCCGCCGATCACCTCGATATCGATCTGAGCAGCTCGACGGCGGTGATTCAGGGATTCGGCAATGTGGGAAGCCACGCGGCGATGTTTTTAGAGGAGCTGGGGGTCAAGATCTTGGCCGTCAGCGATGTGGCCACCGGGATGTACAACTCCGGCGGTCTCGACGTGCACGCCATGATGGATTACGTCCAGGAAAACGGCACCCTCGAGGATTATCCGGAGGGAGAGCCGATCTCAAATGCCGAGCTGTTGGAGCTGTCCTGTGACGTATTGGTGCCGGCGGCCATCGAAAACCAGATCACCGCCGAGAACGCCGACCGCATCGATTGCAAAATCCTGGCCGAAGGAGCCAACGGGCCGACCACCACCGAGGCCGACGAAATTTTAAATGACCGGGGCATCTTCGTGGTCCCCGATATTCTGGCCAACGCCGGTGGTGTGACCGTCTCGTATTTCGAGTGGGTGCAGG
>SKQC01000359.1 GCA_007119175.1 Myxococcales bacterium | reverse complement strand
GGCCGCCTCTCGAGCTGCTAACCTGGGGCCCGCGGCCAGCTTGGCCGCCTCTCGAGCTGCTAACCTGGGGCCCGCGGCCAGCTTGGCCGCCTCTCGAGCTGCTAACCTGGGGCCCGCGGCCAGCTTGGCCGCTTCTCGGGCTGCTAACCTGGGGCCCGCGGCCAGCTTGGCCGCCTCTCGAGCTGCTAACCCGAACCTCAGGGGCGTGTTGGCGCATGATTTCGTCATCCACCTGAACGCTTACATCTCATAATCCGCACTTTCAGTGCGCTACGGGCCGGCAGTCCGTGACCCGAAATATACTCAGGATTTAAATTTATCCATCAGCTTGGCGAAAAAGCCCTTATTCTTCTCGCGTTTGCTGCGCATTTTCAAAAGTCGCTTCTGACGCTTTGCTGTGACGTTTTTCGGATCGAGCTGAAGCGTTTCGTTAAATAGCGACGACGCCTCCCGATACTTTCCAAGGCCCATGGCGATGACACCCAAAAACGCCAGAATCCACGGGCGATCCGGGATCTGATCGACGATATCGTCCATTTCCTTGAAAATTTCTTTGGCCCGACTGCGGTCCTTTGCCTTGCCGTCTTTGTCTTTCGGGACCAGCAAAAATTCGGTGTATAAGAGGTGAGCTTTGTACTCGATATCGTCGGGGTTGTCCTCGCAGGCCTGCTCGAATTTTTGATAAGCCCCTTTATAGGAGCCCGTCTCCAGCATGCTCTGGCCTTTTCGAAACGCGTTTTCGGCGTTCAGAATTGCACCGATATCCGTATTCTCACCGGAGAGTTCCATATCGTATTCGGTGCGCTTTTCCTCATTTGTCAGCACCTGGTGAGCTGTATTGATTGAGGAAAAGATATCCTGGAGCTTTTCGCGGTATGAATCGTCGCCCAGCGCGTCCTTATCGTAGCGATCGACGTGCCATTCCTTGGCGAGTTGGCGAAAACTCGAGGTCGCCTCCCGGGTCAACGTCGCCTCATCGAGCTCCGGATCAACGTCGAGAAGCTCGTAGTAATTTTCGTCCTCCAGCTTCTGGAGCATGCGATCGATTTTGTCGCGGACCGTCTGCGTATCCTGGGTCATAAATTCCTCAAAGGTGGCAAATCGGGTGGGCGATGTCGATATTACATTAAGGCATGGCGGCTGCGATTGGCAAAACGAACTGCGTAACACCATGATCGCCACAACACGGCGAACCTGGGCGCAGCTTCGACCCCAATAATACGTCGATTTTGCGGGCCGCTGAGAACCTAACCGGCGACGCGGCAAAAAAAAATGGCTACGCGGGGACTCGAACCCCGGACCTAGCGGATATGAGCCGCTCGCTCTAACCAGCTGAGCTACGTAGCCGCGGGACGAAAATCGGTGTGATTTCGCCACTTCGGCGCACATAGATAAGTCACGGTCCGTGCCCCGTCAAGCCAGATATCGCCAGAGGGTCTGTGGATCGGAAACCTGGGCGTTCTTCCGCAGAGGCAGCCGCCGGGACTGCAATCCACGGCGGTCCACAGTGGATGTATGCAAAAAGATGCAATTGTAATTTGACACCGGCCCGATCCGAGGTAAAAGAAAGGTAGAGAAACGATTTGTACAACGACCTCACCGCCCCACTTGCACTGTGTGAAATAGTGACGATGAATAATCGCCGGACAAAACAAGATCGCATCTGGAAGACATTGCTCGTGACCGGCGGATTGACGCTGGGCGTGGTGGGGATGACCGTGATGAGCGCCGGGGCCAGTCCTCCGGTCGTCGAAGAGGTCGACCGCGCCACCGACGTCGCCGAGCGGGCAGCCGCCGCCGAGTCGTCGGTGCGCACCTTGCGCCTCGAGGCGGCCAACGACGAGGCCGCCCATTCCGGACGTCAACGGGCTGAAGCCATGCTTGACGCCGCTCGCCAGCTCGGCCCGCTGAGTTTTCCCGAAGTTCCCGACGACTGGGTCGCCGCCGGCCTCGATTTAAGCGAGGCGACGCGAAATGACGACGGTGAATTAGTGCAGGTGCTCGACGACGGCAGCCGCGTTATCTTCACCGTCGACGCCGACGTTCAACAATATCTCGAGTCAATGCTTCAACAGACGCCGGTACCCCACGGAAGCGTCGTATTGATCGACCCTCCGTCGGGACGGGTCGTCGCCAAGGCTCATCAGTCGCGGGCCGACAGCGACTATCAATACAGTGATTTTTCGCGCAACGCTTCTCCCCCGTCGGCCTCGGTGTTTAAGGTCATCACTGCTGCGGCGTTGATGGCAGAAGCCGATCAAACGCCCCATCAAGAGGTCTGCTATCACGGCGGAACCCGGGGTTTGACGCAGCGAAATATCACCGGCGACCCCAATTTCGATAATCGCTGCGATAATCTGGAAGGCGCACTCGCAAGGTCTATCAACTCGCTGATCGCCAAACAGACCTATCACAACCTGAGTGCGGACCATCTCCTCGAGTGGGCGGAGCGCTTCGGCTATAACGACACCGTTCCCTTTGAGTTGCCCGTCGAGCCCAGTACTGCCGAATTCGGCGACGATCCCTACGAGCGCGCCCGGGCCGCCGCCGGGTTCTGGCATACCCACCTTAGCCCGCTTCACGGCGCATTGATCGGGGCCGCATTGGCCAATGACGGGGTGATGATGCAACCCACCATCATCGAGCGCTACGAGGCGCCCGATGGGCGCGTGGTTTTTGAAGCAGAGCCCCAGGTCTGGCGTACGGTCATGGAACCGGAAATGGCTCGCAAATTGGGTGAGATGATGACCACCACCGCCGAAAGTGGAACGGCGCGCCGGTATTTCGGCCATCGCAGGGCATTTCCAAACTCCGTTGAGGTCTCCGGCAAGACCGGCACCCTGTCGAATCAAAACCCCTTTCTTCGTTTTACCTGGTTTGTGGGCTACGGAAAGCACAGTGCCTGGGAGGATCATCCCGGTGTGGCCATCGGCAGTGTGATGGCCAACGAGCCGACCTGGCATATGGTCGGCCCCCAGGCAGCGAGCGAGGGGCTTCGCCATTATTTTAATCTCGAGTCCTCACGCCGTGCCGCCCAGGACGACGCCGTAGTCACCCGCTGATCGCGCTGGACGAATGACGCGAAATATTCGGGGCTATCGAAACTCCGCCTCTCGGGCGGCGTATTCGTTTTCAATAGCCTCCAGTTGACTGCCCTTCTTCTCCCAGTCCTGCATCGTCTCCATCAGGTCGTTTTCGAGCTCGCTGTGCCGTTTCTGTAGCTCGGCAATCCGGCTTCCCTCCGATTTTTGATGCGTCTCGGGCCGAGCTAAAATCGCTTCCACCTCCGCGAGCTCCCCTTCCAACGTCTCGATGCGACTTTCCAGCGTCGCCACCGCCTGTTTTAAATCCCGGGTCTCTTCGGCCTTTTGCTGGCGCAGCTTTGCGGCCAGGCGGCGCTGTTCTTTTCGTGACAGCGCCGGGGAGTCGTCATCTGCCTCGCCGCCCTTTTCCTCGCTGGGCGCTGTGTCGTCGGCTTCGCGCTCGCGGCGCCACCGGTAGTCCTCATAACTTCCGGGGTAGTCGTGAAGCTGTGCATCTTCGATATGGACGACGCGATTGACCACTTCATTGAGGAAATAGCGGTCG
>SKQC01000172.1 GCA_007119175.1 Myxococcales bacterium | reverse complement strand
GGCCGCGGGCCCCAAAGGTTTGCAATGAGCGGCCAGGCTGGCCGCGGGCCCCAAAGGTTTGCAATGAGCGGCCAGGCTGGCCGCGGGCCCCAAAGGTTTGCAATGAGCGGCCAGGCTGGCGGCGGGCCCCAGAGGTTTGCAATGAGCGGCCAGGCTGGCCGCGGGCTAAAACCCCTCCTCGATCTTGTCCAATAACTCCTCGCCTCTGGCGGGCTCACCGATGGACTCCCACTGAAATGCGGCCGCCTCGGCGGCACGGGTGGCCCGCTCTTTGTCGCCAGCCTCCGCAGCCAACTCGGCGCTCAGCTCAAGCAGGGCCGCCAGGTCCTTGTCGACGAATCCCGTCTCGTCGAGACAGGTCTTGGACTGCTGAAAATATTCGTCCCATTCCGACCAGTCCTCGGCGGCGGCGCAGCAGGGCAAAAGTGCTGTGTGGGCGATCCCCAGATAGGTCTTCTGACCGGTGGCGACGTGTTCTTCGAGAGTCAGGGTCAGCTCCCGACGGGCTCGTTCATATTCCCCCTGATAGATCAGCGACTGAGCGAGGTTGAAGTGGGGGACGAAATAATTTCTCGTTCCCAGCCGCCGGCGAGTGGCCACGGCGCGGCGGTAAAACGAGGCGGCGCTGGCGTAGTCACCCTCGAAACGGCGCAACTCGCCCAGCGAATTCAATGTGTTCGACAGGCCGAGGCGATCGCCGGATTCCTCGAAATAGGCAAAGGCGGTCTGCAGGTGAGCGCGGGCGTTTTGAAAACGACCGTCCCGGGTCATGCGCGTGGCGATTCCCTGATGGCATAGCGCCATGCCGCGCACATCTTGCATATTCTCAAAATGGGTCAATCCCTCGCGAAACGAGGCCTCGGCGGCGTCGAAATTGCCCAGCAATTGGAGGACGGCACCGAGACTGTGGGTCGCCTTGGCGACGCCGGTCCAGTCGCCGTCACGGCGGTATTGCTCGCGGGCCTGCCGGAGCTGCTTGCTGGCCGTCTGGATATCGCCCACGGCCCGGCTGATGGTGGCCATCGCATACAGAGTTTCACTGAGAAGATCGTTCCATCCGGCGTCGGTGACAATATCATACGCTCTGGTGAGGACTTCTTGTGCCAGTTGGTTGTCTCCCTCGTCGCTGTACAACGTCGCCCGGCATAACCAGCCGGTGATTCGGCGTCGGTCCTGGCGGCTGGCGCCCAGATCGTCGAGAGCGCTCGTGCGGTGGTCGAGCAGGGTATGGGCCCGTCGGGGTTCACAGGCCGAGCGGGCCTCAAGGGCGGCCTTGAGCAGTGGTTCGACGGCCTCCTCGGTGGCTCCGGCGCGCCACAGATGGCGAGCGAGGCGAAGGCTTTCGCCGCGGCCCTGCTGTGGGTAGCGATTGCGAAGCATCTCGGCACAGGTTCGGTGGTGGCGTTTCCAGCGTCCCGCTTCGGTGGCCAGGCGCTGAAGGCATTCGCGCATGGCGTCGTGGCTAAAGCCCCAGCCGTTGCGGGAGCGCGTGGCAAGGCCGGCGGCGATCATGGCCTCCACGGCGATCATGGGAAGCTCCAGACCATAGATCCCACACGCTGCATCCCACTCTTCGAGGTGTACCGAACGGCCCAGCGCCGCCGCCAACTCCAGCGCCCGTTGCACCGGTTGCTGATTGCGGTGCTCCTCATCACTGAGCACCAATTGTAGCCGCTGAACCAATAGGTGATGAATATCGTCGGGTAGCGAATCCTCTTCGCCGGGACGCAGTCGATAGCCGTCGGGCGTCGATACAAGAAGACGGCGCTCCACCCAGTCGCCGATCAACTGCACGGCGAAGAGAGGATTTCCCGAGGTTCGCCGCGCCACATCCTCGGCCAGAGAATCCTCGAGGCGCAACAGGCCGCGCACCACGCGCAGGTGGTCCTCGTCGGATAGCGGTTTTAGCGACATGGCCTGCACTGATTGATAGCTCTCCAGGTGCATCAGCGACTCCGCCTGTTCCTCCCGTTGGTGCAGATCTTCGTCGTCGGCGGTCAATAAAAATAAAATCGGCGTCTCGGTGCGGCGATGATTCAAGATATAGTCGACAAAGCGCAGCGAGTCGGCGCTCCAGTGGATGTCGTCGAACCACAAAATGACCGGTCGGCCGCCACTGATACGGGCGAAAAGACGGGCCAACACAGCGTAGCGCTCCTCGGGAGAGGTAAAGCGAACACGCCGCGCCGTGGCGTCGTCGTCGCCGGCCGTCGACTCGGCGATGATCTCGGTGACCGCCAGACAGTCGAAGTGGTCCGCTTCGCTGACCCCGCCATTTCCGGCGAATAGCGGCCGCACGCGGGATAAAATTTCGCCGCGATTCAAGTCCACACATCGCAGGTGGGTGTTCAGCATCGTCGAGATCGCTTCACCGGGGGCGGTCATCGGCCCATGCCGGGCTTTTAGCACCGTGGCGGCGCTGACCTCTTCGGCGCGGGCGGTGATCCACTGGGCGAGACGGCTCTTTCCGATCCCTGCCGGACCGCGTATCAACACCGCTTCGGCGCCCTGGTCGCCGTGCACTCGCAAAAGGCTGTCCCAGATCTGATCGCGCTCGGCATCGCGGTTGACCATCGGTACCTGGCGCAACCCGAATAATCCCAGCCCGGCGCCGGTGATCTCGTCGGGCGGCCGATGGAGCTCGGCGCGCCGCCAGGTCCGCGGCAGGGGAGGGCTGTCGGAGCTGCCGATTTCCTCGACATGGCTGTCCGTCGATGCCTGAAACTCCGGCAAAATCATCGTCTCGTCGATCCTCTCCGTCATCTCTTCGACGGTCACCGTGTCGCGTTCGCCCGTATCGACGGGGATGGTGATCGTCCGATCGATTTTATCGCCGTCGCCCATCGACTGCAGAGCGTGGGCGGCATCGGCGGCCCGCCGAAAGCGCGAGGCCGGGTCTTTGGTCAGCATCCGCTCAATCCAGCTCAGGTATTCTGCGGGCAATTGCTGGCTCGATTTTATCGGCGGGAGAGGTTGGTTTAGATGGCCGCGCAAAATCTGCTCTGTATCGCCGACGTCGAATGGTGGATTTCCACAGGATAGCCAGTAGGCAATGCATCCCAGCGCATACAGGTCGGTCCAGGGCCCCTGGTTTCGCCACTCGCCGGCGATCTGTTCGGGGGCGATAAAGCGCGGGGTGCCCGAGACCTGCTCGTTGCTTCGGTTGAGGTGGCGCTCGCCGTCGAGGGCATGGGCGAGGCCGAAGTCGGCGATCTTTACCTGTGGCCCCCCGTCGGCGATGATCAGCAGATTGGCCGGCTTTAAATCGCGGTGAATGACATTTCGAGCGTGGGCATAGGCCAGGGCGTCGAGGATGCGCAGCAGGATGATCCGCTGTTGATGAAAGGGCAGGGGCAGACCGCTGACGTCGGCGAGCGTGCCCTGAGCGAGTTCCATGGCCAGATAGGGGCTCCCCGCGGTGAGGCGTCCTCCGGAGCGGACGGCTTCCTCGCGAGTGACCTCGCCGCAGTCATAGACCATGATGATGCCCGGATGTTGCAGGCGGGCGACGGCGCGGACTTCGTCGCGGAAAGCCACGTGAAACCGCGGCTTTTGCGCCAGCTCGGCGGTCATGATCTTGAGCGCCGCCGGCACCTGTCGGTCGACGTGGGTGGCCCGCCATACCCTGGCCATCCCGCCGCGACCGACGGGTTCGTACAACTCAAATTGGCCGACTCGATTGCTCATCTGCGCGGGCCTGCAATAGATGGTGCTTACGCCGGGTGGACAGACTAGTTAGTTGGTCCGTGTGAGGGTAGCCGATCTCTTCATCGCTTCAAAAGGGGCATAAATAGCCCACCATATCATCGGGAGCCAGAGCGTAGCCCCCGCCGACCGGAGCGGAGCGCAAAGAGTCGGGGGATCTTCGGTCGGTGACAGAGCCAACTGTGGTCTGGTACCATCGAGTACTCTTGTCTAATTCGGGATTTTAGCTCCAGGGCGAACGCCGATGTTTCGTTTCGCGTCGATTGATCAACCGACCGCCCTTCCAAGAGTGGTCGCAGCACTGGGTAGTTCTTATTGGTTTCAGACCGATGACGCCCATGTCATTGCAAGCAATGAGGTGGTGGAAGCTCTCGATCTCGATGACGATCCCCGCCGCTGGTGGAAAAAGATCTGTGCGAAGATGAAGTCTCCGCCGCGCGTCGAGTGCTCGGTGTGCGGCAAGTCGGAGCCCGTGGGAGCGGTGGATGTGCAACCCCTCGATGACGAAATTGATGGGGCTATCGATCTGCTCGTGCTCGGCCATTCTCATCGGGTCGACGAACCTGCCGAGGGTCGCGTGGTATATGTGGTCCGCGGCATTCACAATCCGGAGGCCGACCAACAAGCCGACCAACCAAAAGAGGTCGATGATTTACCGCCACGGCGTCTACCGGATAGAGATGATGGCGAGCTGCCGGGACTTGGACCACACCGGGTCGATTCCTATCTGACGACCTTGAGCCACGATCTGCGAACGCCGCTGGACGCCATCATCGGCTATAGCGAGTTGTTAATGGAGAGCGACGATCCCTCCTCAGAGGCCTCGCAGCGGTCGGTGGAGCGGATTCACGAGTCGGGACGCACGCTGCTCGATACGGTCTCGGAGCTGGAGCGCCAGATCGTGCGCGAGCGGCACAAACGACGACTCGCCGAAACCCTGGGCTCATTGTCGAGGATGATGGCCTCGTCGCTGGAATTCGACGAGGTCATCGAGAAGGTCCACGAGTGTATTGCCCAGGTCATTAATTTCGATCGCTCTCAGATCTTATTGCTGCGCGACGAGCGTTTGCACGTGATCCTCGATCGCTGTCGCGGCTCCTGGTCAGTACCGGAGAGGGCAGCGCGCAATATCTCGCTGTCCGGCTATCCCCACGGCGATCTATTGGAGTCGGCACCGGAGCCGCTCGCCATCGGCCAAATTGATTTTACGCGCCGCGGAGC
Organism: Myxococcales bacterium; assembly: GCA_007119175.1. Lineage (GTDB taxonomy): Bacteria > Myxococcota_A > Bradymonadia > Bradymonadales > Bradymonadaceae > SLJM01. The sequence goes on along the minus strand of SKQC01000172.1, from coordinate 7,971 downwards.
TGCGGCGGCCGTTCATCCCGAATGCCAGTCCTGGCTGGGCGTGGCGCTGGTCTCGGCAGGAGAGCCGGTGGCCATGATCTGCCTGGAGTCGAAGGTGGCCGATTTTTACGACGACTTCGACGTCGATCTGATGACGGCGCTCAGTCACCACGCCGCACTGGCGATGACGAACGCCCAGGAGTTTTTGCAGATCCGCAAAAGAGCCCGTGTCGATCCCCTTACGGGAGTGTATACGCGGGGATATTTCTTTGAGTGCTGTGATAAGCAGTTGGCCGATGCCGTCAACAGCGACCGGGACCTGGGGTTGATCATGTTGGATATCGACCACTTCAAACCGATCAACGATACCTACGGTCATACCAGGGGTGACGAGGTCTTACGCGGGGTGGCCACCGAGATTCGCTCGTCACTGCGCGACGGCGACCTGGTCGGACGCTACGGCGGAGAGGAATTTACTATCTTATTGCCCGGCGCCACCCTGGAGGTGGCTGGACGGGTCGCGGAGCGAATTCGTCGAGGGATCGAGGAGTTCGACTTTGAGATCGATGGCCGCCAATTGGGGGTCACCGTCAGCGCCGGGGTCGTTGCATTGGGAGAGCAGCGAGAGTGCACCATCGAGGAGATGGTCGACGGCGCCGATAAAGCGCTGTATCGCGCCAAGGACGACGGTCGAAACCGAGTGGTGGTGGACGGCGACTAGTCGCCGGACAAGACCTTGCGCAGCGTGGCCTGCAACTGATTGATATCGACCGGTTTGGTCAGAAAATGGGTGCACCCGGCCTCCAGCGCCCGCTGGCGGTCTTCTTTTAGGGCATGAGCGGTCAGGGCGATGATCGGTATCTCGGCGGTCGCCTTGTCGGCCCGCAGTCGCCGGGTCGCTTCCCAGCCATCGAGCACGGGCATGGTCAGATCCATGAGCACCACGTCCGGCTCTTCACTGCTGGTCAGCGCGATTGCCTCCTCGCCATTTTCGGCTACCACTACGTCGTAGCCATAGCGGGCAAGCCGCCGGGAGAGCATGTCGCGATTCATCTCGTTGTCTTCGGCAAGCAATATACGGTGCATCAGGAAGTTCCGATTCGTTGCGGCGATTGAACGGGGCTAAGATGACTGATGAGGTCCATAATTTCCGTGAGAATTTCGGCCTCGTCTTGAGCTCCCTTAAAGAGAATTTGCTGAACGTGAGTCTTGAGTAATTTCTTTTCGTGATTCGATAGATCCATCGCGGTGAGGACGACGACGGGAATTTCGCGCCAGCGAGGGTGGCTGTTGAGAATCTGAAGAAGGTCGAACCCGTCGACCTCGGGCATCATCAAGTCGAGCAAAATCAAATCGGGGGCGGTGTATTCCTGCAGAAATTGATGGGCCCGTCCGCCATGGGCCGCTGTGCTCACAGCCCAGTCCTGACGCTCTAATTTGCGCTTCAATAAATAGCGCAGATCTTCGTCATCTTCCACTACCAGAGCGCGGGGAATGCTGGATGTGGCGTATCGATCTAAAATCGAATTCAGACTCTCCCGATCGATCGGTTTGACCAGGTAGTCGTCGGCTCCCAGGTTATAGGCCTTGGATTCCTCGTTTAAAATGCTTCCTATGACCACGGGGATGTCGGCGGTTTCGGGGTTTGATTTGAGCTCTGAGAGGACCTCCCAGCCGCTCATATTGGACATCAATATATCGGCGACGATGGCGTCCGGCTGTAATTGGCGGGCCAGTTCGATGCCTTTTCGCCCGGAGAGCGCGGAGTGTACACGAACCGGTCGATGGCTCAAATAACGGGTGATCATATCGTGGACACTGGGCTCGTCGTCGATGACCAACAGCGCTATCTCCGCATCGTCAGCGTCGCTATTGGTGACGTCTGCGTCGTCTCCGGACGCATTATCGAGCGGGATTTTTAGCTTCTCGGAAGTCATGGCGGGGCGAGAGGCGACCAGCGACGGGATCGCAATCGTAAATGTTGTACCCTCGCCGAGTTCGCTTTTTACCTCGATGCTGCCACCGAGCATTTCGCAATAATTTTTGCAGATCGCCAGGCCGAGGCCGGTTCCGCCGTATTTGCGCGTCGTCGACTCATCTTCCTGGGTAAACGCCTCAAATAGCCGCGGCAGCTTTTCCTCAGCGAGGCCGATGCCGGTATCCTCCACCTCAAAGCGATACCAGGTCTTGTTGGCGCGCTCTTCGCGGGATGCCGCAATCCGCACTGTGCCATTGTCGGTGAATTTACCGGCGTTATTGAGCAGATTCGACAAGATCTGACGCAATTTGGTGCGATCGGAGCGCATCTCGCCCAGCGAGTCGTCGATGTCGACGATAAATTCGTTGCCCGAGGCCGCGATTTCTGGCTCGAGCATCACGACCACGTCGTCAATGAGGTTTTCGGTGCGAAAGGACTCGATCTCGAGTTCGACTTTTCCAGCCTCGATTTTGGACATGTCGAGGACATCACTGATGAGGGTGACCAGGTGTTTGCCCGCCATTCGAATTTTTTCCAGATCGGGGATCACCTCGGAGTAGCCGAAGGCGTCGGCATCCTCGGTGACCAACTCGGAGTAGCCGATAATGGCGTTTAACGGCGTCCGTAATTCGTGGCTCATATTGGCCAAAAAGGCCGCCTGGGCCTCGCGGGCACGGCGAGCTTCCTGAGCTTCATCGCGAGCCTCTTCGATCTTCGACTGCGCCTTTTTTTGGCTGGTGATATCCGTGATCTTGAGGACAATGCCCTCCAGTTCACCGTCGCGAACCATGGGGTTGAAGGTGGCGTCGGCTGGAAATTCGATGCCGCTGTGATTGATGACATCGCAGTCATCGTAGGCATAGGGGGTCGCTTCGCGAAGCGTCTCCTCGAGTTCTTTATTCGGCCCGTCTAAAAGGTCGCCGGGCCCGATCTGCAGGTCGATAAATTCGAATAGACTCCGTCCCGTCGCCTCGTCACGGGCCACGTCGAGCATCTGCTCGCCGGAGGGGTTGAGAAATTGGACCTCCCAGTCCCGATTCATATAGCAGATGCCGTCGGAGAGTGCCGCCAGCACGGCGTGAAGCTTGTCGTGCTCGGCGCTCAACTGGGCGTGGAGCTCCTCCATTTCCATCGAGGAGATATCCAGGGAGCGCTCTAAACGGTAGCGATCCTCGTCAGAATTTTCATAAGACTGGCTGACGCGCTCCAGAAAATCAGACCACGCCGCCGAATCGGGAATCTCTGAGGGATCGTCGATCCCGATTCGGCGAAGTTGTCTGCGCAGTACGGAGTGGTATTCGGACATAGGCTCTACGTCTTGGTTAGCGTTCGCTGATCACCGTCAGGGTCATGGTCTGATTGTGGAGTGCACAATCGGCACCGCTGACGTAGGGAGATAACTCTCCGTAGGAATAAAAGCCGACCAATTGTGCTCCTTCCGGAAGCGTATCGACGACGGCCTCCAATTCGTCTTCTGTGCGTTGCTTGAGGATCAGCCGTCGCCCAACGCAGCTAATACCAATCGCCAGCGCCTGTCCACCATCGTGTTGCGCCATCTCAGCGCAGTGTCCGGCGGCATCGGAAGCTCCCTCGACGAGCCGATTGAAGTTGGCCTTCATCAACTGCACCTTTTCGCCCTGCGGGATATCGCCGGCGAAGGTCATCGATTGCTCGTCTTCGTCGACGGCCAAAATAGTGCGAACCAGGCGCTCTTCGTCGCCGTCGGAGTGAAGCTCCAGCGGAAATAACAACCCCGTCGCCGGCAGGTCTTCGGCCTGATCGCCGAGGTAGCGTTTATATAATTCGAGGGCCGGTTTTCCGTCTAATTCGTAGAGGACGCTTCCCTCGGAGCGGGTCACCGAGCGCACCGGTCCGAAGCGATCCCAGCCTCCCTGCGAGCCGTGGGAGACGCAGAACTCATCGCCGTAAAAGGCGACGCCGGCGATCAAATGTGGATTGGCCTGCGTGCCGTCGAGCACCCAGGTTTTCTCGAAGCGATCGCCGTCGCCGGCCAGACCGCCGGTGACGATGGTGTCGTCGTCGAGGACCCCGTTGATGCCCTCTACGAGTTTGGTGCCGTTGACGTGGGTGCCGTTGCTGAGGACAAAGAAATTGGCCATATCATCGCCGGCCAACTCCCGGGCCAGCCGTTCGCCGGCGTCAAACGATTCATCGAGGTCGCTGAGCTCTACGGTCGCCGTTTTAATCCGGCCTTTTTCAAAGCGGGTGACGGCCACGGAGAGGGTGTCGTCGGAGACACGGGTGCCGTGGATTTCGCCGGAGCTCGAGCAGCCCACGATATGGGCTTTCGGATAGGCTTTGCGAAGTTCGCCAAAGGCCTCGCCGTCATGGAGATAACTGCGGCTTCCAAATACCAGAACCAGCGTATTTTCGGAGTCCAGCGGCGGAAATTCGTCGATGGTCCAGCCGGAGTCGAGATGATGCTCGAAGGTGGAAACTTCCATGATATCTCCCATTAGAGGCTGCGATGGTTTGCAGCTAATTCACAAAGCAAGCTTATTTTACCGTGCACGAGAGTATGACCGACAGGGGGCGCTATTGCAACGCGAAGTGATCGATGTCGCCCATTAGCGCAGACGGCGCCAGTTGGCCCGCGGTAGGTCCTCAGAGGCCGGTGGAGGGGCATTGCCGAGGACGTAGACGGCGCGGCGGTTTCGCTCCTCTTCGGTCTGGTCGGGGGTCTGGACGGCCAGCACTTCTTGACCGAAACCCTGGTAGTAGATGGGAATATCGATGCCGTGGTTTCGAAACCAGGCGGCAATGGAGCGGGCTCGCCGGGTGCTCAATTCGAGGTTATTGGCTGCCGATCCGACCGTGTCGGTATAGCCGGCCACATATAGATGCATCTCGGAGCGCCGGTCGCCCGCCTTGTCGAGGGCCTCGCTAACGCGGTCGCGGGTCTCTCGAAGCTTGCCCTCCTCGCTTTCATCGACCGAGGCACTTCCCGTTTCAAAATTGATGATCTGTTCCGGGATCTCGATAAAGAAGGGCTCCAGAATATATTCGTACCACGCGCCCTGTCCGTAGTGGATTTTCAGGCGTACGGCGCCGATGCTTCCTTCGGCGTCCCACCGCACGTTGAGCCGGCCCGACGCTCCACCAAAGGATTGAGTCTCCTCTAAGGTGGGGCGATTATTTTCGTCGGTAATAGTGATTTCGACCCGGTCGACGGGCTGATTGATCTGGATCGGCACATGACCGCTGTCCAGATCGATCTCATCGCGAATCAGGTCGACCTCCATCTCTCGGGTGATTTCGGCCTGGAAATTAAATGTCATCGAGATCGGATCGCCGCCGGCTGTCTTTGCCCGGAGTTCGGCGTCGTAGCCAAAGCTGCCCGTGCCCTGCTCAATCGCGATAGCTCGGCTCTCGCCGCCGTCGAGATTGCCCAGTTTTTCGACCTGGCGATTGCCGTCGCTGCGCTCCAGGATCACCTGTGCATCGTGGAGCGCCGTCAGGGCGCGAATGGTCAGGCTCGGCTCGCCCTCGCCGTACTCCACGGAGTTGTCGAGCTCGAATTCAAATTGGCCGCCGCTCGATTCCCCGGCGAGGAGTGTCGGGGCGCCGATAAAAAATGACATAGTAAAGACAATCGCCGTCACGGTGGCGATTCGGGTTGCGCGGCGAATTAAGGCCATGGTGATCTTCCTGATTATTGCGCAGATTACCAACTACCGGTGGATTCCATCGACGCCCAGGGCTCTTTTTCGGGAAGTGGCTCGCCCTTTTGAAGTAATTCGACGGAGATATCATCTGGTGATTTGACGAAGGCCATTCGCCCGTCGCGGGGCGGTCGATTGATGGTCACACCGCCGTTGTGAAGCCGCTCGCAGACCTCGTAGATATCGTCGACCGAAAAGGCGAGATGCCCGAAGTTGCGGGCGTTTCCGTAGCTGTCGGGCACATTCCAATTATAGGTCAGCTCCACGGTCTCGTCTTCGTCGCCGGGGGCTCGCAAAAAGATCAGCGTATACTCGCCGGATTCGACCTCTTTGCGCCGGACCTCTTCGAGTCCGAGAAGCTCGCAATAAAAATGCAGGGATTTATCGATATTGCGGATGCGAACCATGCTGTGCAGAAAATTCATATCAAGACCTCCAGGTCAGTTGCTCGTAGCGAAAATGTGCGGGCGAATATAGGCCGGGGGCGAATATAGGGGCCAAGATCGCGAGTTTCTACTCTGGGGCACCGGCTTCGATCCAATCCCATACCATCTGGGCGTCTTCGGCGCTGGCTCCGGTCACCAGCGGCATCTTGGAGCCGCATACGTCGTCTTCATCGATCTCGGGGGTCATTTTTTGCCACAACAGGCTACCCTCCGGATTGCCGGGATCGACGATGAGGCTTCCGTCGCACTCCGATTCTACGCCTACCACCAGGTCGTGTTCATCGACGGCCGGGCCCATGCCACTTCCGTGGCACAGCGAGCCGCTACAGCCGTATTCCTGCACCAGCTCCGTCCAGATCATATCGTATTCTCCCTGATCTACCGGCGCGTCCGGTGCTGCGGCGTCGGCGTCGGACACTCCGACGTCCACATCCGAAGCTCCGACATCCGGGTTCGGCTGGTCGTTATTGTCGGGATCCGGGTCGTCGTCGCCGCAGGCCGCAGCCGCGGCGAGGACGAAAAGTAGGGTCAGGCAAAACACGAGCGCATCACGCATAAAGACACTCCCAGAGTCATAGAATCATCAAAACGTTCAGTTCCCGGGGTCCGCGGCCAGCCTGGCCGCCTTTCGGGCTACTAGCCTGAACCTCAGGGGTGTATTGGCGCATGACTTCGTCACCCAACTAAACGCTTACGAATGATCAAAACGCTGAACCTATTCACGCTGACTGCGCTGCGCCAGTCAGGAGTTGCGGGGGAGAGGTGCCGAAAAAACGGAGCTATTTATACTACGGGCTCCCCGATTTCGAAAACGGCGTGCGATGCGTTTGAGGTGGAATGATGCGCTGCGGCGATCATGTTAGAATGGAGGAGTCACGCGGTGAACAGGGCGCGAGCCGAAGGAGAGAGGATGGAGAGCGGAAGTGACGGGCAAAAGGGCTGGGAGCGACGCCAGAAGGAGCGCAGACAGCGATTGCACAGCGAATTTGAAAAGTCGCGCCGGCGGCGTCACGAGCCGCCGCCGGATCCCGACCAGTGGAAGCCGCCGTCGACCCTAAAGCATATCTGGCAGACTCTGTGGGACAACCCCCTGGGATTGATGGTGGTGGCGATCTTGATCGCCATCGTCCTCTATATTCTCTTTCCACCGGCGGCGCTGGCGGTCTTTTAGTCTCGGCAATCTTCTAGTCGAATGAACCAGGGGAGTTACAAGAAGAGTCCGCTCCCCTTGCAGGGGAGCTGTCCGCCCCGAAGCGACTCACGAAAACCCGCTCCCCTCCGCGAGGGGAGCTGTCGCGAAGCGACTGAGGGGTACTTTCGAGCTACCCCACCGCCGCGAATTAAGACTCGACCTCGAGATCGCCCCAGGCCTGATCGACGGCGGAGACTTCGTCGCCCAGCGATCCGGCAGGAGCGTCTGCGTCGTCTTCTTTTTTGTCGTCGCTGTCGTCGTCGCCATCCGCATCGGCAGCGGCGGCTTTTTCCTCGCCACCGTCGTCGGAACCGGAGTCTTCCTCTTCTTCTGAAGCGTCTTCGCTTTCTTCAGCCTCTTCAGCCTCTTCAGCCTCTTCAGCTTCCTCGTCGTCATCGTCTGAGGAGTCTTCAGCGGCCTCCTCGGCTTCCTCGTCGTCATCGTCGTCCGAGGAATCTTCAGCGGCTTCCTCGGCCTCCTCGGCTTCCTCGTCGTCATCATCGTCATCATCGTCATCGTCTGAGGAGTCTTCAGCGGCTTCCTCGGCTTCCTCGTCGTCATCATCGTCATCGTCTGAGGAATCTTCAGCGGCTTCCTCGTCGTCATCATCGTCCGAGGAGTCTTCAGCAGCCTCTTCAGCTTCCTCGTCGTCCGAAGCCTCTTCAGCCTCCTCAGCTTCCTCGTCGTCCGAAG
>SKQC01000309.1 GCA_007119175.1 Myxococcales bacterium | reverse complement strand
GAAAAAGGCGGCCGTTGGGGCCGCCTTTTTCTGTCTGTCCCTCTACATTGACACCCTGCCGGTGGCTTTCTACAACGAGTCATCAATGTCCATCGGGCCCATCTGATTGCCCACGGCCATCCGGTTTTTATCTTGTGCCCCCTTCGCATCAGGGCGACCGCGAGGACCCGAACCGAACATGCTCGACGAACTACTCGACAGTCGACTCATCTTCGTCACCGGCAAAGGTGGCGTTGGAAAGAGCACGGTCACGGCCGCCCTGGCCCGTGCCCTATCACGCCTTGAGCGCCGCACCCTGGTCCTGGAGACCGACACCTTTTCGGCGATGGAGGATCTCTTCGATTACTCCTCTCCCGGTCTCGAGCCGGAGGAGATCAACGAATATCTATATGCCTCCAACCTCACTGCCGAGGAATGCTTTATCGCCACTCTGCGCCGCTTCGTTCCCAGTGATCGGATCGCCCGGGCGGTCATCAAAAATCGGATCGCCCGCGTCTTTTTTCGCGCTGCTCCCTCGGTCAACGAGGTCACGATCCTCGATCAGGTGCGCAGCTTCTTTGAGAAAACAGACGAAGACGGCGAGCCCTTCTTCGACCATATTCTGGTCGACCTGCCGGCCAGTGGTCACGCCGTGACGTTTTTAAATGTCCCGGCGACCATGAATCAGATGATGCGCGGCATCGGCCCCATCGCCAAGATGTCGGCCAAAGTCGCCGACCTTATCTCCGACCCACAGACGACGTCGATCATAGCCGTCTGTCTGCCCGAGGAGATGCCGGTCAACGAGACCATCGAGCTCGCCGATAATATTGCCGAGACCCTGGGACGCCCGCTGGATCTGGCGATCGCCAATATGGTCCATCAATCGCCTTTATCTGACGGCGATCGGAAAGTCTTCGAGGAGTTACACGGGCATATTCGCGACAAATATCCCGATGTAGAAAGCCTGTTTTTCGAGGCCGAAGACGAGCGCACCGAGTCGACGGCGATTGCCCGCCTCGTCGAGGGTAATGCGCTGGCATTGGGGTGGTTCGACCGCGATCGCGAATACCTCGACCTGCTCTACGAGCGACTTTCGGCCCCGATCGTCGAGGTCCCGATCATCTACGAGAGTTCCGGGGTCGACGTCGTCGAAAAATTGGGCCGAATCTTTCTCGATCATTCCGCTGACGCCGCGTCACTCTCGGCGTAACCAGACCACTCAGGAGCCGCACGGTGAATGCCTCAGTCTCCACACAAGCTGCAGCCGACGCCATTCGCGGCGTACTCGACAACGGGCGCCTTATCGTCTGTGTCGGCCCCGGTGGCGTCGGAAAGACCACCACGGCGGCCGCACTCGGCCTCCGCGCCGCCATGGCCGGACGCCGCACCATCGTCCTGACCATCGATCCCGCCCGACGTCTCGCAAATAGTCTGGGCCTGGAATCTCTGACCAACGAGCCACAGCGAATCGATCTCGACGCCGCTGCCGATGCCGAGTCTCGCGCTCATGTGCAGGCATCGGACGGCGAGACCACCGACGGCGATGGCGACGGCGAATTATGGGCGATGATGCTCGATACGGAGCAGACCTTCGACGATCTCATCGATCAATACGCCCCCGACAAAGGGGCGTTGGAGAAGGCACGCGACAATAATATCTACCGCCTGCTCTCGTCTGCCCTGCACGGCATGCAGGAATATATGGCGCTCGATAAATTACACGACCTGTACACCGGCGGATATTTCGACCTGGTCGTCCTCGACACCCCACCGACGAAAAATGCCCTGGAGTTTCTGGAAACCCCGACGCGAGCGGCCACCTTTTTCGATGAACGAGTCATCAAGTGGTTTTTGCCCAATCGAGACGCCGGCTTCTTCGGCCGAGTCTTTAATCCGGGATCTGTGGTGCTAAAGCTGGTCTCCAAGGTCCTGGGCGAGAGCTTCGTCGAAGATCTCGTGGAGTTTTTCGACACCTTTCACTACCTGCAAGAGGCGCTGCAGCAGCGCGGGGAGATGATCGAATTTATCCTCCGCGACCCGCAGACCCATTTTTTCGTGATCACCAGCGCCGATCCCCGGCGGATGAGGGAAGCCTATTACTTTCACGAAAAACTCGATGAGCTCGACCAGAAAGCGGAGATCTTCGTCATCAACAGAGTCATCCCCCGCTTTGCGGCCAAGGATATCGCTCAGCTCGAAGACGAAGATCTCGACGGATTGCTCGCCGAGCACGGACTCGACGACGGCGACCGGGTGCGGGCCCTTAGAAAACACCTGGAGACCCATTACGCCCGCCTCGCAAAGCTGGCCATGCGCGACCGCAAGGCCATCTCCTCGCTGGCCACCCGCGTCGGCGACGATACGCTCCGCCTCGTCCCGCTATTGGGCGAGGACGTCCACAATCTATCCCACCTGCTCAAATTAAGTGATTTTCTGACGCCACTGACGACACCGGAGACAGCAGCCGGTTGAAGAGTAATAGAGTCAGCCCACAGGTGAATCTGGTCGGCGTGATGCCGCATTCCAGCGCGCTATTCCCAATACCATCAACAGGGCGATAAGCGCCGAAAGCGGACTGCCCCCGGACGATGTGGCATTGCAAAAACAGCCCCTTCCTCCAAGGGTGCTGCATTCCAGTTCGACGTCCACCTCGTCGGAGGCAATCGCGCCCTGCACCCCGGGTAGATAGGCGCGCATCTGCACTGAGTAGGTGCCCTCTTCTAACCCATCGTCGCCATCGCAATCCGCGTAGATCAGGTCCTGACCGCGGCCAACCCAGCTAGAACCACCGGGTGTGTCCTGGCCAACTTGCTCCGACGCATTCCAGTGTTCGCCGTCGACCAACGTCTCATACCACAAGACCGACTCCCAGGGCCGGGCATCGTCGCTCAACTCGAGCCACACTTCCGCCTGGGCGGCCCGAATATCATCGGAACAAGACATGGCATTCGAGACCTGAAGGGAACTCGTCGTGGTGTCGACGACCTCCAACGCACCCAACTCTTCGGGAATCGGAGCCTCATCAGCCGTATGGAATACCAACTCCAACTCCTCAACCGGGCCAACCTCCCCTGAGCAGGCCGTCTCTCCCAGATAGCGATAGGTCTCGCCCGGTTGCAACGGGTCTTCGAATTGAAATTCAAAGGCGTAATGACTCACATCGCTCTCATCTTCCTCAAAGGCCACTTCATCGACTGGCTCCCCCCCGTCATCGAGTAGATACATCTGCGTGACCTCTTCGTCTCGCTCCACCTCCGGCGCAAAGAGATGATAATAATATAATCCCTTTAGATTTGCCGGAACCTCAGCCCCCTGCTCGGGCAGGAAGTGATCATCTCGCGGACACAACTCCGCCTGACATGCCTGTGCTTCATCTGAAACGATCACCACTCCCATCGCGGTGCAAAAGCAAATAATCGCCACTTTCAAAAAAAATCTCATCGCCTCAGCTCCACTAAAATAATTATGTCAACGCGCTCGGCCAGCTTGGCCGCTTTTCGGGGCCCGCGGCCAGCCTGGTCGCTTTTTTGGGGGCCGCGGCCAACTTGGCCGCTTTTTTGGGGGCCGCGGCCAACTTGGCCGCTTTTTTGGGGGCCCGCGACCAGCCTGGCCGCCTTTTGTGGGGAT
>SKQC01000478.1 GCA_007119175.1 Myxococcales bacterium | reverse complement strand
GTGGGGGCTATCCGCAGGCATCGCCGCGTGCTCCGGTGGAGAGTGCAACACCGACGGCGACTGTGCTGCCGATGAGCGATGTTCCGACTCGGGTGGCCTATTCTTCGGCTCGGCAATTTGTCTCTCCATTGCTGACGACGGTGATGTGGGGATTATTGATGACGTCGATGTCGCCGGCGCCGACACCGATATCGCCGACGCCGATGCTCAGGACTTATTTGACGCCCAGGTCCACTTTACGAATACCCCCGACGAGGCGACCGCCGAGACGTCGGCGACCTTCGGATTCGTCTGCGATCGAGAGGCCTGCGAGGTGGAGTGCTCACTTAACGATGATCCATTCCAGCATTGCGAAAGCGAGCACACCACCGGCGAGCTCTCTGAGGGCTCTCACCAATTCTCCGTACGCCCCCGCCATGTCGACACCGGCCAGCTGGGGACACCCACCGATTTCGACTGGCAGATCTTCACGACACCTCCGGAGATCGAAATTCTGGAGGCGCCCGACGCGGTGCAATATCGACAGGAGGCGGCATTCGAATTGAGCTGCGTCAACGAGTGTGAACTTGAATGCACCCTGGTCGACCCCTTCGACGAGCCGGATTGCGACAACGGCCCCTTTAGCCTGGAGCTGCCGCTGGGAGAATACGCCCTGGAGATCGTGGCCACCGATCCGGTGGGGAATACCTCTACAGAACTCATCGAGTGGGAATATACAGCCCGTGGCACCGTGGTCACCGCCTCATTCGACGGCTCAGTGCACAAGCTCGACCCCGATGGCAATATCCTGTGGACATACGAAAATGAACTTGCCGAGGAGCCTGACAGCCCCGGGCTCATGGATGCCGCCGTCGACCCCGACGGATTCGTCTACGCCATCGGCCACCGCAACCCATGGGCCTTCAAGCTCGACCCTGGAGGCAATGAGGTCTGGGCAAAAGATCTCGATTTAGAACACGGTCGAATGCGCGGCGTCGCCGTCGATCCCTTCGGCAATATCTACATCGCGGCCAATCTCGACGGGGTCTTTAAGCTCGACGGTGACGGCGACGTGCAGTGGCACTTCGATGACCACACCGACCAGGTCTACAACGTCACCTACGCTTCTGACGGCCACGTCTACTCCGCCTCGAGAGACCAATCAGCGCGACGCCTCAACGCCTCCACCGGCGAGGAGCTGGCGTATTTTGATACCGACCACACCACGCGGGACGTCACCGTTTCGCCCGACGGCACCGTCTACGTCGCCGCCGGCGACCTCTACGCCTTCGACTCCGATGGCGACCTCATCGATACCTTCGACGAACACTCCGGTTCGGTATACGAAATCGCTCTCGATGCCGATGGCCATGTCTACATCGTCACCACTGACGATACGGCGCGCAAACTCGACGCCGACCTCGAGCAGCAATGGGTCTTCTCCGAAATCGACGACCGTCCCGAAGGAGTCGCTGTCTTACCCGATGGTCACATCTACGTCGGATCCCGGGATACAGTGCTGCGCAAATTGACACCCGACGGCGATCTGGTGTGGAGCTACGACGAGCATACCAGTTCGGTCTACGGCATCGACGCCAACCCCGGGCGCTACGATACCTTTTTCGAAGCCTGGGAAGATCTCTGAGCTCTTCCTCAGTGACGCTATCCGCCACATCTTGACACTTCTGAACGCCCCGCATAGCGTGCCGGTGCACCGGAAAAAACTGAGCCAAACACCATCTCTGCGGTTCCGCAGACACTCACCTTCAGGAGGAATCACCATGCTCGAACTGGCTGATAAATTTCGTTTTTATACCCACCTCTTCTCCCTTCGCCCCGATGTGGAGATGGGGTTGTATGAAGTGCTCGAAGGAGAGGGAATCTCCAAAGAGGTGCGCGAGCATTTCCAGGACATTCTTCCCGACGATTATCTCGATTTTTATGCCGTCTACAACGGACTGGACTTCCGCTATGAGCTCCCCGACTCCGAGGGCGATCTTGGAAACCACGGCATCAACCTGGATCGCCTGGAGCCCGGCGGTCGCACCAGCAAATGGTGGGAGTCCTACGGCTATGAGACGGTGGATTTTGAACACTCCTTTGGAGTCCTCCCCGCAGAACGACCGAACGCCCAGTGGCAGGTCGAATACGTTCAAGAAGAAGGCGTCGACAAGAAGGACGCCACCATCGCCTTTCACGGCTCGGCGCCGGAAGACACGGTGCGGTGGGATAATTTTGAAGACTATCTGACAGACGCCGCGAAACACGGCTTTATCTGGTTCTGGCAAAGAGGCGGCGGCGGTGGTGGCGTCGATTCTCTGGCGTTTTTACTCGACAATAGCGTCGATCCCTCCACGCCGCGCGACGAATTGCGGCACTTACTCGTTGAACAAGGCGAAAAGATCGAGGACTTCTTCGAAGTCGATGTGACCGAAGAGGTCGCCGAGGAGCTCATCGAATGGCTCGGCGACCGTGTTGTGCTGCTGCTTCCGGACGCCTGATTTTCTGCGGTAGATTCGACGACTCTCGAGGCACGGACGGCGCCCCACGCCGTCCGTGCCTCGACTCTTTTTTTGCCGGAAAATTAGGGGTTAACTTCCTTCCATCACGATATGAAGGTCGCGAAAGACCTCGCTGTATAAAATGGGCTCGAGATCTGCAAAGGAGAGCTCCTGGCCGTTGCGCTTAAAAATAATCTGGAGCGCATCGATATATTCGCCCTTCGTTCCTACGGCGTCGATTCTCGTTAACCCCTTTTCCTCGTCATCGATGAACCTCGTCTTTTCGGGATCGATAAATTCAGTCTCTTCATTGTAGATAATGGTGATCTCACCGACGGTCTTCACATAGCGAGAATATTGTTCCTGGTCCTCTTCATATCCGAGCCCTCGGGCCCGCTCCACATAGGTTTTCTTGTCGATGGTGTCGAAGAAGTCCCGAAGCCAGAACTCAGGTGGTTCGTCGGAATAGGTCGTCGTTTTGACGTCGCCTCTGATGGTGATGGACCTGCCGATCCGAGGCTGTTGGAGCACATCCTCGAGATCGTCGAAATCGCCTCGCATATACAGCTTCCGATCCAGTTGCGCGAAGGGCTGCGCTCTGTCGGCGTCGCCTAGTCGCTGTCGCCAATCGGCGATAGCGTCGCCCAATTCCATGGGATGGACCACGCCGACCAGGTCGCTATTTTCGTCGAACGCAACAGACTCGCGGTCATCGAGCAAAAACGCCGATCGCAGCCCGTCGTCTCCATCGTATCGACCCCAGACCAGGCCGCCCGCAATCTCGCTCATCAGGCGATGGGCTGCGAATTGCTCTCGCCACATCGCGGGCTTCCATCGCCGACCGGCGACCATGGCCTCCTCCAGGCGTCGCGTCTGGATGCGACGGACTCGCTCTACCTCACTGCCGCGCAGCTCGCCCTCGCCGCCGTCCAGATCCGCCATCGACAGGTCGACGAGCTCTTCGACGTCCATCTGGCGGGCATCGGCGATTCTCTCCAATCCCCGTTGAACCAATTTCCGAAGCTGGAAATGGGCGATCCGCCGCTCTGCGTCATAGAGGATAAAGACGGCCTGCGGCGCCTCCGTGCGCACCAGGACCTCCACGGCGTCATCGCGCCAGGAGAGTTTTTG
>SKQC01000248.1 GCA_007119175.1 Myxococcales bacterium | reverse complement strand
GGCATCAACAGCCAATAGGTATCATTGACCCATCGGCGATAGCCCTGCTCGCCGGCCTCCTCGAGTTTATCGCCATCAAGCGCCTCGCCATCGATACTGGCCTCCAGCGCTGATTCGGCGTCGATATCGACAACCACCTCCCAGTCTCGCCCCTCGCCGTCGCTCCACTCGACGCGGTCTGTGCCATCGGCGACCTCCCAGTGGTGTGCAGCCTCCATGACGCGCTCATCGTCGCTTTCGACGACAAAGACAAACTCCACAGTCTGTACCGAGTCCCACTCCGGCCCGCCGTGGGCCTGATGGACCTCCGCGGCGACGCGGTCGGTCTCCGTCTGCGGCTCCATCCACTCCGGTACAGGATCCTGAGCGAGCGATTCCACCTCCTCTTCTGCTGTGTCGATGTCGGCATCGCTTTCGCATCCCTGCACAGCCATGCCGAAAAACAAAAGAGCCGCTCCCGCAACAAATCGTCGAATAAGTGGCGATGAGAGATACATGGCAATCACACTCTTTGACGCAAAAATGATCCAATGAACATCGGCGTTCATCGTATGCTCAGGGATAAAATCGGATATGTCCGCCGAAATGAGCCGCCTTAAAATCGGTGCCCGGCAATACGCTCACCGTGGGACGCCACTCGCCGACGACATCGAAGGGGAGATCGCGGAAGATCAATTCCAGGCCGAGCACAAAGGAGCCGGCGGCGGCGAAAGTGTCGTCAGCTACGCCGATTGCGCCGCCGAAGCCGAAATTCCAGGCCAGCACTGCCGCCTGGCCGCCGACCAGCGGCGCTCTTGGCATGAGCATATCGACGGATCCGGCGACCCCGTTACAACCGGCTCTCCAGCAACCGGCGGTCAACTGCAGCGCCGTGGGACCGGCCGGTCGCTTCACCGACAGTCCGGCAGCAATCGTCGAGGTACCGATGCCGACGCCCAGCGAGCCGGGATGCCGCTGTGCCTGCGCATCCGGCGCATAAAATGTGGCTGCCACCAGGGCGACCACAGCGACAATAACCGAGACGAGCTTATTCATATTCTTACTCCTCTAAAAAATTCTCGGCACATCAAAAGCTCGACCCGTCACCCCTGACAAGCCTCGCGCACTCAGGCGGGCGTAGGCGCATTCCGCTGCATCAAACGCTCGACCATGCTTGATTGAAACTACTCGATCGCGAAGAATAGCGACATTCGTCGATCGAAATTTATTGTAGACGAAGGGCGTCGACGCTATTCGCTATCGCAGCCTTACCGGTCACAGATAATAAAGAGCTAACGTGACAGTACTGCTGATTGTTTTGCTTCCATTTATCGGGGTGTTGCTGCCCGTCGTGGTGCAGCGCTATGGCCGCCTTGCGGCGACGCTGGCGGCGGGCGTCCCGACGCTGGTCGCCTTCGCTCTTTTGATGAGCCTCGCTCCTTCAGTGCTGGCCGGAGAGGTCCTGGTCCAGAGCACCTCCTGGGTGCCGGCGCTCGGCTTGAGCGTTGGTCTTCGCGTCGACGGACTCGGCTTTTTATTCGCCCTGCTCATTCTGGGGATCGGCCTGCTGGTCATTCAGTACGCCTATTATTATCTGAGCGAGGAGGACCCGGCCGGGCGGTTTTTCTCGTATTTATTGCTCTTTATGGGAGCAATGCTGGGAGTGGTGCTCTCGGAGAATGTGCTGTTGATGGCGCTATTCTGGGAGGTCACCAGCCTGAGCTCCTTTTTGCTCATCGGCTATTGGAGCCAGAAGAGGGCGGCACGCCAGGGCGCGCGGATGGCGCTGACCATCACCGGATTGGGCGGGTTGAGCCTATTCGCCGGACTGGTGATCCTGGGCAATATCGTCGGAAGTTACGAGTTGACCGAAATTCTGGCCTCGGGAGACCAGATCGTCGCCCACGACTGGTATCTTCCAATGCTAATTCTGGTACTCGTGGGCGCCTTTACGAAATCGGCTCAATTTCCGTTTCACTTCTGGCTTCCCAACGCCATGACGGCGCCGACGCCAGTCAGCGCCTATCTGCACTCGGCAACGATGGTCAAAGCCGGGGTCTTTTTGCTGGCCAGACTTCACCCGGCACTCTCCGGGGGCGACGCCTGGTTTTATCTCGTCGGTGGCGTGGGCATCACCACAATGTGCTTTGCGGCCTACGTGGCCTTTTATCGCCACGATCTAAAGGGGCTACTGGCGTACTCCACGATCAGTCACCTCGGCATGATCACCGCCCTTTTTGGCTTCGGAACCGCCGGCGCCGCCGTGGTCGGTGTCTTTCACATTATGAACCACGCCGCGTTTAAGGCCTCGTTATTTATGAGCGCCGGAATCATCGATCACGAGACGGGTTCCCGGGATATTCGCGTGTTGGGAAATCTGCGCCGCGTGATGCCCTATACGATGGTATTGGTTTTTCTGGGTGCGGCGGCGATGGCCGGAATTCCGCTGCTCAACGGGTTTTTGAGCAAAGAGCTCTTCCTAAAGGAGACCCTGACGGTGCCCCTGATGGCTGGGACGCCCTGGTTGATCCCGGTGGTTGCCACGGCCGGCGCCGTCTTTAGCATGGCTTATTCGGTGCGCCTGGTTCACGGCGTATTCTTTGAAGAAGCGCAGGGAAAGACGCCGAAAGAGGGCCACGACCCCTCAGTGGGGATGCTGTTGCCCGTGGCGATTCTGGTCGCCATCTGCGTGGCCGTCGGCGTCGCTCCACAGTGGACGGCGGCGCCGCTTTTGGCCGCCGGAGCGCAGAGCGTGATCGGCGGCGAGCTGCCCTCATACAGCCTGTCATTGTGGCACGGATTTACGATGGAGCTGTTGATGAGCGCCATCGCCATCGTCGGCGGCGTTGTCGTCTACACCCAGCGAGCCCGGCTCTACGCCTTCGCCGAGCGCGTGTGGCCCGGACTGACGGGGAAAGCGGTCTTCGAAAAAACCATCGAGCTTGTCGTGGGCGCCGCAGCGCGCCTGACCGCCCTGCTGGAAACCGGCTCTCTGCAGCGGTACCTGGCGTTGCTCTTCGCGATGGCCTTAGCCGCCGGCGCCCTCCCCTTTATGCAATACGGCTTCGTGTCGGGGTCGCAGGAGCTGGCGCCGACCAACCCGGTGGCCATCGCCGTCTGGGCGCTTTTAATCGTGGCTGCTTTAGCCACGGTCTTCACCCATCGCCATCGAATATCGGCGATCATCTGCCTGAGCGTGGTCGGATTGCTGATTTCCATCGTCTTCGTATATCTGTCGGCGCCGGATCTTGCGCTGACTCAGCTCTCCGTGGAAGTGGTCACGGTCCTGCTTTTATTGCTGGCACTCTTCGTCTTGCCCAAGGTCTCTCCCGTGGAGGGCTCGCCGCTCAGAAAGACAAGAGATATCGGTCTGGCGGCGCTGGGAGGCCTCGGCATGGGAGCGATCTCCTGGGCCGTAATGACCCGACCTCAAGACAGCATTTCGCAATTTTATCTGGAAAATGCCACCTATCCCGTAGGCGGCGGAACCAACGTGGTAAATGTGATTTTGGTGGACTTTCGCGGCTTCGATACCTTTGGGGAGGTTGCCGTATTGATATTGGCTGCCTTCGGCATTTGCACCATGTTGAGATACGCCAATCACACCTTTGTCGAGGGCGTGCTCGATACGGCCGACGATCGCTATCCCGTCGTGCTGGTCAGCGCCTCGAGGCCGCTTCTGGCGTTGATCTTATTGATGGCGATCTTCATCTTTTTGCGCGGCCACTACCTGCCGGGCGGCGGCTTTATCGGTGGTCTCGTCGCCTCTGTGGCGCTGATCATGCAGTATCTGGCGAGCGGGATCGACTGGGCAAATGAGCGCATGCGACTGAACTTCCGCTCTGTCGCCGTGGTGGGAATGCTGATCGCCATGGTGGCCGGCTCAGTGGCCTTCTTGATGGATCTTCCCTTTTTAACGATGACCCTGTTGGGATTCACCATTCCTCTCGTGGGGGAGAGCGATTTTGTGATGACCCTCCTATTCGATCTGGGGATCTTTTTGGCCGTCGTGGGATCGACGATGACGATTCTCTCCGAACTCAGCCATATGCAGGAAGATAAAGAGCCCTACGACAGAGAAACACGAGCTGAGGAGGCCGATCCATGGAAGCCCTGATAGCAAGCGCCATCGCCGTCCTCGGCAGTTGTGGAATCTACCTCGTCCTCAGAGAGCGCACCTTTACGGTCATACTCGGCCTCGCGCTGCTCGCCATCTCCGTGAATCTCTTTTTGCTCTCCATGGGACGCGTCGCCCCCGGCCACGCTCCGGTGATCGAAGAGGGAATTGAGCTCGTCTCCTATGTCGATCCGCTCCCGCAGGCCGTCGTATTAACGGCGATCGTGATCGGTTTTGCGATGATGGCCTTTGTGGTCGTGCTCTCCATCAGCGCCCACTTCGTGACCGGCACGGATCACCTCGACGGCGAGGAGCAATCGCCGTGAATCACTGGATTGCACTTCCCATATTGATCCCCCTGATCTCAGCGGTGCTCATCCCGCTCGTCGGCCGGCCCACGATCTTGATTCGCCGCGCGCTGGGGCTTGTGGCGTGCCTGGGCACTGTCGCCGTCGGAGCCTGGATGGTCCTGCGCACCCGCCTCGGCGAAATCTATACCTATTCTCTCGGCGACTGGCAGGCCCCCTTCGGTGTGGTCCTGGTGCTCGATGGACTCAGCGCCCTATTGGTGGCGCTGACCGGTGTGGTGAGTCTCTTTTGTCTGCTCTATGCGATGAATCGCCACGACCAAAAGGGCAAATTCTTTCACTTCTTCATACAGATGCAGATCGCCGGAATCTGTGGCGCCGTCTTGACCGGCGACCTCTTTAGCCTCTTTGTATTCTTCGAGATCATGTTGTTGTCCTCCTACAACCTGCTCGTCTACACGGGAGCTAAAAAAAGCCTCACCGCCGGCATCCACTACGTGATCTTAAACCTCACTGGATCGGCGCTTTTCTTATTGGCCATCGGTACCCTCTACGGGGTCACGGGAACATTGAATATGGCCGATATGGCGCTGCGCGTCGGCGAACTCGGCACAGAAGATACGGCACTCGTTCGAGCCGGGGCGCTAATACTGATGGTCGTCTTTTTTCTAAAGGCCGCCATCCTGCCCCTATACCTGTGGTTGCCCAATGTCTATAGCTCGGCAGTGGCGCCTGTGGCGGCGCTCTTCGCGATCCTCACGAAGGTCGGGGTCTATGCGATTTTGCGGGTCTCAACCCTTATCTTTGGCGCCGAGGCGGGCGTGGCGGCTGGTGCTGTGGAGCCCTATTTACTGCCCCTGGCCACCTTCACACTTGTATTGGGAATGATCGGCGCACTGGCCAGCACGCACCTGCGAAAGATGATGGGTTATCTCATCGTCGCCTCCCTGGGGATGATGCTCATGGCGATGGGATTATTCACTGCCGAAGGGATCGCAGCGGGGCTTTATTACCTGCCGCATAGCACGATTGCGATGGCCATGCTCTTTTTGCTGGCCGACCAGATCGGCCGGCAGCGCGGTCCCGAAGACGACCGGTTGGTCCTCGCCCGGTTGCCGACGCAGAAGTCGGTCCTGGGACTGATCTTTTTTATCGGCGCCATCGCCGTGGCGGGTCTGCCGCCCTTTTCGGGATTTCTGGGCAAGGTGTGGGTGTTGCAGGCCTCTCTTCCCTCGCCCCATGTGGTGGTGATCTGGCCGGTTGTCTTATTGACCAGCCTCATGGCGTTGGTGGCGTTTAGTCGCGCCGGCACCCTGATTTTCTGGAAAGCCAAAGAGCCGGCCGATGAAGATGAAAAAGGGCGAAAGTGCGCCTCGGCCTTCGAACTCCTACCCATCATCGGGCTATTGACCTGTATCGTGCTCTACACGGTGTACTCGGGCCCAATTGCCGAGTTCTGCACCGTCATTGCCGAGCACCTGCTTGCGCCGCACGGCTATATCGAAGCTGTGATGGGGGCACAAAAATGATCAAATTCAGAAAAAAAATATTGCCCCAGCCCGGCTTTAGCGTGGTGTTGTTGATCACCTGGATACTGGCCCATGAGAGCCTGGAGCCGGAGACACTGCTCATCGGGGCGTGCGCCGCCATTATCCTGCCGGCGCTGACGAATCACTTCTGGCCCCAGATGCTCCGCGTACGCCGCTGGGGAATGCTCATCAAATTTCTATTTATCTTCTGCTACGACATCATCGTCGCCAATATCCAGGTCGCTCAACTGGTCCTGGGGCCCTCCGACAGACTGCGTCCGGCCTTTTTGGAGGTGCCCATCACACTCTCGAATCCACTGGTGATCTCCATCCTCTCGGCAGTGATCTCACTGGCGCCGGGAACAGTGGCCGCCAACCTGAGCGGAGACCGCAAAACGCTGCTCGTGCACATCCTGCACACCGACGATACCGAGGGGTCAGTTCAGCGAATCAAAGAGCGCTACGAAGCTGCGCTAAAGGAGATCTTCGAATGATCTCTGTGGCGCTCAACATAGGCTTTGCCGTGATGTGTCTATGTCTGATCTTAAATCTGGTCAGGCTTCTCAAAGGACCGTCCACACCGGACCGAATCCTGGCGCTGGACACGATGTATATCAACACCATCGCCCTGATCTTGCTATTCGGTATTCGCCTGGAGCGCGCGATCTTTTTTGAGGCGGCGCTGCTGATTGCCATGATGGGATTTGTGGGGACCGTGGCACTCGCCAACTACCTGCTCCACGGAGATATAATCGAATGAATAAAGGTGGCCATTTTGATCGCTGAAATCATCATATCGGCGCTGATCTTGATCGGCGTCTCCTTCAGCTTTGTTGGCTCTTTGGGACTGGTAAAACTGCCCGACTTCTATATGCGCGTGCACGTCCCCACAAAGGCCACGACCCTCGGCATTGGCAGCCTGCTCATCGCCTCCACCATATTCTTTACCATCCACCGCGGAACGCCTGCGGTCCACGAGATTCTGATCGTCCTCTTCTTATTCATGACCGCCCCCGTCAGCGCCCATATGCTGATGAAAGCCGGCCTCCACAAACGCCTCAAAGATATCGACGGCGAGGTCGAGGAAAAGCTCGGCAGATAAGGACTCGACCCCTTTCGTCGAGAACCGCTGGGTTCCAGGGGAGTGGGCAATCGTGAGGTTGCTGACGGACGAAAGGGGCTTGATTACAATTCTTATGCGGAAACCGTTACAATCTCTACATCAAAACCGTTACAGAACCTGTACTACATTCGTTATAATTCTTATACTGGACTCATTTCAATCGCATGAATCACCGAATAATATCTGCGTAAAGACCTGAAATGACCTACCGACCCCGCATCCTGGACGACTTGCTCAAACGACGACTTGCATCGACGGGTGCCGTCGTGATCGAAGGCCCAAAGGCCAGCGGAAAGACAGAAACGGCGAGACAAATCGCGGCGAGCGAAGTGCTTTTGGACATCGATGAGAACGCACGTCGAGCGATCGCTGTCGATCCTGGTCTTGTACTCCGGGGAGATATCCCCCGCCTTATTGACGAGTGGCAACTGGAGCCTCGAATCTGGAACCATATTCGACGTACCATCGATGACCGCGGAAAACCGGGACAATTCATCCTCACCGGCTCAGCGGTGCCTGCCGACGATATTACCCGTCACACCGGCGCCGGACGACTGACCCGGCTGCGAATGAGACCGATGACGCTTTACGAGGCCGGGCACAGCAATGGTGCGATTTCTCTTTCTCAATTGTTACAGGGAGACTGCTCGGGGACGAGCGATCCCGGCCTGACGGTCGTAGAGATAGCGGAGCTCATTACAACTGGAGGATGGCCCGGCCAACTATCACTCGATACGGAACAGTCCACACAGGCGGTCCGAGGCTATCTGGAGGAGGTGCGACGGGTGGACGTCGACCGAGTGGACGGGAAACGCCGGGATCCCCAGCGCGTTAGGCGCCTCCTTCGTTCCCTGGCCAGGAATGTGGCCACCGAAGCTAGCGCCACGACACTGGCGGCTGATACTGGTGGCGCCGAGGGGCCCATCAGCGCTCAAACCGTGCGCGACTACCTCACGGCTTTGGAGCGCCTCATGATCGTCGAAAATCAGCCGGCCTGGGCTCCCCATCTTCGCTCTAAGTCCATCCTTCGCAAGTCGCCGAAACGCCACTTCGTCGACCCCTCACTGGCGGTCGCCGCCCTTGGGACCGATACATCGAGGCTTTTGCAGGATCTGGAATTTTTGGGGCTGCTCTTCGAATCGCTGGTGATCCGAGATTTACGGGTATATGCCCAGGCAAACGACGCACATGTCTATCATTACCGCGACAATACCGGATTGGAGGTCGATGCGATCGTCGAGAAAGCCGATGGAACCTGGGCGGCATTTGAGATCAAGCTGGGCCAGGGTTTCGTCGATCAAGGAGCGGCCTCCCTGTTGAAATTCGCCGACCGAGTGGACACCGATCGATGCGGTGAGCCGCAGACGTGCGGCGTCATCGTTGCCACCGGCTATGGCTACATTCGAAACGACGAGGTGGCCGTGATCCCGATCGGGGCCCTCGGGCCCTGAGAGGCCTCAGTTTTACTGGGGCGGTTTTACTGGCGATTTTACCGGGGCGGTTTTACCGCTAATCCTTTCCCCCGACGGGGGAAATGTCGAGCATAGCGAGACAATGGGGGAGTTTCAGGGAGCCTTCGATGAGGAATAGTGCTACTGCGATCTCCCCCTCAGCCACAGGACAGGTGGTAGGATGCACGCCATACGAATCATCGGAATCGACGCCGCTACGAAAGCCCGCAGTATCGGGCTCGCCTGTGGCGATGTTGTCGACGGAGAGTGCAAACTACTCGAGGCTCGGAAGGCCAAAAAGCCGGTACAGAAGATTGCGCAGTGGATAAACGATGGGCCCAAAACCGTACTGCTCGCCGTCGACGCCCCACTCGGCTGGCCCGCTGAACTCGGAAAGTCACTGGTCGACCATCGAGCGGGCATGTCCCTCGGTATGCCACGGAAAGCGGCAAATCAGCTCTTTCGACGCCATACCGACAGGATGATTAAAAGGAGGTTAGGCAAGCAGCCTCTCGACATCGGCGCCGACCGTATCGCCCGGACCGCTCATTCCATCCTGTGTCGATTACACGAGCTCGCCGAGCATTGCACCGCAGGCGTCGAACTCAAGATGGCCTGGGAGCCCACACCGGACGGAGGTTGCGGCCTGCTGGAGGTATACCCGGCGGCGACTCTTATCGCCCTCGGGGCTTCCACCAGGGGTTATAAAAAAAACGACGACAAGGGCCGGAGTGCCCGCCAGGCGATCGTGGAGACGCTGCATTCGGAACTACATATCAAGTGCTGCCGAGAAACCATGCTCGATAGTGACGATGTTCTCGATGCCGCGATCTGTGTGCTGGCCGGTTTTGATTTCTTGCAGGGTCGCGCCATCGGCCCCTCCTCCGAAGAGATGACGCTCGCCGAAAAGGAAGGATGGATCTGGTGTCGTCGACCGGATAGGGCTCGCGATCACAAGGCCTGATCCCAACAGCGCCCATATGCTGATGAAAGCCGGCCTCCACAAACGCCTCAAAGGTATCGACGGCGAGGTCGAGGAAAAGCTCGGCAGTTGACCACCAGAGCTCACCAAAGATCCCCTTATTCCGTGGGGAAGGTGGCCGCGACCGAAGTCTGGGAGCGGTCGGAAGGGGCACCGGGGACCACCGAGGTCATCGATACCTCCGTCGCAACTTCGGTGGCCACTCAAATTCTCTCTTTGCGCCTACATCGCAGAGAACGTATATTACAGCGTACGTATGCCACAATATACGTATATCAATTTTCGCGTATCTTGAGATATAGCGCCTATATGACCTCTGAGAAGATCGTCGACCGAATACAAGAGATCGCAGAACTTCGCTCCCTCGCCGGTGTAGATGGACCACAGCTCGGCTTGCTATATGGCCGCCGCCGCGTGGGTAAGACCTACCTGCTCCAACACGCCTGGTCGGGAGACGACCGGCTTTTGTACTTTCTGGCGGGAAATGTCACCTCCGAGCAAAACCGCCAAGATCTACTGCGAGAGTTAGCCGACTGGAGTGAACGCCCGCTCGTCGTGGAGGATTATCCGAACTGGCGCACGACCTTCGACGTGCTATTCGACCACGCACGACAGGCGCCTCTGATCGTGGTGCTCGACGAATTTCAATACTTGCTCGGCGGCTCCGAAGACCGGCGTCGCGAGGTCACATCACAGCTCAACGCCATCTGGGATCGAAAGGTAAAGCGGGAAAATCTCAACCTGACGGTTATCTTATGTGGCTCCGAGATCGGAACCATGGAGGGCATCGGAGCCGGAGGGCCGTTATATGGGCGCATTAGCTGGCGCCACCAGCTGAAGCCCCTGGACTATTTTGACGCCGGGCAGATGGTCTCCGCCCGGGAGTATCGAGAGCAAGCCTACTTCTACGGCATTTTTGGCGGAATCCCAGAGTACCTGGACGCCGTCCGGCCCGAGGAGTCGCTAGAGGAGGCGGTCATTCGCACTTTTTTGTCACCCCGCGGAGAGGTCCACTTTCAACTGGAGCAGCTTTTGGAACAGGAACAGGGACTGCGAGATCCCAGAAAGTACCGCGCCGTTCTGGCTGCCGTAGCAACCGGATGCACGTCAACCAATGAGATCAAACAGCGTGCATTTGCCGGAGGCACGAACCATCGGGTTCGGCGCATCCTGGAAACCCTGGAGGCACTAAGTCTGATTTATCGGGAGCGAAATTTCGGCGCCGGCACAAAGGCCGCCTGGCGGAATCGCATCGCCGACCAGGCCGTACAATTCTGGTACCGCTTCGTCCATCCCAACCGCTCTCAACTCCACGCGGGCAGACCCGCCGACGTCTGGAGTTCTCGCATCAAACCCCAACTCGACACC
This sequence comes from Myxococcales bacterium, assembly GCA_007119175.1. Taxonomy (GTDB): domain Bacteria; phylum Myxococcota_A; class Bradymonadia; order Bradymonadales; family Bradymonadaceae; genus SLJM01. The sequence continues at coordinate 2,082 of SKQC01000248.1, read as the reverse complement.
TATATGGGAAAGATCTTCGAGGTCATCGTCGCCGCCGCCTACCACCGCCACCACCATCACTGGGGACTGCCCGCCGCCGACCGGTGGGCGCGATGGGAGGGGACGGATAAGAATAGACGAAGCATCGAACTCGACATTATAGCGCGGCTGCAAGACAAGAAGATCTTGACCGGAGAGGTGAAGTGGTCTTCATCGCCGGTGGATATCGACCTGCACTACGGACACCGAAACAAATTGGAGGCCCTGGCTGGCTCCGGTCACCGATGGGCTCACGAATCACTCGACGAGTCCACCTCCCACGGCCATATCTACCTATCTGCCTCCGGGTTTAGCGATACCTTCAACCAACACGCCGCCAACGACCCCGCCATCCGTTTGATCGATCTCGAAGAACTGTACCGCCCGAGTTCCTGACTCGACCGCACGCGCGGGGCCCTTATATCGGCTGCCAATCTCAAAGCGACCACCAGAGGTTATCAAAGTCACCACAGATCCCCTTCCCCGTGGGCGGACAATTGTGCATAAGTCGCCGGAATAATCAGGGATCTCTATCTGATAGGTGGGCTGCTTTCCACGAAAAGCCGGGTGGTTGTTCACGGCACTAATCCTTTCCCCCTGCCGGGGGGAAATGTCGAGGATTGCGAGACAATGGGGGAGTTTCGGGGAGCCATCAATGAATCATAGAGCTACTGCGAGCTCCCCCGAAAAAAAGAGTTGGCGCTGCGCTTCACCACCGGTTGTTGCCCAACACCATCGCCCATATGATCGACAGAGTACGTTTACTTCTCAATTGGGGCAGTGACTCGCTGAGGCACAATATCGCTGGCCTGTCCCGGCGCATAGTCGAGCAACTCTTATTGGAGCAACGACAATGCAAGATCCCGCGGAGACACCGAAGAAGAAGTCGACGAATTTCTTCCTGGCCGGATTGATGGTTCTCTATATGATTGGAAATTGCCTCGTATTAGCGCTTTTTGTGGGGGGGACTTACTGGGTCTTCGATGCGCTCTCCGGGATCGAAAAGTCCTATTATGAGGAATGCCAATACATCGAAGAAAACCGCGAATGTAAGCAGTGTTGTGAAGAGCACGGCCACAACGAAATTGCCACTGGAGATTTTTTCACCGACGGCGACAGAAGCTGTGCCTGTATAGATTAACCCGAATTGGTTGTCGCCACCGGAGTCGACTCGTTGCTTACAAATATTTGCCCCTATTCTGGAAATTATATGCGCCGCAAAACCAGACATTTATCGGTGCTCTCGGCAGCCCTGGCATTTGCCGCAATGCTCATTGCCTGCGGGAGTGGTGAAGTCACGGATGAGCCAAATTCCACCTCCCCCGATGCCGGACAGGCAGATACTCAGCCCGTCGATACTTCGGACACTTCCGATGGCTCAGACACTTCGGATGCCAACGCACCGGAGGTGGTGGTCCAGATACACTCCGGTCCCGAGGAGCTGACGAACGAAAAGAGCGCTGAGTTTGAATTCGACTGTGAGGCCGATCTGCAATGCGAATTTCAGTGCCAGCTCGATGATGGTGAATTCGACACCTGCAGCTCGCCGGCCGAGTATGACGAGCTCGACGACGGAGAATACCAATTTGCCGTCCGCGCCCGCGCCGACGGGCCCTGGTCAACCCCAGCGCTTTGGGAATGGACGATCGACACCTCAGCCCCTGAGATCGTCATCCTCGAACGGCCCGATGAATCGACGACGGAGACGGAAGCCAATTTCGAGTTTGAGTGCGCAAATACGACGGATTGCTCGTTTCAATGCGCCCTGGAATCCGACGGTGATATGGGGCAATGGGAGTCCTGCTCAACCGGTCATAGCATCGAGGAGCTTGCGATTGGAGACTATCAATTGCATCTCGAGGCCACAGATGATCTGGGCAATCAGGGACTAAAGACCGTCAGTTGGTCGGTGGTTTCGTTTCAGGGATGGCAGGTCTCGACCGGAATCGACCACAGTTGCGCGATCCGCGCCGATCACACCCTGTGGTGCTGGGGCACCGGCAGTCGCGGACGGCTCGGCCATGGCGACAATGAGACCTATCTGGAGCCCGAGCAGGTCGGAAG
>SKQC01000233.1 GCA_007119175.1 Myxococcales bacterium | reverse complement strand
GGGGGATCGATGGGGGAATTGGTCTCGATATAGTCGACGAGAGCGTCGAGGTCGATGACGCCGGTGACCCGGTCGCGTCCCTCGGTGAGGATGGAAAATCCGTCGCCGCCGTCGGCCATGAAGTTATTGACGGTGATCCGGTAGTCCGCGTCCATTCTTAAGGGACGCCCGTCGAGCTCGATGGAGTCCGGATCGATTCGCTCTCCCACCGGTTTGTCGGAGTCCCACTCGTAGCTAAATCCAGAGGAGACGGCCAGAAGATGCGGGCGCTCCTCTTCGCGCCATTGTTGCTCCAGAAGTCCGTGGATCTCTTCGCCGGTCAGGGTCATCGTGGTCAAGACGTTATTGAAGGGCTGAATCGTATGCAGGTGGGCGTAGGTGACGACGCCGTCTTCGTCGTGGGCGTCGTCTTCGTAATGCAGCGCATCGCGAATTCCGCCGGGGTTCATAAAGGCTATCTGGGCATCCGATTCGTCGGCCGTGGCCGCCAGTTGGGCGTCGGCAATTAGCCGTCCGATTGGCGATTCACCGGCGCCGCGGCGCGCTCCCCGCGGCAAGTCGTCGGTGATTCGCCCGACGATGCGATTGGCCCGGGAGTCGGCGAGTTCGACGTATTCTGCGACCAATCCGGCAATATTGTCATCGGCCTCGATATCGGGAGTGACGGCCCGTTGTCGCGCGCTCTGTTCGACGATATCTCCCGTCACCGGATCGACGTGGAGGTCGATGACGGTCACGATTCGACCCGACGAGCCGGCCTGGGTGACCAGGCGGTCGCCGACCTCGCAGATATAGGCCAGATGAGAGTGGCCGCTGACGATGACCGATACCTCTTCCGGCATCTCATGGCCCATGTCGATGGCCCGGCCCTCGACATCGGCGCAGTCACCGATATCCGTTGGCTCACCGGTCGGTGCAGCCCCTTCGTGGACGACGACCACCACGGAATCCACGCCCTTTTCCTCGAATCTGGGCATATATTTTTCGACCGTTTCCACCTCGTTGAAAAACGCGACGTCCTCTACGGCCGACGGGACCACGACCTGGGGCGTATTTTCCAGGGTCATGCCCACGTAGGCGACTTTTAGATCGCCGTATTCGCGGATCTCATAAGGGGGCAAAATCGTCTCGTCGGTGTCGCGGTAGCGCACGTTGGCTGCCAGATAGCGAAATTGAGCGCCCGCAAATTCATGCCCCTCTCGGCAGCCCTCCTCGGCGTGGCAGCCGCCCTCGTCGATGCGCAGCAATTCGTCGACACCCTGGTCGAATTCATGATTGCCGACGGAGGCTATATCGAGGCCGAGTTTGTCCATTATCTCGATGGTGGGCTCATCGTGAAATAATGCCGAGACCAGCGGGGAGGCGCCGATCAGGTCGCCGGCGGCCACCACCGTGGTGTGATCGGCCTCTCCTCTTTCGGCGTCGATATGAGCGGCCAGATAGGCGGCGCCGCCGGCGTCGATTTCCTCTCCATCGACCAGGACCGTTCCGTTCGGCCCCTCAATAGATCCGTGAAAATCATTGAACGCCAGAAGCCGCAGATGCACCGGGTCGGCCTGAGGTTCTTCGGTGGGTGTCTCGTCGGGCGTCGACGAGCAGGCGACAAAAACCAGGGCGGTGACCAGTGATAAGGCTATCGGTCGGGTCCACTTCATCGTTTGAAACTCCGTTAGAAATGTCGGTTGGTTTAGAGCATCTGGCGTAGAATGTCGCGTGAGGCGAGCGGTCTTTCCGTGAGCTGGTCGATGGCGTTGGCGAGCACCCGGCCGGTCTGAGCCAGCGCGGAGTCCACGTCGTCGCCGGGAAGGGGGCGATCGGGATCGTCGAGGTGACATAAAAAGGACAGCGTCGCCGCAGTGACGATGCCCACGGCGTCGTCACCGTGTCGACAGGGCCCGCAGATCAGTCCCTGGCCATCGCGGCCGAAGCGCAATTTATCCATCGACTCCGCCGTGGCCCCGCATCGTCCGCAGTGATGAATGCTCGGCGCTAATCCGTATAGGTCGAGGAGTCGAAATTCGAATTGATGGACCAGCCGGGCGATCGACTCCGACGACGGGCAGCGGGGCAGGTGGCGGTAAAATTCGCGCAGAAGCTCGAAGATCTGTTGGGCTTCTTCGCCCTCGCGCCAGGTCTCGCGGGTCAACTCCGTGGCGTACCCGGCCGCCGAGAGCGTTTCGATGCGCTCGTCGATGCCAGGGAAGTTTTCCACCACGTCGAGCTCTTCGAGGCGAAATAAATCGCCTGAGCGCGATGAGGTCAGCGTCGCCTCTACCACGCGAAGCGGCTCTAAGCTTCCGGAAAATCGCCGTTTGCTCGAGCGGGCGCCATGGGCGATGGCGCTAAAGCGCCCCGTCTGTCGGCCCAGAAGATGGGCGATGACGTGGTAGTCGCCGTAGTCGACGGTGCGCAAAATAAAGGCTTCGGTCTGGCGGCGGGTCATGGCTGATTTATTCTTTCGGGGCGTGGCGATCGATAAGGCGTCCCACGCCGGGAAGGGCCTGACGGACGTGCTTTTCGGCCTGTCCGCGCAGCTTTTCGTAGGTCTTTTTGAGCACTCGGTGATCCGATTCTTCGGCCCGCTCGTCGGTGATGCTCAACAGATCGTTGGCCGCTCGACTGTCGTGGTCCTGGATATAGACCTCGAAATTATCGACTTCGTCATCTTCCAAAAAATCTTGATACAGCGGATCGAGGGCTTCGCTAAAATCGTCCAGAAGATGATCGATGGCCTCCTCGATCATATTGGGTTTTAGTTTTTTTACGACCCGATAGCCGCCTTTTAGGGCCATTCCCGACAGACCCGATTTAGAGGCTACTTCGTCGTCGATTAATTGCGCGGTGTCGTCAATCACTTCTTGTCGCTCCACAGTTTCGAGTCGTTCGGTGAGGCTGGTCATAGTTGGTTTCCGCAGCAGTAAATTGGGGGGTGTAGTCAGTTTCCGGACTGGAGCCATTTAGTTCTCGTCCGGAAACTATTTAAAAGCGACCGTGTAGCACGGCGCCTCGTCGGTCGTCGTCGAGCATCGGATCGAGGCGCAGCGATGACGTCGTATCGTCGGTCGAGCTGCTGCTGCGCCACAGTAGAAGGCCACCGGTGGCGCTCGCAACGGCCCCGACGGACAATAATACAGCGCTCAATATCCGGTGGGTGCGCAGTGTGTCCAGATCGTCCTGGCGGTCGATGGGCTCGCCGCCGTAGATCTGCTGTTGGGACTCCGCAGTTCGGGAGCCCTCGATGCGATCGATCTGATCGCCGATCAGCACCCCGGAGCCGATGACGAGTCCTCCCGCTAGCAGGGCACTGCCGGAGCCCACCATCGTCCAGCCCAGAAGATTTCCGCTGTCCTCGGCTTCATCAGTCGTCGTCGGCGGCGCCGAGATCGCCGCCGGCTCTTCGAGTTGCTGTTCTTGCCGGGCCTCATCTCGTGGTTCGCGCTCGGCAATGGCCTCTTCAAATTCCTCTCGGAGCTCGCCGATATCGTCGAAGCGCGCGTCCTTTTCCATGGCCTTCTGGTATTCGTCGAGCAGGGCGATGCCCGCCTCGTAATCCGCCATTCCCAGATAGGCCAAGAGCTGATTGTAGCGATAGATAAGATCCGGATCGTAGTCGAAGGCCAGATCCAGGAGCTCGGCAGCGCGATCGAATTGCCCGGCGGCGTATGCCTCGCTGGCCTCGCTATACGCCTCCGCCGCCTGTTGCTCGGCATCCGGCGATTCGACCTGCGCGGGTTCATCGGCAGCGGCGGTGGGCGCAATAAAGGTCAATGCGACGATGATTGCGGCGGCGAGCCGAAAATATTTAGTCATGAGCGTCACCCGAAGTTGCGATTCGTGCCTTAAGCTAGATGTACCCGGCTCAGTCCGGTCGGTCAAACTTGGTGGGACGCTCAAATTTGGCGGGCCCGGAAGATGGCTCTTCTGTGTCGGTCTCCTCCGCGTCCTCGTCTTCTTCTTTTTCGTCTTCGGACTGTGAACCCGAACTCGAGGGAGTCAAATCGAGAAGCAGGTCTGATGACTCCTGGGACTCCGGTTCGGAATCGGTTTCCGGCTCTGGTTCTGGAGCTGGCTCTGGCGCCGGCTCAGATTCCGGTTGGGAGCCACGCGCGTCCTCCTCTTCTTCAGCAGGAGGCGTCTCGGCGACTTCCTGCGGTGAAGGTGGTTCCTCATCGGTATCAGTGGCTACACCGGCCACTTCTTCTTCGAGCTCATCGCCGGATTCCGGCTCGTCATCATCTTGTGCATCTTCGTCTTCGACTCCGTCATCTTCACTTTCGGCGAGGGTCGGCACTTCCTCGACAGGACGGGGCTCGGCAGTGGAAAATTCCGGTGCCCGATCTGCGGTGTCCTCCACTGCTGGTACCTCGGTATCGATCATCAAAAACGCGCTGCCCATGGCCACCAGGAGCACTACCAACAGACCGAGCGTGCCGATGGCGTAGGTCATCAGCGAGCTTTTTTTCTTATAACGCGGCCGCTCGGCGGTGACCGTTTCTTCTACGTCCGATCGCTGTGCGTCCTGATCGCCATCGATAAAGGCGTCGCGCGGAGCCTCGCCGTAGGATAGCGTTCTGGCAAAGCTGCGCTCGCCGGATCGCTTTTTCGCCGGCGTTTTATCTTCACCTGCTTGCTCGTCCGCCTCGTCATCCTCTTCGCTCGGTGACGTAAAATCGTCGAGGAGCATCGTCGGCGCCCGGGCCAATTCGTCATCCGCATCCTGTGCCGGCCCTCGCGCCTCTTCGGCTTTTGCGGCTATCTCGGGAAGCGAAAAGGGGCCCGTCGTATGGGTTATACCCAGCGCCTCGTCCAGCGATTGGAGCATCTCACCGGCGTCGGCGTAGCGGTCTTCCTGCGCCTTTTCGGTGGCCCGCGCCACCACTTCTAAGATGCCCTTCGGCATCTTTAAGTCGTCGCGGGGGATAAGCTCCGGCATCGGATCATTGAGGTGCATAAAAAGCACCTGCAGTGGCGTATCGGCTGTAAAGGGCCTCTTTCCGGAGAAAAACTCATGGAGCAAAATACCCATGGCATACACGTCGGAAGCCGGTCCGACATTGCCCTTTCCTCGGGCCTGCTCCGGCGACATATAAAAGGGTGTTCCGAAGACCTCGCCGTCGCGGGTCAATCCCTGGGTGGCTCGCTCGTCGATGAGTCGGACGATGCCGAAATCCAGCAATTTGGCGAAATCCTCTTCGCCGCCGGCCTCGGTGATGATGATATTCTGGGGCTTTAAATCGCGGTGAACGATATCGTTTTTGTGGGCCTCGCTTAAGGCCCCCAGGATCTGGCGGGTGACGTGGATGATGCGATGAGTGCTCATATCTTCGGAGTGAATCCAGTCGGAGAGCTCCTGTCCGGAGGCAAATTCCATGACCATATAGGGCTGGTCGCTCTCCTCGTTGATCCCGAAGTCGTGCAGGGTGATGGTATTGGGATGGGATAACCGCGAGATGGCCCGGGCCTCGCGGACGAAGCGCTTTCGGCCGTTATGAGTGCGCTCCAACTCGGTGCGCAGCACTTTTAGCGCCACCTGCCGCTCCACGGGTAGCTGCAATGCCCGATAGACGGCGCCCATGCCGCCCTCGCTGATCTTTGCCAGGATGACGTATTTATCGGCCATCAAGGTGCCGATTCGCGGATCGCCTTCGGCTTCTTCGATCGCCGACTCTTCGACGTGATAAAATCCGTCGTCGGGACACTCCGATCCGAGGTCAGAGCTCTTACCGCCACATTTTGGACAAATTGGCATGCATGATGCTCACTGGCGACGCCTGCGCGAAGCGGAAAAAAATCGCGCCGCACAACGATAACAGCCGTGGTGAGGGCAGACAACCGGCAGCTTCTACTCAACCACCGTCGGGTCGATGCTCCACGATCTGCCCTTTGCCGTCGATATATTCTTCGCCTCCCTTCGGCATACCCAGCTCCACGAACTCGCCGTCGGCGAGGTAGTTGTGGAATCGAAGCGGCAAGGACTCGGCGAGGGGGAATTCGCGGTCATTTTGCATGTGGACGTGCAGATGCGGGGTCTGAGTGCGCCCGGAATTGCCGCATTTGGCGACGACCTCGCCGGCGGTGACCCGATCGCCGCTGCCGACCTGCAGAGAGCCATGTTTGAGATGGGCCAAAAATAAGAATTCGTCGGCGTCGACCTTCATAATGATATGATTGCCCAGAATCGTATTTGCATCGTAATCGCCGGGGGCATTGTCTCGTTCGGCGCCGAGTACGCTGACGATTTCGGCGTCTACGGGGGCGAGTACGGGGGTTCCGTAGCAGTGGTGATCTTCGAGCTCACTTCCGTCGCCCTCATAGCGCGCCCCATCGACGAGGGGAGCAAAATCGTAGCCCCAGCGGTAGGCCGGCGTCGTCGCGTGATAATTATGGGTCTTGTCGTCGCCACCGGCGAGGGTGGTCCACGGACCGTCGAAGGGGAGCCGAAATTCCCGCTCCGAGGTCCAGTCGCCCGTCGATACGGGAGCCGACAAAAACGAGACATTGCCCAGAAGACCGACCAGCAAAAGACAGCCGAAGGCGATCGTCCGCGACAGCCGCCAGGCGGGCGGGCGAAATAAGGCTCGCAATAATCCCCAGAACATAAGCGGCATCGTCAGCACGCCCAATAATGCGATCACGATCGAGTAGGCGATGATGCTGGGCTCGCCGATACGCAAAAACGCCACGGCGTAGGCGCCGATTTGCAGAGCAAGAAGTCCCACCGCGAGCTGGCCCCACAGCTCCCAGCCCTCGTCCTGGGACTTCAGTCGCTCGTATAGCCCCCGCGGTTCTGTCTCGGTTGTCTCGCTCATCTCGTACCTCGTAGATTCTCGTGCGTTTCCTATCGGCGCACAGACAATCACCGGCGGTGTAACGCGTCAACCGTGAAATAAATGCTGCCGGAAGGTCTGCAGACCGTCGCGTCTGTTCTGCTCTTTTCGAAAGGGGTGAAAAATCTGGGTGGTGGAGCTCCACGCCGGTATACGTGCCCGGCTATGGTTGTCCGAAAAAAGCCCGCTGACGACGCCATGCGGTGAATATGCCATCACGGGAAAATCCTTTGTGCTCCTTTGCGTCCTTTGCGGTTCACCGTTTTTTTCGTTGATATAGCCCCCATCGCTGATCGAAGCTGATTCCCGCAAATACTTCACGGCTACGAAAAAAGTTCATAGCGACAAAAAATGGGGAAGGATGACGCCGATGGAGTCAGCAGACGAGGATCGCAGCCAGTATAGGCGCCGTCCGCCGATCGCAGCGCGTTATTAGAGTGGAGCAGAGCCGTGTCATACCACCGGGTCGGCCGTGGCGCAGAAATTGCATATTTGATCCGGTAGAGAAGATCGATTCCGAGCGCCATAGATTGTGTACGGCCTGCGAAGTTGGTACGCTGTAAGGCAGGCAATATCGCTCTACAGTTGCAATGAGATGACCTGCCCGAAGCATTTTAAATGCTTCGAGGCGCGGACCGTGTCGAAAACCGTTCATTCAGCGCGAGAGTTCGACGGTGAAGAATTTAATGAAAAATATACGAATCGTTGGCTTCATCTGTGTGGCTCTGCTTGTGTCCACCGCCGCGTTGACCGCGTGTAGCGACGATGACGATCCGACCAACCAGAATATCTTTGTCCCCACCGGCGATACCGACACCGAGGATCCCGACGCCGACGTCGGCCCCGATCCCGATCCCGACGCCGATCATGATGACGATACGGATGTCGACGAGCCGGGCGATCCCTGTGACGGCGTCAGTTGCAGCGGTGGCGAGGTCTGCGTAGAGGGGCAATGCACATCGGCAACCTCCGCCGGATATAGCTGCGCGGAGCCCTATGAGTTGGGGATGTTAAGTGCCGGCGAACACGTCACCCACCAGGCCGATCCGCGCCAGGAGCCGAACGTTCTCAACACCCAATGTTCGGTCAACGACGAAAGCCCGCAGGCCGTCTTTTCCTTTAGCGTCTCCGAGGTCTTGAATATCACCCTCGATGCGGAGTTAATCAATCCCGATCTGGCCCACCGTATGGCGCGCGATGTGCGCGTGGATTTCTGCGGCTCTCAGGTCTCCAGCGTGGATTGTTCGGCCGATACGGCGCCACAGCATTTCCTCGCTGAGCCAGGCCATGACTATTATATCATCGTCGAAGCTCGTACGGGTTCTCAGATCGCCCAGCTCGAGATCGATCTGCAGACCGAAGGAGTGGTCTGCCACCCGGCGGGAGATGTGAGTTGTCAGTCCGACGAGCTCGTTCTGTGTCACGGGGGAGACGAGGAGCGCTTCTTCGGCTGTGTCGACGGTTGTACCGACGGGACATGCCACGGCGATTCCTGCGCCAATCCCATCGAAGTGCGAGAGTCGACGACAGTGACCGCCGATCTGGACGGCTACAATAGCAACTTCGATTTTTCCAATGACTCCTCGAATTGTTCCAGCAGTGGAGACGGCATTTCGACGAGCGGTGAGGATCTGGTGTTCTGGTTGCCCGAATTGGCGGGGGGAGAGACCATTGAAGTCATCCGGCCCGATACTTCGTATGCCATAGGTGTGATGGAGACCTGCGGAGATTCACCGCCCAATTGTATCCACGGCCACAGCTCGGGATCCGATTTTGAGTGGGAAGTGCCGAGCGAAGGCGACTACTTTCTGGTGATCAACAGATACAGTTCATCCAGTGGGGAAGAGGTCGATTTTACGATCGAAATCACCGAGTGACGGTACGAACCGTGAATGAGATTCCATGGCCTGCGGACAGGCAAGCGATAATCACAGCAAGTGGACGAAAAACGAATGAATCGGTACCGAGATAATTCAGAGAACGGGCGGGATGATTTCCGACGACTGATGATTCTTTTTGTGGTACTGAGTCTGCTTATCGTGGGATGCTCCGACGATCCCGATCCTACCGGCAATTTTGCAACGAATAACGGAAATGATGGTGGTGATGTCGGATACGATGCGCCGCCGGAAGATGTGGAGGTGGAACCTGACGCCATTATTCCGCAGGACACCGGTATTCCGCAGGATACCGGCGCGGATGCGGAAGTGGATGTCGCAGAACAACCACCGGTGGTGGAAGGATGTCCGACCGCGATCGATCTCGGCATTTTGGAGGCAGGCACGGCCTCGGTGCCCATTGATTTCGACGAGTTGAGCAATGATGCGGCAACCGGCTGTGACGGTGCTGTCGATGGAAATGAAGCCATTTTTGCCTTTGAGTTGGCAGATGACGGAATCGTCCAGGCCGCGGCTGAGGAGCCACTTGCCTTCGGGCTGCGGACAGAAGATTGCTACAATGACGATGGTGAACTCGAATGCCAGTCGGGAGATTTCGAGGCGACATTATTCCAGGGCCGGCAATTTTTTCTGGTCGTCGAACGGCTTGCAGAAACCTCGTCTGCGATGTTTGAACTCGCCGTGGAGTTCGACGGTTTCGCTCCTTGTGACGCCGATGACTTCGAGACCCAATGCATCGATGAGAAAATTATCGAGACCTGTACCACCTCCTTTATTTCGCCCGATGTTTCCCGGCAATTTCTCACCGAATGTGTCGAGGAATGTGTCGACGGAAGCTGCCGGGGAGATACATGCGATAATCCCATCACGGTCACCTCGTCTGAGAGCTTTGAAGGAATGACGTTGGGATTTAGCGATCAGATCGACAGCACGCCTGTCGAGAGTTGTCAGGTCGACGACAGCCAAGACTACGTGACGATGCCCGGGTTCGAGGCAATCGTGGAATTGGCCGATTTGTCGATGGGCGATGAGGTCGAGATCGACATTGAGCACAGTCACGGCGATCTGGCGCAGATCCTCATCAAAGAGGAGTGTTCCAGTGAGGGCGAGTGCCTCGATGCCCAGGTGGGCAGCGGCACGATGATTTTCCATGCCCCGTCGGACGGCGATTTTTATCTGATTATCGATTCTCGGGCTGATTTTGAAGCCCATATCGAGGTCAATATCGAAGTGAAGTAGGACCGAACGCGAGACATTGATTTGATGACACGTAAGTCCTGTGAGCAAATGGAGATGGCGATGATGAAAAGACACGAGACGAAATCGAAATTCGTCGTTGGGTTTCTCCTGACACTCCTGCTGCTCATTTGCGGAACGTCGAGCACCACCTGGGCCTGGGAAGGCGAGCGAGTGCAAGCTGCGATCGGCGCTGGAAATACGGCGGTGGCGGAGTTTGACGAACAACCGGGCCAGGGACATTTGTTGGTCGCCATCTCGGTACATCGAGTCAGTTGGGATGAAGCACATATTGAAAATACTGGCTGGGAGAAAGTCGTCTTGCATGTCGATGAGGCGGGCGACGGTGCTCGGCGTCGCGGCCTCGCGGTCTGGTATCGAGTCGCGCAAACTGACGAACCGACTGAGATTTCGACGTATTGGACGGAGGACGGCAGCAGCACCGAAAGCCATCGCGACAATGTATTATTGATCCAGGAATTTACTGGCAATTACGTATTCGACACCGCCGAGACGAATACCAGCGGCGATGACTTCGTAAATTCAATCAGTACGGGGACGACCGACGAGTCCTCCACATCGGGAGACCATTCCCTGATTGTAGGGGCTGTGGGAGCGCGCGAGAATTCGGACCCGGCCAATTGGACTTCCGGGCTCAATGACAACCTTCGAGTTCGCAACACTGATATCGATACCTCCGACAAGGATACGAGCGATACTGCTACGGTCACGTTACAGAGCGCCTATCGAACCTCTACAAATACCCAGGAGTGGGAGTCGACGGCGAGCTGGGGTGGGACCTCGGGGACTGCCGGGGCGGGCATTGGTGTTTTCTCGCAGGTGGATTGGAATTTCTCCCCGGGTTGTAACAGTGAAATCACGTCGGACGTGCAGACATCGGAGACGGCGGCGATGTTGATGCTCGATAATTCCCTGTCGATGCAGACTCTGGGAGACGAGGAATGTGCCTCTGATACATGTTGGACGCCAGTGGCGGGAACGGTCTCCTGGTGTTGCGGAAATGATCTGTGGGATGTCGCCGTCGACGCCATCAAATCTGTGTTGGATACGGAAAGTGATGATAATTGGTTTGGACTGGGATTATTCTCCGGAAGTAGCGCTGAGATCGTGCTGGATGCGACGGAGACGAGCTACGACGACATTCCCGATGAGTTGGATGACGCCGGGTTGTACGGCGGTACACCCACGGCCTCGGCGATCGAGGAGACGTACGAGAGTGCGACGCTCAATGACTCTGATTTAAGGAGCGCCGGAATCGTCATCACCGATGGCTATCCAACTCGGCCGTCGGGAAGCGCTGCGCAGGCAGCGGTCGACGAAGCCTGCTATTCCAAAAATAACGGCTATCAGCAATTTATCGTTGGCCTCGGTGGAGCAACCGATACGGATTTCAACAATATGCTTGCGGCCGCTGCGGGAACGGGATGTTGTGGAGCAGATGCCGAGGAGGGATGCCCGAACGGTCCCGGCGACGATCCGTGTACTACTTCCGTCAATGAGTCCGAGTGTTATGGAAGTTTTCAGGTCGGCGACGAGGACGGGCTGAGAGAGGCATTGCTCAGCATTACCAGTGAATTGACGTGCACCTTCCCGGTGTCCACAGAGGGATGGGAAGATGGAGCGACCAACCCGGCCACGGTTCAGGTGTGGACCGAGGGCGCGTCGAGTGAAGAGATTCCATATACGCCGGACCCCGAAGAGACTGGCGGTCCTCCGGGAGCTTTTGAAGATGGAGTCGGCGGTTGCAGCGAGAGCACCGATTATTGTCATTACGGATTCTGCCGCGACCCCGATGAACGGATGGCCTGTGGCAGCGACGACGACTGCAGCACTGGCGACTGGTGCCACGAATACCTCGGCTGTATAGACCTAAGTGATCATCGTGATAATACCTCCTGCAACGATGGGTTTATCTGGAAAGATGCCTGTGTGGAGCAACCCAATGCCCCGTCGTCTGACCAACCGTGTACTGACCACTCCGATTGCGTAGACTGGAGCGGAGAGCACTACGCGTGCAATGAGGGCTATTGCATGTATAACCCGGACGGATGGTGCCCTCACGACGATGAGGACTGGGAATGTGCCAATGGTGACGACTGGTGCCACGAGAAGTTGGGATGCATCGACAACGACGAATGTGGCGAGGGCGGCTCCTGCGGCGACGGCGAGATCTGCTGGTTCGGCGCCTGTGTGGACGCCGATTCCGGCGACCAATGTGAATACGAAGGTGGGGGGGGATGGTATTTCCCCCCCGGTGGAGATGGCAGCCAGGTCGTATTGACGGATTACTGGTGTGAGAAGGTTCAGAACGATAGCAATATTGAGGAAGTCACGACCATTCGCGCCTGCACCAATGAGTGCGTGGGAGAGCCCGGGGAGTCGGAAGGCGATTATTGCCCGATCGGAAATCCGTCGGCGCCGGGTTGTCCGGCCGGCAATCTGGTGTGTGATGAGGGGGAATTAGATTGCAAACCCGGAGATGACGGTGCCAATACCTTTCCGCCCCCGGGAGAAGACGATTGTCCGTTCCACTGTCCGGAAAATGCTATCGAGGGCGAACCCTGCGTACTGGGCTGCGACGTCATCTGGACGCCTGAGATTGAGCTCCCGATTCTCCCCAATATTCCCCCCGACTATTATCAGCTCGATAGCTGTACAGAGGATGGCATAGGACAAGATGAGGTGGAACAACCCCTGGGTCGCTGCGATGCGGGCGACGGAATGGTCGAGTGCGTAGATACGGTGTACGCTGAATGTGTGATCGATACCAATACATATCGGCCTATGCCCGAGACCTGCGACGGCCTCGACAATAGCTGCGATGGTGAGATCGATAATATCGCACAGAGCTGGATTGATTATCGAAATTGCGAGGGCACCTGGGACTCCAGCAACTGGGATGATGATTGGGGACCCAACCCCTGCGGTTCGGGAGCGATGGAGATTGAGGATATCAGCGCCGATGTC
>SKQC01000283.1 GCA_007119175.1 Myxococcales bacterium | reverse complement strand
TAAAGAAGACGGCCTGCAACTCACCGGCGCTTTCGAGCAATTCAGCTCCGAGGAAATCGAGAGGTGGATCGACGTGCGGTTGAGAATCTGCCATGACCTCCACGAGCTGCTGCCCGAGAACGTCTGGTAGGCCAAGCGTGGCTACAATCCACCCTGCTCCGCTTCGCCGCGCCACTGAACGGGCAAGAAATCGGGCTCACCGGCCGGCGCCCTGACGCATTTCGCCACCCCTGAAAGCGCCGGCAACCAGCCCATCGCGCTCCCCACGCGGTCGGCCGTGGCGCTGACCCGCCCGTCGTCGAGCACCACATTGACGGGGTCGATGATATTGAAAAGACAGGGGTTTCGCGCTCCCGTGATGGCCTGCGCTTCATCGCGCTGCCAGTAAAATAAAGAGCGCACCGTCCACAGGTAGGTGAAGGGATAGACCGTGGGGTTGTCCCGCCATCCAGCGATGCGTTCGGCGGGCACGCGGTAGGATTTTTCGCGATGCGCTGAGATGCTCAACGCGTGGTCCAGAGCCTGTTGTGCCGTCTGTAGATACGAGTCGGTATGAGACACCGGGGCGCCTCGTTGCTCGGCATCGACGTAGGCGTATAGGCCGCGAACCTGACGGGCCCGAAGAGCAGTGATATCGGCGGCGTCAGCGATCTCCTCGTATAGCCCCAGAGCGCTGGCTGGAACGTCGCCTCTAAGGGCTTCGAGCTCCTCGGACAGCTCACTAAAGCTGGTATCCATCTCCGCCAGAAGCGGTGCGATATCGTCGGTATATTTGGTGCGGTCGAAGGAGCCGCGGCGCATCTGGACGGGACTGACGCGATCGGGCTGCATTCGCCCGTGCTCCAGGCCGAGTATATCGGCCGCGGTATGCGAGATATCGTCCCAGGTCTCCCAGCCCTGCAGATAGGCCTGACCATTTCGCCGTACCACCTGGTCCGGCTCCTCGCCGTTTATCCGGCCCTCGATAAGAAGCTCGAGTTGAACCTGAGAGTAATCCACGAGCCAGTCGACCAGCGCCTCACCGGCGTCGCCGAAGACCCTTTCGACCGGCTGCAATAGCGCCGCCAAAGCCTGATGGTCGGTCTCATATTGCGTATGGGGATCCCAGGCGGCACGAGCCGTCACGACCTCCTGAATCCAATAACCCCACTCCCATCCGCTGGAAAAAGTAAATTGCCCGTCCATCGACGAGCCGGCGTATTCGCCTCGCCCCATCCGGCCGGCATCCTCGTCGCCCGCCAGAAGTCGCAAATCGTGGACTCGCCGCGAGGCATAGACCGGCAAAAACAGGGGCACATCGTTGTCGAAACTCACCCAATACGAGGTTTCCGGATGCCATACGGTGGGCCGGCTACCGGCCTGCTTTTTCAAAAACTTTCGTATCTCTCCGAAGTCTTCATTGCCGTACGTCGGCGCCGGATCGCTTAAGCTGTAGTGCTGAACGGTGTGGGGCATCACGCCCAGTCTTTCGTCGGCAAAATGGGGAAGAAAATTAAAGTTGATGGGCTCTCCGGTCCGGGGGTCGGGAAAGTCATCGGCGTATTGTCCGGTCGAGGCGTGGACCTTGATATACGCCGTCGCTTCGTGATCGACGTCGGCCGTGTTCGCCAGGGCGTTCATCCATTTGAGCATCCGCGTATCTTCGACGGCCGTAAACTCAGTGGTCCCCGGCTTGGTCGCCAGATAGTCGAACCCGGCCTCCATAACGTGAGCGACCCCCTCTTCAATCTGGCGGATTTCGTCTTCCAGCGAGCCGTCGCTGCGAATCAAACGACCGGCATTTTGCTGCTGCAGTCGAAGGGGCACATGAAGGCCAACCTCTACGCCCACGGCGTGGGCGCGATCGACGACCTCGGAGATGCGCTCGATGCGCTCATCAGAGTCCGCAAAATCGGACCAACTATCGGCGGCGAGCCACACCCAATGCACCTTATTTTGACCATTGGCGAGCATCCACTCTAAAAAGGCATCCCACTCCGGGAGCATGGCCTCCCAGCCCGCCTCGTCATCCGGCCCATCCGGTCCCCAGCCCTGCAACAGGTTGGTGAGCTCCAGCGGATGCATCGTATGAAGCTGGACCCCTCGTACCGGCCACCGCGGCGCCGTGGCTCGATCCACGGTCGGCGGCTCGCCGGGAAGGGCCAGCGGAGGCGTCGGCTCCAGGGGATGTAAAAAGCCAAACCCCAACTCCTCAAGAAGTGCGTATGCACCGTATAGCGAGCCCACGTCCGGCACATCACCGCGGGCGCTATTATGACCCTCGACGGCAATCGCCGGCGTCTCACCGACCGCGCCACTGCGCAAGACATAGCCCTCGTCGTCGACGGCGGCGACCTCTTCGGCATCGATGAGCCCGCGGGTCACCGCCGTATCGCCGATTCCCACTGCCAGCACTTCATTGCCAAACTCTTCGACCGTGACGTCGGCGGCCAGGACTTCGACGGGCTCCGTCGAGGCCTCTCGAAGATGCCCCTCCACCCGCTCGCGGACGATATCGACGACCTCGTCGCCAAATTGCACGACCACGGGCCGGCTATTTAACCGCTCCGCCTCGCGCTGTGATTCGGCATCGAAGTCGATGTCGTCAACTTCGCTATTTATCTCCAGTCGTTCGGGAACCCGGGGCTCCATCGAATCGGAGAGGCCCGTGGCCAGGTAGACGTTGAACATCGCGAATACCGCCACGGGACCGATCACTAGCCAGCGGGGCTTCAGAAAATTGCGGTAAAGCTTGCGTATCATCTTAACTACCGGTGGGAGGAATGCATGACGCAGGTGGGCCTAACCACACTATAAGTCACTGTATTCCCTACACTTTTAAACCACAACCCTCGTCAGCGAGCCACCCCCAATGTCCAATACGGCAACCCCTAAATCTTAGTTTCCTTAAATAGACGTAGGTCCGTGCTTGCACGTACCCTCATCAGAGCTCGCCCGCCCCAATGTCCAATACGGCAACCCCTAAATCTTAGTTTCCTCAAATAGACGTAGGTCCGTGCTTGCACGTACCGTCGGCGGGGATTCCACAACGCCCCCGACGGGCCGGAGTCATTCAGACCGTCGTCTATTTTGGCAAAACTAAGATTTAGGGGGAGTGCGTCTGCGGTTGGGGGGGTTGCGCTTGCACTGACCGTCGGGGAGATTCTCAGTGAATCTGAGGAACCACGACCTCGCGCAGATAGCGGGCGACCTCGGCCATTCCATCGACGCCGATCTCGCTGCCCAGCGCCTGGTTGTAGTTGGTGGTGCCGTTGATATCGTAGGTATAGCGGTTGCCCCGGGCATCTTCCACGAATTCGATACCGGCGATCTCGATTCCCTCGCCGGCGCACATGGCGATATATCGCGATACGAGCGGGTCGTCGGCACCCAGGTCGGAGCGGCGGAACTTGGCGCTTCCGTCGATCGGGCAATTATCCGGCCCATCGGCAGCCGCCGCTGCCGCCTCGGCCTGACAGACGTCAGAGGGGCATAATTGAAACCCCTCGCTGGTCGAACTTTCCATGGCCAGAATCATCCGGCCGCCCACCAATTCCACCCTCGTGATATGGGGCTCGGCAGATTGGATATACTCCTGGATGATGACCTGCCCGTTGGGCCCGAAGTCAAAGGCGTCGCCGGC
>SKQC01000461.1 GCA_007119175.1 Myxococcales bacterium | reverse complement strand
TTCGGAGGCTAGGGCGGTCCCCGTGGTTGCAAGCAAGAGTAATACGGAAAGGATTATTTTCATTGCCCCTTTTCTTTTCGTGGCTGCGTATCTTTTGGTATGTGGTGCTGGTTGTCTGCCATAGCCTTCAGAATAGTGGCGCGGCTACCTTGCCGATGCAGAAGTTCAAGTATGGCTGGCTGGCGCAGTGCGAAGCCCAGGCTGCTCATAATGTCCAAGTGAGATCTGGTATCGGTACTAAGAATCAAAATCACGATTGTGACGTCTTGTCCGTCAATGGCGCGAAAGTCGACGGCATTTTCGAGAAAATTGATCGAGAATCAAGATGAGCGCCATGCGTCCGCGCGCAGTTTTTTTCCACCCGTCATATTCACCGCGAATGGCTCGCTCAAGATGATCTGCGTAGCGATCGCGAATTTCGTCATCAAAGGATGGTCCGCCGGCAAACCACCGGGCGCTGACTGCCTCATCGACCTCGTAGGGATCGTCGCCGGGACCGAACCAGAATCGCACTATTTCGTCTTGGAGTTTCATCGTATACCTTCGTATTTGGCCAGAAAATTCGAGAGTTTTTGGCAACCGCCTTACCTTCCCGTGCGTTGGCGCTGTGCTGGAAGCAACCAAAGCGGCATCGCCGTGAGCCGCCCCATGCTGACTCGATGATAGATAGCACCATCAGGGGTTGTAGTAATAGCGAGTCTACGCCAGATTCGCCGTCTCATTATAGTCGCAATATTAGGAGCGATGATGTCAAGACCAACGCGGGAGCCACGACGGTTGAGCCACTGGATTCGCAGCAAAAACCCCAGTTCCTCGGCATTTCTCCTGGCGACCATCGCTGCCATCCTGGTCCTCGTCGGCGGGGTCGTCGAAGCCCTGCCTACCATCGACTACCCCGTGGTCGACGAGGCAGACGTATTGTCCTCCGAGGAGATCGATCGGATCAGCACGAAGCTCTACGAGCATCACGAAACCACGGGGGTGCAAATGGCCGTGCTCTTCGTCGAGACCACGGGCGACCAACCGATCGAGGACTTCTCGCTCGCCGTGGCCGAAAAGTGGGAGGGAGGTCACGCCGATCGAGACGATGGTGTCCTGCTTACCTTCGCCATCGATGACCGTCGAAACCGGCTGGAGATAGGGTACGGCCTTGAGGACATCATCACCGATGCTCAGGCCGGTAGGATGCTCGACGGCGCCACCGCACTTCTTCGCCACGAGCGCTACGGGGACGCCGCCGAGCAGATTGTCGACGAGGTCATCGCACGTACGCAGGCGCTAAAGCCCGGTGAAACGCGGCCCGACGTGCTGAGTTCGGGCTGGATTTTTACCTCGGCATTAATTCTCTTCTTTCTGGGGGCGATGCAGGCCTTTTTTTGGAGTGCCAGTCGCAGCACCTTAAAGGGCCTGAAGGAAAGCCAAGACGAAGAGGAGGAAGACTCCAACGGGTTTTTCTCGGGATTTTTGCTGACTCTCATCAGCAGCATCGTTATCCCACCTGTCTTCATAGGATTGACCTTTGTCCTGCTCGGCGGTGACTTGAGCACCATCAAGGTCGAGCCGTTTCAGGGCAACGTTATGGTCCTCTGGGTGATTCTCGTTCCTGTCTTTCTGGGCACATTCGCCTACGGCGTTGGCTCCATCATCCCCAGGCCTCACCAAACGCCCTCGCTATTCTTCACTATTGGATGGTGGCTCGTGCCGATGATCACCATCGGTGCCATCTTTTATGGCTTCGAGTTGCCCCCCCATTGGGACGTGCCGATAACCACATCAGCGATCGTGTGGGCGTATGCTATATGGCTGCTCCCGGCAGCAATCGGGTTATTGTTGTTTCCACTGACGGAACGTTCGGCCGTCCTCGGTTTGTATTTTTTGATACACCACGCTGTCCTGGGCTATCCGCTATATTATTGGTTCCTCGACGTCGACCTCTTTACGGCTTTCATGGCCGGAACGTTTGGATTCTGTGTTTATCTCTTTTTCTGGCTGTTTGTATTTATGTTCGGCGGTGACTATCGGGCTGCCGAGGGCCAGGGCTCTTTTTGGAGCTCCGGCTCATCCAGCGGTGGACTCTCCAGCGGCGGCGGTGGCTTCTCCAGTAGTGGCGGCGGATTTTCCGGCGGTGGTGGCAGCTTCGGCGGTGGCGGGGCCTCCGGAAGTTGGTAAGGCCCTACTCACCGTGATCGAACACAATGCATTGCTCTCGCTTCAGTCACCACCTTGGTGGCCCCTTCATACCTACGGAAAGGTCACCGAGAAGTCGGCTACACTGCGATCGATAAGCGTTGAGCAATCATCGCTTTCACCGTCGGCCAACCGAAGCATCTCAAAAGTACTGGCGTCACCATCGGGATTGGGTCGGCTCGTGGGCTCGGCGAGCAGGAGAGTATCATCGGAGGCCCCGAGGATCTCCTGTTCATCGCCCCATCGAAGCTCGCCGGCGATTCGATCATCCTCCGTGACGGTGGCCTCCAACTCGTCCCAGCCCCGCTGAACGACGTAGATCTCGCCGCTGACCAGCCCGGCGTCCACAAAGATCGTCAACCCCGGGTTTCCATCGCCATCCTGATCGAAGACTCTCGGGTCTTCGGCGTCCGTGGGAAGAGGCTCTGTCTGCGGATCCTCGCCGTCGGCGAATTCGACGCCGCGCACTTCGTAGTGCCTGGGTAATTCGAAGACACCGTCTGCAAACGACCCGTCGCGTACGCCCGGGGCCAGCGACTCGACAAAAGCATCGGGCACGATGGTCTCCGCCAGATCGGACTCCGTCACGATATCCACAGCGCAGACCTCGGTGGCGAGGGTGATCTCCTCGCCCTGATGCTCCACCTCCACACGGAGCAGCGAGAAGGTCGTGGCCTCCTCCTCTCCGGCGACCACCGTATCGGTCAATGCCGAGGCGGCTGTCAGCTTGCTCCACACCCCGGTCAGATCCACCTCGTCGATCGGGGGACCAACGTCTTCTTCGTGCGCGCCGCCGATATCTTCGGCGGCGTCGGCCTCAGCCCCGATATCTGCGTGGACACCGGCATCCACATTGGCTTCGGGTTCATCGTCACTGCAAGCGCAGAGCAGAATTATCACCAAAATGAGTACGCCAACCCTCGCGTTTATCATCTCATCTCCTGATTCTTAAAACTCGGTACCAAGAAAAATCCCGGCACCGACGACGCTGCCGGAAGCTCGAAAGCCGGGATACCCGGGATTATTGCTTCGAAAGTCCAGTGATTCCTCGATGATCTCCTCCGTCTGTACATGGCGGGACTCCGGGAATTCATCGATCACCGGCACGGGTGCGCTCTCACTCTTCTCGACCCGCTGCTCCAGGAGCCGATGGAATTGCACCTGGAGGCCGCCGTAAAATCTCCGCCCCATTCGCTCAAAACTCCGCGACCAACCCGCCGAGGCTGAAAGGCGATGGTTATCAACAAAATTTGTGCGTCCCTCCTGGGGGCGAATCGCCGATGGCGTAAAACGCAGATCGGCCTGCCATGAGTGTTGCCGACGCCTCCATTGACCAGTCACTGTGGGCGACCAGGTATCGCGCCATTCGTCGGGCCATCGCTGTCCGTGACGGTCTCGGTACTGAGACCACCGGCCGAAGCGAACCTTCGCCCCCACCGCGCCGCCTC
>SKQC01000239.1 GCA_007119175.1 Myxococcales bacterium | reverse complement strand
GGGAGCGAAGCGACCAAGTACTCCTGGGGTGCGGAGCATCGTCGAGGAGTGAGATGAAGCGATTTTGGCGCTGATGAGCCGCAGTAGACAAGTCATGAATAATCCGGGTTAGCAGCGACCGTGCCCAGTGGGCACAATAGGCATTTGACGAACTCGGGATCGGGATCGGGATCGTGTACGAGTTCGATCTTCGAGAACGAGTTCGATCGGGGACGAGGGTCGTTGAACCCCTGGCCCACATAAAGAGTCCGCTCCCCTTCCAGGGGAGCTGGCGAGCAACGCGAGCCTGAGGGGTAGATCGAAGACCTCGGAGGTCAACGACTCATCCCCCCGCCGAAAAATCGGGCACATGGGCGCTTATCTCGGAAAAGCCGGGTGGTTGTTCACGGCACTAATCCTTTCCCCCGACGGGGGAAATGTCGAGCATAGCGAGACAATGGGGGAGTTTCGGGGAGCCTTCGATGAAGATTAGTGCTACTGCGATCTCCCCCTCAGCCCGCCCCTTGCGGGGCGGTCAGCTCCCCCGAAGGGTGAGCTGACTCTTCATGTGCCTCCAATGGCTCGATGCCCCTCGCCCAGCGGAGGTGCCCGGGCTATACGAGAGCGGTGGGATATTCCGAAAAGTTATGCACAATTGTCAGCCCATGGGGAAGGAGATATCCGGCGCTGTTTTCAACCACCGGGGGGTCTTGGGGGCGGTTGCGCAACCTCGGTGGTCGATGGCAGTACCGGCACAGATTGCGTCGCCATGACCGTTATCCTATCGTCGACTGCTCCGTAATAATGGACGATTCCGAGATTTCACCACAGAGCGTAATTTCGATGCTGCACAGCCCTCTTAGATTTCGACGATTCTTATTGCTGGTTTCCATCGTTGCGCTATTGGCCACCGCCTGTGGCTCATCAGACGACGTCGACAACGAGGACAGCCCCGACGTCGGAACACAGGTCGATGCGGGGACAGTTGGCGACGCCGGACCAGCAGAACCGGAGCCCGATGCCGACGCCGGACCAGCAGAACCGGACGCAACTGGCGAAGACAGCGATACTGAGTCCGGCTGCACAGCCGAAGAAACTGACTGCGGAGATAGCTGCGTCGATCTCGACAGCGACGACGATCACTGTGGCGAATGCGGCAATGCCTGTGGTGTCGGCGAAAGCTGCGTCGACGCACAATGCCAGTCCGGCGACGTCTCTTTTTCCGAAGACGTAGAACCGATCCTCGACGGCTGCATCACCTGCCACGGCGGCGTCACCCCACGAGCCGATCTCAACCTCTCCGACGACGCCTACGACTCGCTTGTCGACGTGGAATCCACGGATTGCCCGGGCCGCATTCGCGTCTTCCCCGGCGAGCCCGACGAGAGTTATCTTATCGATAAATTGGAGGGAGCCGACGATATCTGCGGCACGCAGATGCCCCAATCCGGAGAGCTACCGGCCTCCGAATTGGACACCATCCGACAGTGGATTTCCGAGGGCGCCCTGGACAACTAGATTTAAGGACCATCAGTGGCGCTATTGCAGGCAAAAAATCTGAGCTGGAAACCCGCCGACGCCGAAGAATTTATCTGGAAGGACGTCTCCTTCGAGCTTTCGCCCGGAGAATTAGTAGTCCTCGAAGGCCCCAGCGGTTCTGGAAAATCGACCCTCCTAAAGGCCATCGTCGGCCTCATCGAGGTCAGCTCTGGCAAGAGACTCTGGCGAGGAGATAAGATCACTGCCGACAATATCCGCCGATTTCGCAACGAGGTCGTCTACGTCCACCAGACCCCGGTGGCCATCGCCCCCCGCATCGCCGACAATCTGTCATTTCCCCGTGAGATCGCCGCCGAATTTGTGGACGGCGCCCAGCCCATGAGTGAGGACGAACAGGAGCGGATGCTGGAGCGTCTTCAACTGGGCGCGTTGGACCGATCGCGGCGCTTCGACGAATTATCCGTCGGCGAGCGCCAGCGCGTGGCCTTCGTTCGGTGTATCACCGTCCGGCCACAGGTATTGCTCCTCGACGAACCGACGGCCTCCCTCGATCCGGACAGCGCCCACAGCGTCGAAAAATGCGTTCTGGACTACCTCGACGCCTCCTCCGATCGCGCCGCCATCTGGATCAGTCACAGCAAAGAGCAGCGAGAGCGACTCGGCGGACGCCTACTCGACCTCACCCGCTGGAACCCCGGACCTTCCGCCGGTGAATATCGGCCGTAACGCAGCATTGTTCGTGATTTTATGAGTCTTGTGATCGCCACAGTCGACTATATCCAACTGACGCCATGGGATCTGGCGCTGGCCGCCGTGTTATTGCTCATCCCCGCCGCGATCAGCATCGCCCTGCGGCTGGGGCTCGAGAAAAATCTGGCCATCGCGTCTTTTCGGACCGTCGTTCAACTGGCCTTTTTGGGACTGATCCTGGAGTGGGTCTTCGGCGCCGATCGCTGGTTTTACGTCGTCCCCATGCTCGCCGTGATGCTGTTTTTCGCAGCGCGAGCCGCCATTCAGCGCTCCACGAAGCGCTTTCCCGGCTCCTATCTGACGGCCTTTGCCGCCCTGACATTGGCGACCTCGGTGACCACCTTCGGCGTCACCGAACTCGTGATCGGCGTCGAGCAGTGGTACGAGCCCCAATATGTGATTCCCCTTCTGGGTATGTTGCTGGGCAACGGATTGACCGGCATCAGCTTGAGCTTAGACCGCATGCTCTCCGATCTGATGGCTCAGCGAAGCGCCGTCGAGGCTCGGCTGGCCCTTGGCGCCTCATTGTGGCGCGCCTGTCGACCCTGGGTGCGCGAGGGGCTTCGCAATGGCATGATCCCCATCATCAACTCCATGATGATCGTCGGCCTGGTCTCGCTGCCCGGCATGATGACCGGTCAGATCCTGGCCGGAGTCCCTCCCGCCGACGCCGTGGCCTACCAGATTCTCATTATGTTCATGATCGCCGCCGCCACCGCCCTGGCGGTCATCGTCTTATGCCTGATCGCCTTTAAGGTGGTCTCACACCCGGAACACCGCGTCCGCTGGGACGCCATCACCCGCCACGAGGGCTAAGTAATTGCCGGTCATTCCAAGGGGTTTGACCTCTGCCGGTGTTATTACCAAAAGCCACCGTTGGTAAAACGCAGCGCCAGATATCCCCTCCCCCGTGGGCTGACAGTTGTGCATAACTTTTCGGAATACCCCACCGCCCTCGCATAGCTCGGGCACCTCCGCTGGGCGGGGCCATCGAACCATAGGAGTCACATGAAGAGTCTGCTCCACCTTCGGGGGAGCTGTCCGCCCGCGAGGGCGGACTGAGGGGGAGATCGCAGTAGCACTATTGAGCATTGGTGGCTCCCCGAAACTCCCCCATTGTCTCGCAATGCTCGACATTTCCCCCTACGGGGGGAAAGGATTCGTGCCGTGATTAACCGCCCAGCTTTTAAGGATTCGTGCCGTGATTAACCGCCCAGCTTTTCGTGGAAAGCAGATCGAAGACTCATCTGTAACAATCACCGGCGTTAAGTAACTACAAGCCATAGCCCTCCTTTGGCGGGCTGCTCACCAACTTATCCCCACGCAAAATCAATCTCGAGAAACAAACGGATCGCAAAATGAAGATAAAATACGGCACCATCCTCGTAGGACTCGTCCTGGCAGTGAGCAGTGTTATTGGCTGCGACAGCGACGTCGACGACGAGGTCGAGGAGCAACCGGTGGTCGAAGAAGAACAGGAGCCGGAAGCCGACGAGCCAGAATCGGAAGAAGAGGCCGACGGCGATGAGCAGCCGCGGGCCAACGAAACGGAGATCCCCGATGATAGTGAAATCGGGCAATTGCCCGAGGGCATCGGATTGGCCGCCGGAGAATCGGCGCCAGACGTGGCGGCTGACGACGCCGACGGCGAAGAGGTCAATCTCCTGGAGTTGGTAGAAGACGAGGCGATTGTCCTATTCTTTTACCGTGGAGGCTGGTGCCCCTTTTGCAACTTCCAAATCCGGGAGATGACCGAGGCCAACGAGCAATTTTCCGAACGTGGAGTGCGCCCGGTGGCCATCAGTGTCGACCGCCCGGAAGCGGCGGCCGATACCAGTTCGGCATACGAGATTCCCTTTCCCGTACTCTCCGATCCCGACCTGGTCGTCCACGAGGCATTCAACGTCACCTATGAAGCCGAAGACGAGGAAGTAGAGCGACTTGCGGAGTTCGGAATGGACCTCGAAGAAGCCTCGGGTCGAGACCACAACAGCTATGCCATCCCCGGGGTATTCATCATCGACGCCGACGGCACCATAAAGTGGGCCCACGCCAACCTCGACTACAAGATCCGGCCCTCGGTCCAACAATTACTCGGCGTGATCGACGACCTCTTCGAGTAATTCCGACCCCCGAGGGAGTTCGCAGAGTTCATGCTCCCTCGGGGTGCTGTCTGACGACCATCTCTAAAATTTGACAATCACCGGTGACTGAGAGCATGGTGAGGCCGAGATAACCCGGCGATTCATAGCTCCTCAGGTGTGGCATGATAAAACGCGTTTTTGTGCTTGTTGTCGTGGTGATGAGCGTTATTTTCGCCGCCTCATCGGCCTATGCAGAAGAGCCGCCGCCAGACGAGCCCTCACAGATTGACCAGTCCTGGGATCGCCTGGGCGTCGATGAGGCGTCGGGTCTGGCGCGCACGGAGTTGGCGTTGTGGCAATTTACTCACGGACTGTTCCTGGGCCTTCAGTCCTGCGCCATCGTCGACTGCGATGATCCCCGGGTATTAAATTCGATGCCCACGCTGGGGTCAGCGCTGGGCCTCGGTGGCTCGCTGTGGCTCACCCGTGATGGAATCACCTCCGGCCAGGCGCGGGCCATTAATTCCGGTAGCCTCTGGGGAGCCTGGTATGGTTTTGCCGCCGGGACCATCGGCGGTCACAGCGGCTCGACGGTGCTCCGGACCATGATGGCTACCCAATTGATTGGTACGGGTGTGGGCTTTCTTCTCTCAGAGCAGTTGCGTCCCACCGGTGGCGATGTGCGACTGGTCAACCACACCGCCGCTTGGACGACGGCGTATTATCTCCTCATTTCGCAGGGCTTGCTGGGCCTTGATCAATCCGATCAGGTCCTGGGTGTTGGCTTGATAGCCAGCGCCACATTGGGTGGATTTCTGGGCAGTCAGATCGCCCTGGAGGCGCCGATGTCGGCCTCGCGAGTCGCCGTTATCAGCGCCTCCGGCTTGCTCGGTGGGGTGGCCGGCAGCAGCGCTCCGGTGATGATCTATGGCGAGCAATTAGACGCGATGGACAACCGTATCGGGATGGCCACCGTCTTCGCCGGATCGGCGATCGGACTGGGCGTCGGGACCTACCTGACGCGCGACTGGGATCGAGATGTCGAGGCATATCAGCGAGCTGACCTGTCGCTTTCGGTCCTCCCAACACCAGAAGCCGACGGCGTTCAAGCTGCCCTCCACGGCCAGTTTTGATTTCGCGATGGCCGACCTTCTTCAGAGGTTTTAGTAAAGGGATGAGCCAATCCGGCGATTCTACACAACCCAGGTCACCAATATCCACCGAAAAATAGAAGCAACGGTCACAGCCCATGCGAAGCTTACGAGAGTTCCGAAAATGACGTACTCCGTCATCGCACGGCGATCCGAGGGCTCATCGCTCTCCCCCTCGTTGCGATCACTTCTGGTTTCACCGATACGCATAATTGACTTCGCCGCCACTAAGAGTCCAATCGCTGTCGTGGCATCGCCGAGAATAAAGACGTAAATCAGGGTCCGCTCCGCCCAACCGATGGCGCGACCGGCGTTTTTCATCCCCTGTGGATCAGCAAGTTCGGTGACGAGAAACCTTTCGATCGCCCAACCCACGAATACCCCGCCGACCCAGATGCAAAAGAATCCACCGGCGGTGATCAGCAAAGCAGCGATGAGAGTGCAACTAATCGCCATGGCGCTCCTCGAATTCCATCATTCGGTCCTCGTACAGCACAACATGGTACCCCATTTCAATTTCACCGATCATGCGCTCATATCGGTTAAGCGTTCGCTCGAAGACCGACCAACCAGCGCGTTGAAGATGTTTCCCAACGGCCTGTCGAGTGATCTCGTCGGGCTTCCATCGCCGGGCTATCTCGGTGGTCGTCACACGCTGATCCCCACGGGATAAGCAGATCATTTCGGCGACGGCCCGAGCCTGGGCAGGCGTGAGTTCTTTGAGCAAGATATCGACAAGTTCACCCAGGAACTCTCCGCACAATTCACCAAGTGGATTCTCATCGTCAGGCAGGAGCAATGCGAAGCGCCACTGCTCGCCAAGAACCGCTGCGAGACCGCGACCGGCACGCCGAAAAGCAGCTCCGTCACTGTTGTGAAGATCTCCGTCCTCGATAAAGTCGATCTCGTCGATGGCCAAGACCAACCGCGACGTGATGTCCCGTTCCTTAAGGCGCGCATAGAACGCCAGACTCACCGCCAGCGCTACCTCGGGACGTGCGATATAGAGCCGCCACTCATCGCCAGCAGAGAGCGCCAGCTCATAGGGAAGAGCATCACCGTACGTGGACAACACTGTCTCGTAAGCGTCCTCAAGAATACCGGCGAGGTTCCGTCGTACCTGGGCGTCCAACTCCGTGGATCCCACTATGTCACCGGCCACGACGGCATGTAACTCCGGCTCTGTCATGCGTACCTCGAAGTAATTTTCTAATACAGCATCATAAGAGAAGTGTATCGACAACAGAGGCAACTGCAACCTTTTTCGGTTTCAAACCCAAAAAGAAACCACAATTGGTTTACACCCGACAGGTGGGCAGTGCTCATCTCTCGGGCGTCGTTTTTCGATCACTCGAAATTTGCGCTATGGACATCGGAGTGGCCGCCGTAATTGATGACTTCAATCTCGGTGGCTCCGCTAAAGGGCGGATCGTCAGTGGGTTCCGATGGGCCGACGATGATAAACCCTGAGTTTTCGACCTGCACCAGATAGTCGTCCCGCGAGAGTGGCTCGCCGTCGATGATGATATCGGCGCGCCGACTAAAGCGCGCACCTTCGATGACATAGCCCGCGCCCTGTATATCACCGCCGTTATAGTCGAGGGTCACCAACTCGGCATCGTCGATCTGTGGTGATACTGGCTCCGGGATAAATTGGTGGGTGGCCCGTCCGTCGTCGGAATCGACCTCGGCAAGTAGCTCGCCATGGGCGTCGTAAAAGGAGAATGTCGCCGGGCGCTCAACGAAGCGCTGGTTGTCGTCGACCAACGTGGCATTGAGCGTCACTGGCGAGCCGGAAATAGTTGTCGGCCCCGCCGACAGCAATACCTGCGACGGTGTATCGACATCGGGAATAATCAGCCGCCGTGCCGGTTGGACCTGCCATTCCTCGACGTCCGATTCGTCGAACCCGTCTGCTCCGGTGAGGCCGACTTCAACGGTAAATAATCGGGGTTCCGGATCGGAGGACTCATAATTGAAGACCACGGCATCCCCGTCGAGCTCACCACATACCTCATCGTCGTCGCGAAAGGTCGTGATGCACACCGACGCTCCCTGCACGTCCGCTTCGTCGACGCCAATTAATTCGGCGATCTCGTCGGCGGTGACGGGAATCTCGACGACCTCGTCGGCCTTCGTCGGATAGCGCAGAGTTTCCGGCGAGATATATTGCTCATCATCGTCCTGCATCTGCGCTCCACGGGCGAGCAGATCGTGGTAGGAGGCGTTGACCGCAGCATCGACCCCTTCCTGCATGGTCTCCTGAATGGTGAATTCCGGGGAGTTTCTCATAAAGCTTTCGGCCATCCACATCCCGCCATAGACGGTCTGGCTGTCATCGTCATTGTTGACTCCTGCGGCGATGCGTTCGAATCCCCCGCGGGTCAAAGCATTGATCGACGTATTCGAGCAGTCGGAGCATTCGTCGGTGGTCCCGGAGTCAAACCACTCGCCGAACCAGTCGGCCTGACTTCCGGCGGGAATATTGTCGGCCGTGCCCACTCCCGTCGGAGAGTTAAGCCATCCGAAAAAGGGGCCGGTCAATTCGGCGACCGCCGTCATGCCTCCCGAGCCAGACTCCCCCTGAAGGGCCATCGACGGCTCGGCGCTGCCCTGCGATGCCTGCTGCATTCCCGTGTCGAGCCCGTCGGCCGGGCCGTCGGCATCGATCGGATCGTCGAGGCAACTGGCCTCCCAGCCACGGATCGCCAGTGGCCCCGCCGATCGCTCCACGTCGAGCGGCAGAGAGATACTGATTGGAAAGCTAATCGGACTGAGGGGAAACAAAAAGAAGGGATCCAGGTCGATGGACACACCGTAACTCAGCTCCAGACCGCGTGTGACTCCACCGCCGTAATAAAAGGTCAACCCCATGCTCTGAGCGAACGCCGAATAATCGATCGAGATGGAGTCTAGATTGTCGAGGTACTCAACGGTGGCATGCGTTCCCTGATCGGCTTCTACGCAGCCAAAGCTCGACGACCAGCCGGCACCCACAAAACTCGGCGGCACGCTCACCGCTGTATCGATGGACAGACCAAAATAGACCCCTTCCGGCGCCAGATGAGTCGTCCAATTATAATTGGTCACAACCCCCGCCTGCTCGACGCTGCCGGTCATTTCCATCCAACAGGTCCACCCGTCCCAGGCACCGATTGTTTCCACCGTCGACGCCACATGCGGTCCGGTGTCACAGCCGTCGAGACGATCGGAACTCTCGAGCATCGCCGTCGGACGTGGCTCTACCGAGATGTCGTCGATCTCTTCGATTGCACGGTCAAAATTGGCCGCCAATCTAAGGGCGTCCGGTTGCATCGGGAGCTCGTAATCGGGGGCCTGTAGTCCGGAGCCAAACCGATCGGCGTCCATCATCATCGCCGTATTTTCCGACTCGGGCATTAGCCCCTGCTGGGCGGCTTCCTGCGGGTCGCCGAAGACGGTGTCGGCACCATCGACATCGCTGCTTCCCTGAAGGAGGACCTCGATCTCATTGCTCTCGAAGGTCTCCCCCTCGAACTCGACAGTGGCGTAAGCCCCGGCAAAAGTCCCCGGCTCGCCTTCGACAAAGGTAAACTTCTCGTTGCTCGGCGCTTCGCCTTCGCCATCACCTTCGCCGCATCCAAATGCCACACCAAGCACTGCTGCGAACACCAGGATCAGCCCCACATATCGACGAGTTACGGTCATTGATATTGCTCCAGTACAGCGTTTCATAAGCTATTTTCTCCGCCATGATAAAATAAGGTAAGCCTTCGCGGCCCGCGGCCAGCCTGGCCGCCTTTCAGCATGCTAGCCCGAATCTCAGGGGCGTATAGCCTTCGGGGCCCGCGGCCAGCCTGCCCGCCTTTCGGACTGCTAGCCCGATTGGCACAGGATAATCCATTTAGCCTTCGGGGCCCGCGGCCAGCCTGGCCGCCTTTCGGACTGCTAACCCGATTGGCACAGGATAATCATCTGGGGCGATGGACTTCAACTCAGATTTGCCACCGGCACAGCGACAGGGGCATGCGCTCAATGGCCATCGAAGCAATGGGCAACATCTCACCATTTCCCGGGCGATTCAAGAGATTGTCGACAATAGATCAGGGACCTTTTTGGTCGTCAAAGCACTGCCGAAATTACTGCTTATCATTGGTTATACCGAGGCTCGCCTCCTCGATGCTCAGCGGCTTGCCGCGCGGACTTAAGGTTTCGAGGCTGCAAATTTGCACGGCGTGAGAGCCGTTGTGGGGGCCGCCCCCGGGCCTTCGCAGATCGAGGCAACTCTCCCCTCCAACGGGTCGGCGCAAACTAGAGTGCAAGACTCGTGTAGGCTGTAATTCGCTCACATCCGTACGGTGAGCCCCTTTTGCTCGAAGATGGCTCCCAGACTCGTCATCCGGGCTGTCCAGAAAGATGCGGGTCTTCTCGGGGATTTCTTCCTCGCTCCAGGCCTGGTGCAGCAGATACAGAAGCTCCTGCGCTCGCTCCAGCGCGAAGGTGGGGATAACCACATTCCCGTCCCGCTCGAAGGTCTCACAGATCACTGTCACCAATTCGTCGATGCTATCCGACTGCGATCGATGGTCCCGGTCGCCGTAGGTGCTCTCCACGACCGCTATATCGGCCTTCGGTCCCGGCGCCGGTCCGCGAGCCAATAGCCGTTCGTGGCCGCCGAGGTCGCCGGAAATGGCGAGGCACAGATTATCACCGTCGCCGCTTAAGTCGAATAACAGCGATGACGAACCCAGAATATGACCGGCGTCCTGAGAGGTGATATCGATGCCCTCAAAGAGAGTCTGCGTTTGGCCATATTCCAGGTGGGAGTCCCATCGCTGAATGGTCTCGAATATATCCTCTTCGTTGTATAATGGCTCGACCATCTCGGACTCGCCGGACCGTCGTCGCCGGCGGTTCTCGCGGCGCGTATCGTTGGCCATTATGGCCAGGGAGTCGGCAAGGCTTAGCCGGGCCAACTCGAAGGTGGCGCGACTGGAAAGCAGCCGCCCTTCGAACCCCTCGCGAACCAACAGCGGTAGCCGCCCGATATGATCGAGGTGGCCGTGGGTAACCACCACGGCATCAATGGAGGCCGGATCGAAGGGAAAGGGCGGCTCGTTTCGCCCCCGCGAATTTTTGCCCTGAAAGATTCCGCAGTCGATCAAAATACGCTTTCCACCGTATTCGATGAGATGACAGGAACCGGTCACCTCACGGTGCGCTCCAAAACTCTTCCAGGTAAACCCCACGACTAACTCCTTGGTCTTTGCCGCCACAATGCGATGCACACAGCCACTACTCCATACGGTATTTCGCAAGATCGTATCGCTACGGCCACGCCTTTGCAGCACCGAGATCTCCCGCATTGAGGCGCGCCTTGGCCAACTCGCCATCGCCGATTATGCTTCGGGCGAACCACCTATTTAAGTCACTCATGACACGGGATCCACAGATGTTCCGACTGAAGCTAGTTTTCCCCCTATTACTCGGCGCCTTATGTCTTGCCTGCCCCACACCGGCTGTGGTGCAAGGGCAGGTCACGACCGCGCCCACCGGCGACGGAGAGAGCACTGCCATCGAGGGAGCACAACTGGAGCTGGATTGCCCCGATCAACGGTTGTTATTTATCGGGATCACGAACCGGGCCGGGGAATTTCACTACAGCCCCTCCGAGCCAACAAGCACGGACTGTTCACTAAAAGTCTCCCAGCCGGGCTATGAGACGCAACGATATCCCGTATGCGACGTATGCTCCACCGATGTCTGTGCTATGGCTGCCGCAGAAGGCAGTGAAGAAATGCCCACGTGTCCCGAGATCGACTTTGTCGCAGAGCTCCCCGCTGAGTGAGCGGGCGAGAAGCCCTGCCCGGTCAATAGCCATGAGGTTTTCGCAACCACGGTGCGACAACGCGCCAGCGGAGAAGCGATGAGTTTTGTATGGAAAAGCTACGGTGCCGCCCGGGAGGTCACGGGCTCCAACCATCTGATTGAATACAGTGGAAAGCGGGTCCTGATCGACTGCGGCGTCTATCAGGGCAAGGGCTCGACGAAGCGAAATGAGCCTCCCTTTCCATTCGATCCGAAGTCCATCGACACCGTGGTGGTCACCCACGCGCATCTGGACCATATCGGTCGATTGCCCCTGTTGGTCAAAGAGGGATTTCAGGGGCGGATCCTGTCATCGCGCGCGACCTACGAGTTAGCTCGGCTGAGTCTTGCGGACTCGGTGTCCATCATGGGCGCCGACGCACGGCGGGAGAATCGACGCCGCAAAAAGCGGGGACAGACGAAGACGGTGCAGCCGCTATTCGACGAAAACGACGTCTTCGAGACCATTGATCGGTGGGACGCCAATCTTCGTTATGACAGGACCCGCACGCTGGAGCCGGGCATCGAACTGACCGCCTTTGACGCCGGCCATATCCTGGGCTCTTGCTCGCTGCTCTTCGAGCTGAGCGGCGCCGGCGAGTCGCTGCGCATCGCCATCTCCGGTGATATGGGCGACGACGAGCGCATCCTGGCCTGCGATCCGGCCACGGCGCCCCGTGCGGAGTTGGCTGTCGTGGAGAGCACCTACGGAGACCGCGACCACCGCTCTCAGGCCGACAGCATTGCCGAGTTGGAAGAGGTGGTGCGAAACACGTTTGAGCGCGGCGGGAACGTCGTGATTCCCACCTTTGCTCTCGAGCGGGCGCAGGAGTTGTTATTTCTATTTCACGACGCCTGGACGGAGGGGCGAATTCCGAAGCGCACGAAGATCTTTTTAGACAGTCCCATGGCCACCAACGCCACCGGCATCTACCGGCGCCACCTGAACCTTCTCAACGACGATGCTCGAGCCAAATTCGGCGACGGCTGTGATCCCTTTTCGTTCTCCGCTCTCGAGTACACCCGGACGACCCACGAGTCGGCCCGGATCAATGCCATCGACTCCGGGGCTGTGATCTTGGCCGGCAGCGGGATGGTCACCGGCGGGCGCATCTTTGATCATCTTCGCCACAACCTGGGCCGGCCCCAGTCGAGCGTCGTATTCGTCGGCTACCAGGCGGAAGGCACAATGGGCCGCCAGATCGTCGACGGCACCGATTCGGTGCGAATCCACGGCCGCCCCATCGAGCCCAGAGCGTCGATCCACACCATCGGCGGCTTCTCGGCGCATGCCGGCCAATCCCAACTCGCCGCATGGGTGGCCGAAACCGGCGCCGACGAGGTGTTCCTGGTCCACGGAGAAGAGCGAGCCATGAGGCCACTGGCCACAAAGATCGAGCAACAGGGTGCACGGGTCGCGATGCCCGAGGCCGGCAAGCCCCAAAAACTCGCCATCGGCGCTGTTCATTAGGTCGTCTCTAAGAACTGGTCACCGAGCACGCCGAGGGCACTCCCTCGCTATGCTCAGGGCGCAGATCGAGCCCCCCTCCAGATATCCCATTTTTCGGGGCTCTCACACAGGCTGCCACAAAAAGAGCACCGCCACACCGAGCACTGCGATACAGGCGCCGCCCACGGAACGAAGAGTCAGCCGCTCGTTGTCGAAAAAATAGGCCAGCGGAAGGATGAAGAT
>SKQC01000374.1 GCA_007119175.1 Myxococcales bacterium | reverse complement strand
GGATTATTCATGACTTGTCTACTGCGGCTCATCAGCCCCAAAATCGCTTCATCTCACTCCTCGACGATGCTCCGCACCCCAGGAGTACTTGGTCGCTTCGCTCCCGGCGCATCGCCTGTGGGGCTCGATTTTGCGCTTTTGACGCTGATTTCGCCTCGTCACGACGCCTCATGAATAATCCGGGTTAAAGCAACACCTCAATCGCCAACACAACTGGTCGCGCTCAATTCACCGGGAAGCTCGGCTGAGCCGTCGCCTCCGCTGCTCAGCCAGGCCGATGCCTGCTGGCGGGCGCATTCGCCGGCGTCGAAGGCGTCGGCGTCGGGATCGATGACGTCGATAAAGGCGTGGGGCACATCGGTGAAGGTGGTGTCGTCGAGACTCAGTCCCAGCGCGTGGGCCAGCGATTCGGTGCCGCGATTGACGATGACGCGGTCGCCGACCGCCATCTGCATTAAAATCTCAGGGCGAGCGATGGGTTCTCCGTCGTCGAATTCATCGGAGCCGGCGTCGTAGCTTAGCGTCTCTTCGCCCTCGCTCAGGGCGGTGGTCGCGAAGGCAAATGGGTCGATGCGGTCGGCGAGCCACTGAATAAAGGCCATTGCGTCGGCGAATTCCGGATCACCGGGTTGAATATCGCCGGTCTGCTCGAGGTGAGATAAAATGGGGTCGCCGATTTCAGAGAGTCCGTGGTCGTCGCCTTCTATTAACCAGGAGAGCCGACCGCCGGCGGAGTTGACGGCGACGGTGTCTATCGCCGGTTCCAACGTCACAAAGGGGATGCCGATAATACCGCCGAGGCTGGCGCCGACGTAGCCGGTAGGGTCGCCGAAGAGGGGGCCGAATTCGCCGAGGTCTTCAAAGAGGTGATCGAGTCCCCCGTCGGCGCCGTCGCCCTCGATGATTCGGACCAGCGTGAATAGGTCGATGGCGCTCTGGACGAAATTTTCTTTGCTGCCCGGCAGGTCGGTGGTCAAAAAGGAGTCGCCCGAGCTCTGAGGGGTAGTCACGGGATGCGGTGAGCTTGCGCCCGGAGTTCGCCCGCCGTGTTCGGGGAAATCCATGGCCACTGTGGCCATACAGCCGGGATGGGCGGCCAATTCGTTGGCCATGGCCAGGCCGCTTCGGGAGCGGTCGGTGCCGAAGCCGTGCTGGACGATGGCGACGTCGTAGGGGGCTGTGCAGCTTCCACCGCTCTGGCTTTGCTCCGGGAGATAAACCGATAGGCCGACCCGTTCGCTGCCCTCCGTCAGTTCACCGGCCATGATATCGACATCGAGGGATGCAAATTCACCACCGGAATGTACAGCTCGCACATTTTCCATATTGACGGAGACGCCGGCGTCGTTGGGGTCGGTGAGCTGGTCGCCGATCTCCTCGAGGTCCGGATCGTCACCGGCGCCGGGGCAATTCTGGTCGACCTCGCAGCGGCGCTGGGCCCGGACCTCGCTGCGCTGGTCGAGGAGGTGGTGTGCGAGCCCGCGATACTCCCGAAGCGATCGGGTCGGATCTTCGGTCCGAAATCCCCAGGCCGTCGCCAGCTCGGAGCGCTCCATGTCGATGGCCGGCTCGGCAATGGTAAATAAGAGCTGAAACGTCTCCTGGGCCTCCTGCAATTGCATCGCCGTGTTGTCGTCGAGTACATCGACGGTGCTCTGACCATTTTCGTAGACCGGGTGCTCGCTGCGCAAAAAGACGAAGGCCGGCGTCGGCTGCACGGGGCGCCCGTTGATGCCGAGGGCCTGATCGGTGAGGGCACCGACGTGTAGGTTTCGCTCCGGCATGGGCACAATAGGCTCGAAGACCAGGCGGTCGATTTCGGCTTCGTAGCTCAAATTGAGGCTGTCTTCTTCCAAAAAGGTCACCGTGCCCAGATTGAGCATCCGAAAAGTATCAAAGTTGATGGAATCCGGGTCGAGTTCGCCGTCGATGGGAATCCAGCCCGGGGAGCTGACGGAGAAGCCGGAGCGGCGATTTAGAGATTCGATGAGGTCTTCGGTCACCGGATCGGCGCCGTCGGGAACGGGAATCTCCATGGTCTCCTCGTCGTCGTCGAGCAGAGCGGCGTTGGGAAGGGGAATCGCCCGCTCCGGGTCAAAGACGGCGAAGGCGTCATTCCAGGTGTACCAGCTCCAGACACCGGCCAATTCGGTGTGGTCGATGCCGAGCTCTTCGTCGATAAATTGCCGGGCCGGCGCCAGCCCGTCGCGCACCTGTTGGAGGGCCTGGGCGGTGGCGTCGTCGAGCGTGGACACCACCGAGGTGCCGTCGTCGTCGACCAGGTCGTAGGGCTGAAT
This sequence comes from Myxococcales bacterium, assembly GCA_007119175.1. Classification (GTDB taxonomy): domain Bacteria; phylum Myxococcota_A; class Bradymonadia; order Bradymonadales; family Bradymonadaceae; genus SLJM01. The sequence continues at coordinate 10,710 of SKQC01000374.1, read as the reverse complement.
CGCCAGGAACATGGGCGCTTCGGGGATCAATTCGCCGTCGCCGGAGAGCAGATCACGGCGGGCAAAGGCGAAATAATCCTCGTGGGTCTGCATCGGTTCGCCGAGCTCGATATCCAGGATATGAGCCGGGGATTCTTCGCCAGTGCAGTTGTCGATATCGGTGTCGCGGTAGGTGACGTCGATGGGCTCGATGCGCTCCCAGCCGCTGCCGTCGTCTCGCCAGACTTGAACGTCGTCGTCGCCGATGGCCTCATCGTCGACAGGGTGGGTCAAGGTCACGGTCAGCGGGGTTTCCACGGGCCACCCGGAGAGGTTCTTCAAAAAGCGATCGAAGTCGCCCTGCGCGGAGTCATCGTCGGCGTGACAGACGCCCTGGTCGGGAAAGGTGCCGTCGGCGTCTAGGGCCGCCGTATTCGGCAGCGGAACTTCGCCGAGGTCGGGATGAAAGGCCAGTGTTTCGTCGGGAATCCAGGTCCAGCGAAAGAGGGTCGCCAGATCGTCGCGATCGATGGGGTCGTCGTCGCCGACACCGTCCTCGATGGCCTCGAATAGCGGCGCCAGTGCGAGACGCATCTGCTCCAGCGTCTGGGCGGTCTCCGGCTCGTCGGCGAAGAGCTCCAGAGTCGGATTTCCATCATCGTCGACCATGGGCTCCGGTGAGGCGGCCATAAAGATCACCGGCGAAGGGGAGATGGTTCGCCCGTTGGTATCGGCGATGCGATCCGAGACGGCCACGGCGAATTCGGCGCCCGGAATCGGGGGGGCGGCGGGGACGACCTGCAGCATCGATCCCGCGCCGTCGCCGGTCTCCCGGTAGTGAATATCGGCCACGGGGGCCCGCTCAAGATCGTCGCCGTCGATGCGGTATAGGCGCACCGTTTCGTCGTCGATTGTATTCTCGTCGAGGGCCCCATTGAAGGGGATCTCGATATCCGTGGTCCGCGGCCATCCGCTCAACCCGGTCATATAATTCGATAATTCGCCCTCAGCAGTGCCCTGCTCGGCGCCCGGTAGTGCGGGCAGCCGGCCGTCTTGCATGGCGGCGTCATTCGGCAGTGGGATCTCGCCGGTATCGGGATTAAAGACAGCCTCGACGCGATCTCCGGCAGGGGGGCGCTGGGGAATGTCGGGATCGCAGGCCGTGATTGCTACAGTGGTCAAAAGAACGTAGATGGCAGAGCGCGACAGGCAAGAGCTGCTGGCAGACCAGGTCATTTCTGTCCCTTGGCAGGGGGCTTTCGTGATATACTGCGTGGCTTACATCATATGCAGTGCATCATAATTTGTGGGGCTGCGCCCGCAAGGGTGGGGCAGAAGCTCAAATTGAGAGGAGAGCTAATTTCTGCTCAGGCTGAATCCAACAACGGCGCCGATGCCGAATTTCATCACATCTGAGCTGGGGAGGTAGTTGCCGATGATGTCGGCGCTCCAGATCATACGGTAACTGCGGATACTACCGAGGCGGGGAGCGGTAGCGCCCAGGGCCAATTCGAGGCCCGAGCGGTGTTCGACGCCGCCGTCGGAGTCGCCCAGCGCGTTGGCGAACGGCGTGTCGCGCCAGCTTGCAGTAGTGGCGTGATGGACGTGGGTAAATCGCGGTGAGAGGCGAAATTCCCAGCTATCCAGGCTCTCGCCGGTCGACATTCCCGGCCCGATTGCCAGGGCTACATAAAATTGGTTTTCGTAATTCGAACTGCCGAGGACATGTCCCGATTTGCCGACGGCGTCGGCGTAAAAGTGGTCTGCGAAGCGAAAGCGAAAGGTTAGTTGGTTAAGTGTTGCCACTCCTCCGGGACTGCCCTGGGCTCCCGTCTCGACGTGGACGCGGAGAGTGGTCTGGGGCTGGTCGGCCCGGGCGTCGGCGATGCCTCCCACAAGAAAAGCGGCGAGGACGAAAGCGACGAAAGTAAAGGGAGCGTGAAAGCGCATTGAAAATCCTGGCAATTAGCGGCGGTGGAGCAGCTTCGTGTGGGTAATCAGATTTAAGCGTTCAGTTGGGTGACGAAGTCATGCGCTAATACGCCCCTTAGCAGCCCGAAAGGCGGCCAGGCTGGCCGCGGGCCCCGAACGCGTACAATCACATATCACGAGCAGTCCGAAAGGCGGCCAGGCTGGCCGCGGGCCCCGAACGCGTACAATCACATATCACGAGCAGCCCGAAAGGCGGCCAGGTTGGCCGCGGTCCCCGAACGCGTACAATCACATATCAAGGTACGCAAAGAGCCCGCTGAGAATTCAAAATCGATGAGATATCTGCCCGGTGTCAGTCACTAACCCGCACTATTAATGAGGTTTCGGCTGTGCCGACGTTTTGCTCCCGCGCCAGACGAAGGCGATGATCCAGAAACCGGCGGCGTTGCTGACGCCGTCGAGGGGAAGGACGTATTCCGGGAAAAAGCCGGCGGCGATGGCGGCGGCCAAAAAGACGGCGCCGGCAAACCAGAGTCTGCGGTCCAGAGAGATGGCGAGCATGAAGATGCCGAAGGCGATTATCCCCTGCTCTAAGACGATGCAACCCCCGGGGTCGAGGCCCATCAGATAGCCGAGTACGCGCATGATGAGACAGCCGCCGAGGATGGTGAATAAGGCGGCGATCAACTGGGCATTGACCGCGTTTTTAAAAAGTCGCTTGCGCATCAGGCCGACGACGAGCAATGAGCCCGTCAGGACCACGGCGTATTGAGTAAAATAGGCGGGGAAAGTCAATTCTGCCCAGCCCTGGCTGACGAAGAGTTGGACCACCAGGGGGGCTGCGCCGAATAAAAACCCCAAAATAAGGCACATGATGCTGCGCTGCCGGCTGGCAAGTGAGATATCGACATCGCGAATAAAGCGTTTGTTGCGCTGGATTTCGTCGGCCTCGCGGGCTAATTCCCGGCGCAAGTCGGCGAGTCGCTCTTTGAATTCGGGCTCGGCATCGGGGAGTTCATCGAGAAGTACAGCCGCCGCTTTGGCGTCGCGGTGGCGCAGCTCGAAGTCGACCATGCGGCGCAGAGCATGATGTAGTCCATCACGGGCGTCCTGGTTTTGCTGCCACACGGTGAGCGCCTGCTCGAACCCGAAGCGGCACTCCGCGAAGAGGCGATAAATTTCACTGATGGCATCGTCGTCTTTGATATTCGCCGGGTCATCGAGAGCATCGATCTCGCTTTCCAGACGCTCCAATCGCTGGCGGGCCTCGCCGGAGAGGCGACGGGAGTCGCGGTGCTGCAAAAACCCCAGGATGGCTTCTCGAAAAGCCTCGACGCTCTGAAACCGTTGGTTCGGGTCGGCGCTGGTGGCCATATTGGATATGGCGGCCAATTCGCGGGGCACGGTGTCGTCGTAATCGACGGGCGCCGATTTATAGGCGTTGATGAGCATCGCCATGACCGTCTCGCCCTCATGACGGGCCTCGCCGGTGATCAGGCGGTGCAAAATGGCGCCGAGCAAGTAAACGTCGGTGCGCTCGCTGATACGGGAGCCGACTCCTTCGGCGAGTTCTGGGGCGATATAAGAGGGGGTGCCGCAGACGGAGGTGACCTCCTCTGCCTGGGGCAGCCGCCCTGTTTCATCGTCCTCGACGGTGACGGCGATGCCCCAGTCTAGAAGATAGACCTCGCCGTAGTCGCCGAGCATGATATTTTCGGGCTTTAAATCGCAGTGGACGATGCCCTTGCTGTGGGCGAATTGGACGGCGTTGCAGACCTGAAGGAGGATCTGCAGATTATCTTCGAGCTCGTCGCCTCCAGACCGGAAGGTAGCCGGCATATCGGCCTCTCCGGTAAAGGCTTCTCGCCAGTTGACGCCCTCGATTTGTTTCATCACCAGCATGGGGGCGTTATTTTCGTCGACGCCCAGGGCGTAGATGGGAATGATATTCGGATGTTCCAAGATCCCGGTGACCCAGGACTCGCGCAGAAGAGAGTTGACGGATTCGTCTTCCAGCCGCTCCGGGAGGATGGTCTTTATCGCCACGTCGCGCCACAGCGACCGCTGGCGGGCAAGGCGCACCAATCCCATCCCTCCCTTGCCGAGGGTGGTCTTAATATCGAATTCGCTGGCCTTGTCGTCGCCGATCCGCGGCAGCGTGCCCATTGTATTATGGCGCTCGAAGGTCTCCAGCGGTGTGTGATGGGTGATGGTCTCGGCGGTGCTGCCGTCGTGTTTCTTGGCGATGGTTTCCCACCGGGCGATGAGTTCGTCGGGGGGCAATTCGAGGGTCTTCGTACTCATTTGGGATCACCATCAAAAAAAAGTGCTGCGTAGGGGCTTTTGATTGTCTCCCGGAGTGCTTGAATATTTCAAGTTTGCCTTAGAGTTATCGGCGTAGATTAAAGTAGGCGTTCAATTCGGTGACCAAGCAAATGCGTCGATATGCCCCTCAAGATTCGGGCCAGCAGCCCGAAAGGCGGTCAGGCTGGCCGCGGGCCCCGGGGTCTGAACGCTTATAGATTAAATGCTCTATTTTGTTCGAATACTTCTCTTTAAGGAGTCAGCCGATGCTCATGAAGATACAGGAAGAACTCTGCCAGCAGGAGCGCTGGGATTTTTCAGATCTCAGAGCCCTATTTCTCAATTGTACTCTCAAGCCGGCTCCAGAGCGGTCACATACGGCGGGATTGATGAGAGTGTCGCAAGAGATCTTGGAGAAAAATGATGTGGATACAGAGATGATCCGGGTCGTCGACTGGGATATCGCGCCCGGCGTCTATCCGGATATGACGGAACACGGCTGGGATAGCGACCGGTGGCTGGAGTTGTTCGAGAAGGTGGAGGCCGCCGATATTCTGGTCATCGGAACGCCGATCTGGTTGGGCTCACCGTCGTCGGTGTGCCTGAAGGTCATCGAGCGGCTATACGCCATGAGTGCCGAGCTCAACGATGAGGGTCAATACGCCTATTACGGGCGCGTCGGCGGCTGTGTGATCACGGGCAACGAGGACGGCATCAAGCATTGTGCGCGCAATATTTTGTATGGCCTGCAGCATCTGGGCTATGTCATTCCGCCGCAGGCCGACGCTGGCTGGGTCGGTGAAGCCGGTCCGGGGCCGTCATATCTCGACGAGGAATCCGGGGGGCCGAAAAACGAATTTACGCAGCGAAATACGACCTTTATGACCTGGAATCTGCTACATATGGCGCGAATGATCTCTGACGCCGGTGGGATCCCGGCCCATGGAAACCAGCGCTCAGAATGGGACGCCGGTTGTCGTTTCGATCACGACAATCCGGAGCATCGGTGACAATCTTGTCAGCGCAGCTCGCGGATCGCCGTCAGGGTGCGCTCGATGTGGGAGTGGTCATTTAGCAGTGTCGGGGTAAGCCGCGGGATCCGGTGAGTCTCCGGGGTGGTGGAGGCGATGATGCCGCGATGGCGCAGGTGACCGGTGACCTCGTAGGTGCTGCGGCCGTTGACCTCGAAGGTCACGATACCTGCCGTCAATGCCGAGTCGGTCGGGGTGCGCAGGCGAACGTGGTCCATCTGCGCCAGATCTTCGATGAGGTGGCCGGTCATATCGTGGATTCGCTGCTCGATACGCGCTTTCCCGATATCGAGATGAAATTCGAAGGCCTCGTTGAGCGCCCAGCGGTGCTCGAAGGCGTGGAAGCCACCGGGCGTAAATTGTCTGCCCGGGGTCAAATGTCCGGAAAATGTGGGGATTGTCGGCGTGGCGAATTGCCATGCCTGTGGGTCGGCGATGACCACGCCGGTGCCACGGGGACCGTAGAGCCACTTATGGCCACCGGAGATGAAGAAATCACAGTTTAGATCGGCCATGACCGCGTTTTCGACGCCGAATCCGTGGACGCCGTCGACGCAGAATACAATCCGGTCGTCTGTGCTGCGCTCTTCGTTGATCTCGTCGATGCGCCGCCCCATCTGTCCCACCGGTAATTTGAGTCCCGATACGGAGTGCACCCAGGTGACGGCGACGACGCGAGTGGCAGAAGTGATCTGATCAACGAGCCGGTCCACCAATTCCTGCTCCGAGGCGGTCTGCAGGTCGTCGTAGATCACGGCGTTGCGGACGTCGAAGCCCGACTTTCTGGCGCGATATTGGAGCGAACCCTCGGTGGCCCAGTGGTTCCAGTGGCCCGTGAGTACTTCCTGGTCGGGCTCGATATGCAGCCCGTTGTAGACCATGGCCAGGCCCATCGTCGTATTGCCCATCAGAGCCACATTGGCCGGATCGACGCCGAAATAACGGCCGGCGGCGGCCATCGACCACTGCTCGGCATCTTCGTTGAGGCGATTTTCGTTGCGCTCGCGATATTGGTTCAGGGCGTTGACGGGATTGGCGTCGAGGCTCTGGCGGTAGCTCTCGATGGCCTCTCGCACGCGCTGCGGGTGACTGGCGAGTAACATGCCCGCCATATGGGCGGTGTCGTAGGAGGCGTCGAAGCGGGCTCGCACGGCTTCCCAGTCGGATAGATCGACGGGGTCGGACGCCGCTCGAGCGGGCTCGACGGGTTCGACGGGCTCGACGGGCTCCGCGCGGCGCTCGTCGTTCGCGTCGCTTTGCGTGAATTGGGAGATCGTGGAGCCGGCCACGAAAGCCGCCGCCACAAGTCCGCCGCTGGCGAGCAATTGCCGACGGGTGACGCCGAGTCGTTGTGGTGATTCAGACTCCTCTGAACTCATCGCGTCTTCCCCCCTGCTGGTTGGCTATCTATCTGCAGTGAAAAGCTAGACAATAGGGGCAATTCAGGCAACTTCTGCGCATTGAATCCAATCCGGGGTTCGCCTATCGTTCGGGCACACCTGATATGCCCCGAAGCGAGGAATGAAGATGAAAAAATATCTACCAATACTGGCAGTCGTCGCCGTCGCCGTCTCAATGTCGTTGGTCGGATGCGAGCGCGCGGACGACGAGGTGGAGGGACTCGAAGAGGAGCCCCGAGAAGAGGTGGAGCTGGAAGCTGAGGAGCCGGGCGAGGAGGAGCCCAAGCGCTGGAATGTGCGCGGATACGACCTTCCGGAGGCCTCGCGGCCCTATCACAATATTTTAGCGTCGGCGCAGCCCTCCGAAGAGCAACTCGCCGATGTCGGCGAATTGGGCGTCAAAAAGGTCATCAACCTCCGTGCTGCTGATGAGGACGGCTTTTTCGACGCCGAAGAGTTGCTCGCCCAGATGGGCATCGACTACGTCAATATTCCCGTGGCCGACCCCGATGATTTGAGCCCGGAGAAGGTGGAGGAGGTCAACGAAGCGCTGCGGGAGGTACAGGGAGATGCCCTGATTCACTGCGGTACGTCGGAGCGCGCCGGGGCGATGCTCGCACTGAGGGCGGACCAATTTCTGGGCGCTCAACCAATGGAGGCGCTGCGCCGCGGTCGCGTCGCCGGCCTCGATGAGTGGGAGAGCGACGTGCGGACGATCCTCTACAAATAAGGACAGGTCCGGGCGGATTATTTTTTTAATTCCACGCTCAGAGGTCCGATTTCGGCGCGGAATCCGGCCTCGTGGGCTTCTTTTAGGGCCTCGGAGAGGGTTTCTATTTCGCGCTGAAGAGTCTGGATTTTCTCGTCTTTAGTCTGCGCCTTTTCCTCGAGTTGTTCGCGGCGCCCGCGCTCCAGATGATAGCGGCCGCGGATGCCGCTGAGCTCCTCGAGTTTTTCGACGATAAATTGGTGCTGTTTTTGAAGCTCTTGTCGGCGGCCTCGCTCCTCGTCGAGGCGTTCTGCGAGGCCGGCGAGCCGGTCGCATTCCTCCTCCAGTTTGCGCGCGTATTCTACGGCTCGTCGCACGTCTTCTTTTGACGCTTCGAGCTTTGATTTTAAGCCTTCCAGCGAGGCCCGGGCCCGGGTCCACTCGCGAAGCCCAACGGCCACCAATTCGGTGCGGCCCTCCTCGGGTTCGGGTGGCATTTTTACCACCCGTTTTTCGTCACTATCGTGATCGAGGGCGTAGATGTTTTTTGGTGTGGGGTTTTTGTCTTCGTCGACCATTGAAAGCTCCCGATGTGGTGGGGGATCTGCTGGGCCGGCGTCATCGTACAGGCCGACCAATCATTCGTCATGGTCCGAGTGTGGGGGCTCCACGTCGGTGGGAGGCGCTTTTTCGTCGATGAGCTTTAGCCATTTTTTGCGGCCCAGTTGAATCAAGAACGCCAGAAGTACAAGCAGGGCCATGGCGCCGAAAAACCAGAAGAAATAGGCGGGCGTAATCCCCGGGGCGTCCTCCATGGTCAGAGCGCGGGTGAGATCGCCGGCGATGACGCCGAGGTAGACGTAAAATAGGGTTCCCGGAGCCACGCCGAGGGCGGAGGCGACGGTGTAGCGCTTCCAGTCCACGCGGGTCAGGCCGAAGACGTAATTGGCGAGATTAAAGGGAATCACCGGAACGAGACGCATCAAAAAGACCACGCGAAGCGGATTTTTGCTGGCCAGCTCGTCGATGGTCTCGAATCGCTCCCATCCCTCGATCCAGCGCTGCACGTAGTCGTAGGCGACATAGCGGCTGATGAGAAAGGAGAGCAATCCGCCCAGAGGCCGACAGGTGACGGCGATGACGGATCCCCAGATGCCGCCGAAGAGAAATCCGGCGCCGATGGCCAGGATGACGGCGGGGATAAAAAAGATGGCCGCCACGGCGTAAAATGCCGCGAAGATCAGTCCGCTGACCGGTCCCGGCTCCTCCTCCCACATATATAAGAGCTGCTCACCTACATCGGCCGGACCGGCGATGCCGATCGCGATCAGGGCAACCAGCAATACAGCGCCAGCGATCAAGGGCCGGATCGGTTTCGGGGTTTTCGGAACGTCGAGGGCGAGCAAAGACTCCTCCTCGTCGTCCTTCTCGTTGGGCTGGACATCAAACGTCATATCCCGTTCCGGCATTCGATAAATCCGGGGGTTGCTGTCAATCATCATGGCCTAAACGTGGCCACGCCGCGGTCGCCGACAACGCCCCGGGCGTCGCTGGGGTGAGAAATCAGGGTGAATCGGATTTTTTTGTGACCCACCTGCCGCGGCTTCTCAAGAATCCAGGTTCACATTCCCGCGAGTCTGCCATTATGATGGTCGGCGACCGGATGCTGCCAGAGTAAAATAGGAATGGTCGGAGATACGCGCTAAAGAATCTGGCTGCTGACGTGAGACATATTGAGATTACCACATCACAGGAAAAAAAATGCAGATTTTCCAAACCGGCTATTTCCGATCCGCGCGAGGTTTATCGACCATGGCCGTCGCGCTCGTTGCAGCAGTTGGCATGATCATGTTGACGGCTTGCGATGAGCCGGCGCCGCCTGCCGAAGAGGCCGAAGAGCCGGTGATAGAGGGCGGTGAACGGCCCCACTTCCCGGAGGTCGCAGATCAGGCCGATGAGGTCGAGGCTGCGGCGGGGGCTGACGAGGTCGAGGCTCCCGAGGTCGAGGCCGAAGTAGAGCTCGAAATCGACGAGGACTCCGAGGGAATCGAGGCCGCCGACGACGAGGAAGCCGAAGAAGACGACGAATCCGACGACGAGTGATATCGGGGCGTTATTTTTTCTCCGCTTTTGCTACTTCTTCGCGGACCTGAGCGACGCTGTCGGGATTGATGGAGATGGAGTCGATGCCCGCTTCGACGAGAAAGGCCGCAAATTCGGGGTAATCGCTCGGGGCCTGCCCGCAGATACCGACCTTTCGGTTGTGCTGGTGGGCCCGTTCGATGAGTTCTGTGATCATCTGGCAGACGGCGTCGTTTCGCTCATCGAAGACCTCGGCGAGAAGCCGGGAGTCCCGGTCGACGCCGAGGACCAATTGGGTCAGATCGTTGCTGCCGATGGAGAAGCCGTCGAAGCGCTCGGCGAATTGGTCGGCCAACACCACATTTGAGGGGATTTCGCACATCACGTAGACCTCGAGGCCGTTTTTGCCGCGCTCAAGGCCATGATCGGCCATCACGTCGAGCACCAGGTCGGCTTCCTCGATGGTGCGGCAGAAGGGAATCATGACCACTACATTGTCGAACCCCCGTTTTTCGCGAACCCGGCGCAGGGCTCGGCATTCAAGGGCGAAGCCGTCGCGATATAGGTCGCTGTAGTAGCGCGAGGCGCCGCGCAGTCCGAGCATCGGGTTGTCCTCCTCGGGCTCGAAGGCGGCGCCGCCGATGAGGTCGGCGTATTCGTTGGTCTTGAAATCGCTGGTGCGCACAATCACCGGTTTTGGATGGTGGGCGGCAGCGATTCGAGCAATCCCCTCGGCGAGGTGGTCGATAAAATACTCGGCGCGGTCATCGTAGTGACGTGTCAGCCGGCGGATCTCTTGTCGATCTGCGCTGTCCTCGACCTCGTCGAGCCTCAAAAGCGCCATGGGATGGACCTTGATGATCTGCTCGATGATAAATTCCATGCGCGCCAATCCGACGCCGTCGAGTGGCATCTTCCACCAGCGAAAGGCGGCGGAAGGGCTGGCGATATTCATCATGATCTCCGTGTCAGTTTCGGGCAGTGAGTCGACGTCGATCTCGGTGACCTCGTAGTCGAGTTCGCCGCGGTAGACGACGCCCTGGTCGCCACCGGCACAGGAGAGAGTGACCACTTCTTTATCGTCGAGGGCGTCCATCGCCCCGTGGGCGCCGACGATGGCGGGCACGCCGAGCTCGCGGCTGACGATGGCGGCGTGTGAAGTGCGTCCGCCGAATTCGGTGATGATGCCGCTGGCTCGTTTCATGATCGGCACCCAGTCGGGGTGGGTGACCTTGGTGACTAGAATGGCGTCGTCGATAAAGGCGTCGCTGTC
>SKQC01000179.1 GCA_007119175.1 Myxococcales bacterium | reverse complement strand
TCGTCGGTCACCGTGGAGTATGCAAAGGAATCGCCGTGGCAATCTTGCCCCGAGATGGTCACGTCGGCACCGGGCAATTCCGCTCCGTCAGGTCGGCACGCCGCACCCTCGATGGCACCGGTTCCGCATTCCTCTGGAGGCGGGGGCGGTGGAGGGTCAATTGGTACGCATTCCTCAGTGATGGGGTGGAATGTCTCGTCGTCATCGCAGTCGTCGGGAGGCGGCGGATCAACTCGGTCTGGTAGATTGTCTTCGAGGTCCCATTTTCCGGAGTCGACTATGTCGTCACTACAGGCAGCACAAAACGCAACGACAAGGGCGGCTATCAGAATGGGAAGATAGAGCTGATATGGCGTTTTCATTATCATCGATTCCAATCTGCTAATTTTAAAAATAGTAGACTGCGTGCGCGGCGCGAGGCGCCGACGCTTAGCTCAGGGGGAACGTAACAGGATCGGTTTTGCGAAGCGAATTCACGCCCCGGAGCCTGGGAAAGTAGCGGAAGTACCTGCCGTGCTTGCAACCTCGCTGGATAGCCGGAATATTCATAGTCTGCCCTTTGTCGAGGCGATGACTGTGGTGGCGAAGAAGATTGGCTCAAGCAGATCTTTTTAAATCCTGAGGACGGTGGTGCAGCACGGGAGTTGGCGTTGAGTGAAGAAGAGTCGGACAAAGCGAGCGAACAGCAGGGAAGCAAGCTGCGGATAACGCGGCGAAAGTTCCTGTGGCTCGGCGGTCTCGGCACTGTTGGAGCATTGGCGGCGGGGCGCTTTGGCTTTTATTCGCGGCAGCGCTGGCAGGGGCAAGTCCTGGCAAAATGGGAGGCCCATACCGTGGCCGGTGCAGCGGAGGCGTTGATTCCCGACGAGCCCGGTCGCTGGCCGGCCGTGGGGCCGTCGCCGATGGAGGTCGCCGGCAATGTCGATCGCTACCTTCAAGGGATGCCGCGGCCCATGCTTCGAGAAATTAGAGGGATGTTCGCCCTTATCGAGCACGGCACTGTGCTGGGCAGACGGTTGATGAGATTTACCCGGCTATCCGCCGAGAAACGGCTCGATGTGCTGCTGGCGATTCGCGACCGCGGCGACCTATTCGACCAGGCATTCGAGGGGATTCGGGCCCTGTGCGTTGTCGGCTGGTATCAAGATGATCGGACCTGGAAGAATCTGGGCTACGATGGCCCGCAATTGGAGCGTCCGGCACCGCCGCCGGTTCCGGCTCCCGACAATGCGGGGCCCTACGCCGAGTTGGTCGCCGAGCCGGGCTCGAACCCACGAGGTGTTCTGTGATTTACGATGCCTCGACCTTTGATCTGCCAATTCGCGTTCAGGCCGATCTATGCGTCGTCGGCTCCGGCGCCGGGGGAGCGGCGGCCGCCGCCATCGCCGCCGAGGCGGGGCTCGACGTGGTGGTCCTGGAGGCCGGTCCTTTCGTGCCGCCGACGGTGATGAATCAGCGCGAGGAGGATATGATGCCCGCGCTGCTATATGCCAACGGCTCCCAGGTTACCTCCGATGGTCGCTGCACCATCATTCAGGGCCGCGCCGTCGGGGGATCCACCGTCCATAATACGAATCTATGCAAGCGAATACCCGACGCCATCCTCGATGAGTGGGAGGCCATCCGGGGAATGAAGCACCTTCCGCGCAGCCGGTGGAATCAGCTCTACGAGGAGGTCGAAGAGGACCTCGGCGTCTCCGGAATCGAATCGACATCTTATAATCGCCACAACCAGCTTTTCCGCGACGGTTGCCGCGAACTCGGCTGGCATGCCGAGGGGCTCGATCATAACCGCAATGGCTGTGTCGAAAGCGGGTATTGCTCGTTGGGCTGTCCCTATGACGCGAAAAATAACGCCGCCAAGGTCTACGTGCCGCGAATCGTGAAGGCCGGCGGTCAGATTTTTTCGCATTGTCGAGCGGTGAAAGTGTTGCACACCGACGGCGCCGCTACAGGGGTGGAGGCCGTGGCGCTCGACCCGACGACTCGCCAGCCCGTAGGTGACGTGATCATCGAGGCCGCCCGGGTCTGTCTGTCGGCGTCGGCGACGGGAACGCCGGCGATATTATTGCGATCTGATGTGCCCGATCCCTCGGAGGCGACGGGGAATCGTCTGACCATTCATCCGGCGCTGGTAGCAGCCGGGGAATTCGATGAGCCTGTGCGCGCCTGGGACGGAATTCCTCAGTCCTGGGCGAGCAGTGAATTTCTGGACTTCGAGGCCGCCCATCCGCCGCAGGACGCCACAGAGGCGCAACGTGCTGGAGCCCAGGAGGTGGGGCTTCGCACCTGGCTTATCCCGGTTTTTGCCCATCCGATGAGCACGGCCACTATTTTGCCGGGGTGGGGCGCCGAGCACCGGCGTCTGATGGAGCATTACGAGAATCTGGCGGTTTTTACGGCCATGGTCCACGACCGCAGCCACGGCACGGTGCGCCCCTCGGGCGAGATGGGCGTCGACATCGACTGGGCGCCCGACGAGGCCGACCAGCGCGAGCTGCTCTTCGGACTGGCTCGATCTGCGGAGGTTCTCTTCGCCGCCGGGGCAAAGCGCGTTTTTATACCAGCTCGTTCGCTCATCAAATTAGAGCCTGGCGACTCATTGGAGCCGCTCGCCGAGCTCGATCTCACCGCCGGCGACCTGGCGATCAACGCCGTTCACCCGATGAGCTCGGTACCCATGGGCGATGACCCGAATGAAGCGCCGGTCGACAGCCGCGGAAAACACCACCACGTCGACGGGCTATGGGTCGCTGACGGATCGCTTTTTCCAACCTCCATCGGTGGGCCTCCCCAGATCTCGATCTACGCCCTCGGCATCCACGTGGGCCGTGCAATTGCCGAAGATATTTAGCCTAGAATACCTCGATTCGATCGACGAAGTCTGGCCGGTCTATGAAGGGATTTCGGTTATTTTGAAAATTCTCTACGGCGTCGTTTCGATTCCGCTCGTAGGTGTCGGGAGGGTTTTCGCAATTCCACTGGCGCAAGACCTGTTCTTCTTCGGCAGAGATCGGTTCCTCGTAGCGCAGCGAAAAATATAAGATCGCCCGGGCGACGTCGCCGCGTCGGTCCGGGCGGACCTCGAAGACGGGATCGCGATTATCGTCGGCGCTGGGACCGAGATAGGAGCCGTCCTGCTCCCAGGGACACGATGACTCGTCGCAGGCGACGTGGCCGAATTCGTGGTTGGCCCGCTGGCTGTTGGCCTCCATCTGGACCGGAAATAGATGATGGACGTCGCTTCGCTCCGGCTCGCTGTCGGCGCCGCGGCTCTGCGGCCAGGTATGTTCGGTGTTGAAGTGATTCTGGGGCGTGTTGGAGCCGTCCGGTTGTACGCGGTCATAAGTGTACAAACACTCCAGGTTGCCGTCGTCGCGTATCTCTAAATCGTGGAACATAAATTGGCGGGCGTCGTCGTAGCCGCGGTCATTGTGGCCGTCGACCCGCTCGTGGAGGGCGACGACAAAATCCTGGGCATCCAATTCTTTGAGGTCGACGTATCGGTACGGATCGAGTTGGAAGTCCGGATCGCAATCCCAGTCCTCGGGGGTTGGGGGAGGCGATGAGGTATCGGCGTCGGGGCCGACCTCAGTGGCGTCGGGGTCGGCGATCACATCGGCATCGGCATCGGGATCGATTG
>SKQC01000327.1 GCA_007119175.1 Myxococcales bacterium | reverse complement strand
CAGGCACGAACGCGGGCATCAATGCCGTCGACGCTAAAGCGTATAGACTCCGCATCGTCTCGTCCGCCTCCGGCGGCGAACGGCCGATCCGCCCCTTGCGGTCGGTATCCTTATATTGCGGCGCGACACTCCGTTTGAGTTACCGTGGCCGCTGTGTTCGACCCGTCCTTTTTTAGGAAATCCAATTCCGTATATATTGAGCTGGTCGAAGAAATGAGCTGCCGTAAAATTGTCTACCACCTGGAAGTCCCCGTATGACTATTGATCGATTGACGATGGGCAGCCTGAGCTTGGGATGCTGTCTGCTATTGATGATCGCCATCGCCGGGTGTTCCGGAGCGGCATCCGAGCCCTGTGATACAACCGATGATTGTTTTCAGGGTGAATTTTGTGACGACGGAATTTGCCAGTCCAACGACGCCCCGGGAAATGGAGACAATAACGGCCATTCCGACGCTGGACACGACGACACCACTGACGTTGAAAATGATGACAAAAAGGACTCCGCCGACAACGGTGCAGATGACATTGGCGGCGCAAATGGAGGCAATGGAGGAGGTGGCACCACAGACGCATGTCGGTTCTCTGAATCGGGAGAGCTGAGCTGCGACGACGAACTCGATGATTTGAGAGGCTTCGATGGAATCGTCCTGACTCCCGACGAGGAGGGCTGCAGCCACTTCGGGTGCTCCGGCCCTCCCTGCGAAGAGGAGTTTATGGGAGGCCAATTAGAGCCCATCGAAGCCCAGATCTGCCCCGAGCAAGAAGAGACGGTCATGGCCGATATTCGGGCCTGTGCAGATCACCCGATGGCCGTTCATATCGAATTGCGACCTCTCGAAGAGAGTTGTCTTATCGACGAATGGATGGACGTCGAGTTTTCACAACACAGCCCGGAATGCGATTCCTCGGAGCAAATCCAGCCTCGGTGCCATCATGTCGAACGGCCCGCGCACGGTGGCTACAAATGGACCGAGGTCTTTCAAGCCGACAGCAACCAGGCCTCTCGGCTACACCGAAGCGGTTTTCATATCGATACTGAGACCGACGCCTATTTTCCCTACCAGATCGACTTCTCCTTTGAGTCCCTGGATTGATCACCGGCCTCCTGCGCTTGTCCTCGGGTCGGCACGGACCGCGTCGGAAGACTGAGATTCTCCCCCGCAGGCGACGGCCAATAAAGAAGGCAATCTGCGCGGGCAGTAATACACTCCCGGCCAGGCACAGCAACGCGGCGATGATTTTTCACTATCGGAGAAACCGCCAGCGAGCGATCAGGGCCTGTCGAGCCCCCCCGATGTCTATCTTCGATGAACCTCTGTGGTCTGCGATCTACCCCTCAGACTTCCCTTGAGAAGGGGAGCGGGTCTCCTTGCCATCATGAACGGCAGCGGTTCACCGGCACTAAGGCCACCGAAGGGTCGGAGTTTCTCCACGCAAACCTCCCGAGCTCAACTCACACTGCGATCAATCGGCCCGCATCCATCCCACATACCGCAGCCCCCACCAACCGATCAGGATTGCCTCCGCCGCATCATGGCGAAGCGATGTGGGGGCCTCGCCGCCGGCGGCGTCGATGACCTCGCGGGCCACCTCGTCGGCCGCCGCCTTGGCATCGGCCCCGGTACGGCGGCGCCGCGGCTCCAACAATTCGCCACGCCAGGTCTCCGGGGCGACATCGATGACCTTCACCCCCTGTTTTTGCGCCGCCTTCTCCCAGACCGCGCCCAATTGCCGAGAGCCCTCAACGACCAGATAAGCCGGCGGACCGGCATCGCGAATCAGGGCATATACCGCTTTTTTCAGCCGCCGCCTGGTGCCGAAATTCGTCGACCGATACCGCAACAGGCGACCACGGTCGTCAAAAAGCGCGAGCCCCGACCGAAGACCCAGGTCAACGGCCAGCAATGTCGGACGCTTCTCTGCGCTCATCGTCGACTCCACTTCTTTTTGGCCACCCGTTCTAAAATGGATAAAGATCAGATGTGGCACTGCCCGTCACGGGCACTTATCGCAGCCAGCTCAAGCTCACCGTATAAATCGGCTCGACGCCGTGGGGATATAGGCGCGCACCGGCGCGAAAACCGATGACCGCCGTGGAGTAGAGGACCATGCCGGCACGAGCGGTGAGCCCGCCCATCGGCCGTAGACGCCAGTCGCTCGTATTTCCGGTGACGTCGGTCAGCGAGCGCTGCTCATAATAGCCTCCGACTTCCAGGTCCGCGCTCAGCAGCCAGAAACTCATGGGTCGGTGCAGGCCCACGCCGGCCGCCATGGCCGCCCGTCGGTTGCTGAAGGTCAGCGGCGTCGTGTCTTCGACTTGCCGGGAAAAATCGCCGCTCACAGCCACCGAAATGGGATCGGTGACCACGAAGCGACTGGCCAGCCGATAGATCCGCTCCGACTCGTAGTCGCCGTAAACCGTGCGCCACTGATGAATTCCGGCGCCGCCTTCAAATTCCCAGCGATACGGTTCAACCGGGGCCAGCGCCCTCGCCTCCACCTCTTCGCCGTCTTCGACTTCAGCTTCGGCATCGACCTCTTTTTCAACCTGCTCAGACTGCTCGTCGGTGCCGTCGCCATCTTCCGCAGCAAGCACTGCTGAAGGGGAAAAAGACAGGGCTATCAGGGCCAGTGCTATCGTCAATTGGCGCATGATAACTCCCCGGAAATTGCGGTCAGACGGTCCACGAAAATATTACATGCCTCGGACTGCGCGTCCGGGGGCATCCAGGCGTATAGCAGGTCAAAAAAGTCGGCTATCGTAAACGGAGGCTCAACCTCGGCAAACGACGCCAATGTGACCAGCAATATACTGCCGAGCAATTCATCGTCGGCCACCGGTCCCCGCAATGCCCATAATGTGGAGGCGATAACCGATCCCAATTCGTAGGGATCGAAATAGTCGGTGGACGTGCTCAGCGAAGTCCGTATCGACTGGGTATACTCTCGGTGGACCGAGAGATCGCGGTCGGCCTCGAATAACTCATTAGTGGGGGGAACCGAGTGAGCGATAAAGTCGGGATCCTGGATGGCCAGCGCGGCAAATATGTCGGCGACTCCCTCGTCGAGGGCCAACATGCGATTGACATACTCGTTGCTCCACGATTCCACCATAAAATCGGGGGCCCGCTCCGCGTTATGGACCAGGCGATTAAATACCGCATGGCTATATTCGTGAACGATGATCCCTCGATTGGCCGCCATCGGCAGATCTCGCAAGAGTTGCTGCGGTGGGATGATAAACGCATCGATCGGAGAGGCATAGGCGGCGTTGTCCGTAAATTGCATAAAGCCCTGACTCATCGACGCGGAATAATATACCGGCATCGTCCCCACGGCGTCCTCGTCGAGGCCAATTCGCACGAAATACTCCGCCGCTCTCTCCAGGTGATGGTAGAGAGTAAACATCAAAAAACTGTCGTAGTCCCAGCCCTTGACCACCCCGTCGTCGACCTCATAGCGAGTCCGGGGCTCACGGTCGCCTTCGACCTCAATCGCCGTTTCGAATTCCTCTCGGGTCGTGGGGTAGGGGTTGGAAATCACAATATTTCCGCCCCCTCGAAGATAGGCGACATCGCCCTGCACCTCAGAGCGCGAGCGCAATGTCTCGATGGTCGACTCCATGACCTCGTAGCGCTGT
>SKQC01000162.1 GCA_007119175.1 Myxococcales bacterium | reverse complement strand
AGAGCGTCGATGAATACCAGGCATTGAAGCGCGAATTCGACCGGGTGGTGGGGCGAATAAACGGGCGGTTTAGTACGGCCGGCTGGCAGCCGATACACTATCTGTACAACCGGGTCGATCCAGAGGAGCTGTCGGCACTATATCGCTTTGCCTCGGTGGCTCTGGTCACGCCGTTGCGAGACGGGATGAATCTGGTCAGCAAGGAGTATTGTGCCTCTCAGATCGATGCCGACGGAGTGCTGGTGCTCAGCGAATTTGCCGGGGCTGCCGAGCAACTTGCCCGGGGGGCGGTTCTGGTCAATCCCTACGATACCGGTCAGACGGCAAAGGCGATCTGTCGAGCGGTGCGGATGCCACCGCCGGAGCGCCACGAGCGGATGACG
The DNA here is from genome assembly GCA_007119175.1 of Myxococcales bacterium. Classification (GTDB taxonomy): domain Bacteria; phylum Myxococcota_A; class Bradymonadia; order Bradymonadales; family Bradymonadaceae; genus SLJM01. The sequence goes on along the minus strand of SKQC01000162.1, from coordinate 3,274 downwards.
GCGATGCGCGAGGTTTGCGAGCGGAGCGACGTATATTGGTGGGCGGAGTCGTTTTTAGAGCACGCGGCGCCCCGTGAGGAGACGACGGAGCAGGTCGTCGACGCCGGTCCGGTCGCCCTGCGAGGCCAGGAGGCTATCCGGGGGCAGTGAGCAGGGTGGTCACTCCCATCAGGGCGATGCTGGGATCGGCGTTTCGCTGCAGGTCCTGATGAAGCTGGTGGAGGGCCTTTTTTAAGCGCAGGGCGTCGAGCAGCGTCGTCAGGGCGTCGGTCTCGGGGGGCAGAAAGTCCATCGATGGCCGCTGCTCGAGATAGCCCTCCAAAAGGGCTGCCGAGGTGGCGGCGTAAAGCGTTTGAGCTCGGTGAAAGAGCCCGGTCATGCGACTGGAGTCTCGCCGGACGTGATACGAGCTGCAATGACGCAATAAAGAGGTAAGACAGGCGCTGTGAAAAGAGCGCATCATCGAGGCCACATCTCTCAGCGGAGAGCGCTTAATACGGCGCTCGCCGATGGGAAGCCAGGGATGGCCCTCGAAGTCGATGATGATAAAGTCCTCGTCGGTGCGCAGCAGCTCTTCGAGGTGATAATCGCCGTGGATTCGCAGGCGCAGACCGCCCACACCGCGCCCGACGAGGGCGCGAAAGCGCTCGATGATCTCCGAGTCCTGTTCCAATACCCAGCGCGCCAGATCGTAGTCGGCGTCGAGATCGTCGAGCCGATGCCGCAAGAGGCGAAATGTCTGGGCGGTCAAGGTGCGCATCGATTGATAACGGGCGCGCTCGTAGCTCGTCGTCAGCGGTATCGGTACAAAGGCCGGATCGGAGGACTCGTCAGCGAGCACCCGATGAAGAGAAGCGGTCCGCCGTCCCAGATCTTTCGCCCCCTCCAGAAACGATCCCTCAAGAAGGGGCTCGGGCTCGATGGCCATGATTGAGGCGGAGTCCAGCATCGGTGGCGGTGTCGTCTTTGCCGGGTCGCCGTCGGCGTCGATGGCCTGCGGGTCGGCCTCAAGCAGGGCAGCGGCGACACGGGAGCGAAACCAACTCGCGGCGTCGCTGTGATGGGGGACAAATTCGTGGATTGTGATCAAGGTAGTGGGCTCCCACCGGCCGCGGTGATAGTCGAGGTGTCCCATCAGCGGCGCGGCGCCGTCGAAGTCGTGATCGACGAGAAATTTTCCCATCTCCACGTCCACCGAGGTGCCGCGGATGAGCCGGCGAAACAATTTCATCACCAATTTCTGGGCGAATAAAAGGGTGCAGTGGGTGTGGTCGACGGCGGCTGGTCTGCCAGTGAGGGTGTCCAATTCGTCGGGCTCGAGGTCCTGGTAGGCGTCGAGCCAGTGGCCGCGCAGGGTGCCCTCGAGGCCGTCAATTTTCCAGCCCCGGCGGATAAAGCTCAACAGGGCAGTGGCGAATTCCGGGTTCGTCGTGGCGTCATATAAGATTCCCTGATTTCCGGCCCGTTCGCTGCCGATCTCGGTAATCACTGCATCTTCGGAATGGGGGTAGGATTCGCCGTTCGGCGAATCGAGGCTACATTCGAGAGGGAGGACATAGAGTTCGTTGTCGCCGTCGAGATAGCGGACCTCGACCAGGCAGATGACGGTCAGGCCGCCATCCCAGCGAAGGCGGGTGCGCTCACTGGCCTCAAGACTGTCGATCGATCGCGACCGGGGGTTAAACCAGTGCTGTTGGGTCAAATACGAGGCCAGGTGTCGCTCGAAGGTAGGCCGAAGCCGTCCCTCGAAGACCTCCGTCCACTCCTTGCGCACCTCCAATTTTCCCTCGGCGCGCATCGGCACGTCGGAGACGCGCTCCTCGCTGAGAGGCTGCTCGCTGAGGCGAAACCAGAAAAAATCATAGGGTCCGATGGAGAGCGCGTAGCGGTGGGCGTCCCTGGGCTCCACGGGCGGAAATTGGGTCCGCCCCCACTCTTCGATAGGCCAGACCCCGGTAAATTCCGACAGGTCCAGGTGCAGATGCTGGGCGGCCCGCGACAGGTTGATGACCACCAGGAGATCGTGAAGATCGTCGTCATCGGACGTGCGGACAAAGGCAAAGATGCGGTGGTTTGTGCAGGGGACGATCTCAAGCGTGCCCCGGCCCATGACGGGCAATTGTTTGCGAATTGCGATCAGTCGCTTAAGCCACCGCAAAAGAGAGGAGGGATTGTTTTCCTGAGTTTCGACGTTCGTCGACAGGTAGTGGTAGGCGGGGTCGGTGATGACCGGCAAAAACAGGCTCTGGGGATTGGCCCTGGAGAATCCGGCGTTGCGGTCGGCAGACCACTGCATTGGCGTGCGCACCCCGTCGCGATCGCCGAGGTGATAGTTGTCGCCCATTCCGATCTCGTCGCCGTAGTAGATGATGGGAGTGCCGGGAAGGGACAACAAAAGGGCGTAGAGGGCGCGAATTTTGCGGGGATCACCGCGCAACAGCGGCGCCAGCCGGCGGCGAATTCCCAGATTGACCCGCATCCGCAACTGCGGGGCGAAGGTGCGATACATAAAGTCGCGCTCCTCATCGGTGACCATTTCCAGGGTCAGCTCATCGTGATTTCGCAAAAACAATGCCCACTGACAGTCGTCGGGCACCGGCGGGGTCTGATCGATGATATCGATGATCGGATGGCGATCCTCCATCTCGAGGGCCATAAAAAGCCGGGGCATCAAGGGAAAATGAAACGCCATATGGCATTCGTCGCCCTCGCCGAAATAGGACACCGCTTTCTCGGGCCATTGATTGGCCTCGGCAAGGAGCATCCGATCGTCGAAATGCTCGTCGACGTGAGCCCTCAGATCGCGCAAAAAAGCGTGGGTCTCAGGCAGGCTTTCACAGTCAGTGCCCTCTCGCTCGTACAGATAGGTGATGGCATCGAGGCGAAGGCCGTCGATGCCCATCTCCAGCCAGAAATCAACGATTTCAAAGACTCGCCGGCGCACCTCGGGGCTGTGAAAATTGAGATCGGGCTGATGGGCATAAAAGCGATGCCAATAATATTGGCCGGCCACCGGATCGTAGGTCCAGTTGGAGTCTTTGAGCTCGGGAAACAACACGCGGGCCTCAGAGTAGCGGTCGGGAGTGTCACTCCAGACATAAAAATTTCGCTCCCGCGAGCCCCGGGGGGCGCGGCGTGCACGCTGAAACCAGGGATGCTGATCGGAGGTGTGATTGAGGACCAATTCAGTGATCACCCGCAGGCCATAGCGATGGGCCTCCGACAAAAAGCGCTGAAAGTCGCGCAGGGTGCCGTAGTCGGGATGAATTTCGGT
>SKQC01000148.1 GCA_007119175.1 Myxococcales bacterium | reverse complement strand
TCGTCGCTATCGACGCCGAAAATCTCCGGCGGGACCTGGTCGGGATCACCGACTACGCCGAATTGGTAATTTCCGAGATAGGCCTGAGCGACGCGCTGGACGTCCTCGGGAGTCACTGCCTGTATGCCGTCGAGAAATTGCCGCGACAGCTTCCAGTCACCGCCCAGCATATGGGCGCGGGCGAGCTGGCCGGCAATGCTAGAATTGGTCTCAAGACCCTGATAGTGCCGGGTCAGATAGACGTTTCGAACCATGTCGAGCTGGCTGTCGTCGATGACTTCCTGTTGAAGCTTTTCGACCTCGTCGAAGATGACGGGCATCGTTGCCGCCGGATCGACGGCCGTGACATATAAAAAGCCCACGTTGTCGCCGCGCTCTCCGACGCCGGAGCTGACGGCGTAGGTCAGGTTTCGTTTCGTTCGGACTTCCTCGAAGAGGCGATCGCGAAGATGCTGCGTCGCCAGTACCAGCGCCGGATAATCGTCATGACCGATGGTCGGGGCGTCGTAATAGCCCAGGATATAATTGGTCGGCAAGTCGAGCGACTCCACGCGCAGCGCCGAGCGTTCGGGAGCGATGCCCGGAAGCTCGGGGAGTTCGATCCCCGTCGGTGCCAGGCGCCCCAGGCCGGCCTGGACTTTCTCCACCAATTCGTCGCGTTCGATATTGCCGACGACCACCAAAAGCATTCGCTCCGGGGCCACCAGGTCGCGCTGCCAGGCTCGCAGATGGTCGGGGCTAAATTGTGCGACCGACTCTTCAGTGCCAGCCTGGCGGAAGAAATATGGATGATCTTCAAAGGTTAGATCCCGGGCCACCTCACTGACCAGACGGTCGGGGTTGTCGACAATGCTGGCGATCTCGGCAAGCTGGCGGTCGCGCCGGAGTTCCACCTCGTCGGCCTCAAAGGCCGGCTCGAAGATGGACTCCATAAATAGCTCCCAGGTCTCGTCGAGATGCTCCCGGACCGAGCGCATCGTCACGCCCGAAAAATCGCGATTCGCCGTATATCCAACCGATGAACCGATGGCGTCGAGGCGTGCGTTGAATTCATCTTTAGGCGTCGATTCAGTGCCGCCGCTGACGGCCACCGACAGGGCGAGTTGTTCGATGCCGGCCAGTTCCTCGTCGAGGTTGACCGAGCCGCCGCGCAGATACAGCCGAGCGGCGACGACCTCATTGGCCGGAGTCGGCATGTGAATGACGTCGACCTCGCCGACGCGAAATGAGGAGATATCGTCGAATTCGTCGAGATCCGACATTTCCGGCTCGTCGTCGACAAAGGCCAGATCGCGAAATTCGGGAACATCCGGGTCGAAGACGGTTTCCTCGACGTCTTCACCGTCGGGCGTCTCCGTGACCTCGTCGTCGACCGGGTCGGGGGCTGATGAACAGGCGATGGCGACGCTGCAGGCCAGCGCCAGGGCGGATTTGCTCCAGTAAATTCTCATCGTTGACCCCCTTGAAGTTGGGAATGCGCTTGTTCTGATGATTGCCGCTGCTCTTCGATTTCGCGTCGGACCTCGTCGATCAGCTCCTTGAGTTCCTCTTCCGTCAGATCGAGCTCCTGTCGTTGCTCCGGCGATAGCAGTACTCCGAAGACGAAGGGCTCGTCGGTGATATATTCACTGACATAGCGGGCGATATCCTCGCGGGTGACCTCTTGGATGCTGGGGATATAGTCCAGGTAGTAGTCGAGGCTGGCGGTGGCCCACCAGAAGGTGAGCGTTCGAGCAAACGAAGAGGTCTTTTCGCGGCTGTAAATATCCTGGACGGCGAGCATCGTTTTCGCCGCCTCCAGTTGTTCGTCGGTATAATAGTCGGGGTCGGTCAACTTCTCGATTTCCAGAAAAGTGGCGCGAATAGCGTCGCGAAGATTATCGGGCTGCACCCGCACATTGACCGAGGCCGGGCCCACGTGGCGCTGAGTAAAATAACTCTTCTGTGCGCTCAGGGCGATGCGGTTTTCCACCAGGCTTTGCTGAAATTGGCTTGTCGGCTGACGGAGGATGTACAATAGGACGTCGGCGGCGTGGGTTGCCCCGGCGTCGTCGTCGACGCTCGGTCCGTGCCAGGCGATCTGAAACGACGGGACCTGCACCGATTCCTCGACCAGTACGACCTCGGACTCATCGAGCGGCGGATGTTCCGGGACCGGTTCGACCTCAAAGGGGTCTTCACCGCGCTCCCACCCACCGAAATGCTCTTCGACATAGTCGACGGCGTCCTGTGGCTCCACATCGCCGGCGACGAGGAGTACCGAGTTATTTGGCACATAATAGACGTCCTGAATATGGCGCATCTGGTCGGTGGTCGCCGCCCCGACGACCTCCATCTCACCCAGCGGACTCTTGCGATGCGGATGGGCGTGCCACAATCGATGCCGAATCGCTTCTCGGAGCCAGTAGTGGGGATTCGATTGTGCCCGGTCGGCCTCTCCAAAGACCACTTCCTTTTCGCGCTCAAACTCCTCTTCGTCGAAGAGGGGCGAGGCCGTGGCGTGGTACATAAATGCCAGGCCTTCCGAGAGGTTATCCGCCGGCAATGTGAAGAAATAATTGACCCGCTCTGTGCTGGTCGTGCCGTTAAATACCATTCCCAGCTCGCGAATCCGCTGCATATATTCCTGCTGGTTCGGAATCTCCTCGTTGCCCTTAAAGAACATATGTTCGTAAAGATGAGCCAGCCCGTCGTACTCCTCGGACTCCGCGAAGGCCCCGTGGCGAACGGTCAATTCGATGGTCACGATAGGAAGCGACGAGTCGGGCAGGACGACGACTTCCAGACCGTTATCTAAGACTTCGGAGTGGATGATGTCGCGCATATCCTGAGCGTGGGCTGTCGACGCGAACCCCAGTCCGACAAGGAGCATCGACAGAAGGGCGATCACCCATTTTCCCGGATAGGCTGCCGAGAGGTGCTGTCTCATACCGTCTCCTGAATTTGGTTGGTGGTGAAAATTTGGGTGGTGCGAAAAAGTAATGGTGGCAATGGACGCGGTGATAACACCGAAGGCTGGGAACTGCAAAGCGCTGCAATTTATTCGCGACGGCTGCGAATCCGCCCAGAGCAGCGCCCGGTTATAGTATTGCCACCGGCTTAGCGCTCCCATATTCTACGGGCCAACCTATCGCCGATCGTACGCCCATCTGACGCGGGGAATACCGTGAGTGCCAGCCGTGGACTCCTAATATTGCTGGGGATTTCATTTCTCACCGCCTGCAGCATGGGCGACGATGCTGAGGGCAACGGACCAGATCCAGATTCGGACGAGGTCGAACCCGAGCTGCCGGTGGCGACGGATGTGGTCGGTGAAATCGGCGATGGGTTTGTCGACCTCAGATGGTCTGCGCCGGCAGAAAGCGGCCCGGGGCCGATTACAAATTACTGGGTCAGCGTCCACGGCGAATCCGGTGGAGAACCGGTCGGCGTCACCGGCGGAGATATTCGCTCCACCGGCGGAGCGACGACAGAACTTCGCTTTGATGGCCTGGAAAACGGTGAGTTTTATACCTTCCGCGTCCAGGCGGAGTACGGCGATCTATGGAGCAACCGCTCGGCGCCATCACCGGTTTATCGTCCCTCCGGCCCTTTTGTCACCGTCTGGGATACCGAGCAATCAGGGAATACGAGCAACGGTCAAATCGCGCTGCCGCTCGTGGACTCCG
>SKQC01000009.1 GCA_007119175.1 Myxococcales bacterium | reverse complement strand
GGGCCCGCGGCCAGCCTGGCCGCCTTTCGGGCTACTAGCGCGAACCCTGGTGGGCGTATTGGCGCATGACTTCGTCATCCAACTGAACACTTACGTTTTCACCGCCAAACAATGAAATTGAAAACCATTTTCAACGATATTGACAATCATTTTCAACAAGGGTATTCAGGTGGCGTATTGGACGTGGCGAGTTGTCATTGGGATGGCAAGACGTCGTCGTATTTGAGCCCCTGAGGAGTCCTTTAAATGCAGTTAGTAAGCCGTGTTGCTGTCCCGATGGTGTTGATTGTTTTCGTTGCCTTTCCGGCGATTACCCACGCCGAAGACGCCGTAATCATCGACCTCGAAGAAGAAGACGATGATGAGGCATCTCCGGATCCGGATATCCGCGAAGAAGACACGGTATTTCGACCCGGCGAGGTCGAGGTCATCGGCGACAGACCCGAAGATCTGGACTCCGTGCCCGGCTCGGCAGCCACGGTCACCCGCGAGGAGCTCGAGAGTCAGGCGCCGGTGAGCGGAAACGAGGTGCTCCGCAATTTGCCCGGCGTGCATGTCCGCGATGAGGAGGGCATCGGATTGCGGCCCAATATCGGAATTCGAGGCCTCGATCCCTCGCGGGGCCGCACGCTTTTAGTGCTGGAGGACGGCGTCCCCATCGCGCTTGCTCCCTACGGCGAGCCCGAGCTTTATTACGCCCCGGCCATCGAGCGCATGGAGCGCATCGAATTGGTCAAGGGCTCAGGCTCCGTGCTCTTCGGCCCCCAGACCATTGGTGGGGTCTTAAATTATATTACGTCTCAGCCCCCCGAAGAGTTGACCGTCACCGGTGAGCTGCGCGGCGGTAATTTCGGCTATATGCACGGGCGAGCCACCGTGGGCGATACGGTCGGTGACTTCGGCTATCTGCTGGGCGTGATGCACCAGCGCTTCGACGGCGCTCGGGGGCTGAACCTGGAATTGACCGACGTCACGGGGCGCCTCCGTTACCAGATCTCTGATACCGCCGATGTGGGCTTGAAGCTGCATGCCTACGATGAATTCTCCAACGCTACCTACCTGGGCCTGACGACGCCCCAATTCGAGGCCGATGACCGGCAGAATTTCGCCATCCACGACGAGCTTCCAGTGCGGCGATTCGGCGTTTCCGCCACCTATAATCAGCTCCTCGGCGATGCCGTCCTTTTTCAGACGACCACCTATGGTCACTATATCTCGCGCAACTGGAATCGACAGGACTTCGACCGAGCCGACGAGGGGCGAGACTACGAGCGTATCTTCGACGGCGACGGCACGGACATCACCGACACCGGCACCGGACCCGACGACGGCAGCGCTATCTTTCTTCGCGACACCATGGGAAGTCGAAATCGAGCGTTCTGGATCGGTGGCGTTGAGCCCCGGGCGACCGTTGATTATGACTTCGGCGGCGTGGATAACGAGCTCATCGTCGGGGCGCGACTGCACGGGGAGTTGACCGACGAGCAGCGCGTCGTCTCTCAAGTCGACGATCCACACGACTCCTTTATCCGCGATGACGAAAGGCGCCGGGGCATCGCCCTTGCCGGGTATGCGCAAAATCGATTCATGTTGCTCGAGGAGCGGCTTCACGTCTCGCCCGGACTCCGCGTGGAGAGCTTTTGGTATGACCGAGAGATCTTTCGAACCCGCGTAGATGATACGCCCACTGACCTCGACCCCACCCGCATGAACCAGGATCACGTGGTGGCCCTGATTCCCGGCATCGGCGTCTCCTACGAGATCAGCGACGAGTTGACCGTTTTTTCCGGTGCTCACCGCGGATTTTCTCCGCCGCGAACCAAGGACGCCGTCACCGGCGACGGCGATATCCTGGAGCTCGACGCCGAATTTTCCATCAATTACGAGCTCGGCATTCGCGCCAGTCTAGATGAGTGGATCGCCACCCAGGTGGCCGGATTCGTCCTCGATTTCTCAAATCAGATCATCCCCCCCACCGAGGCTGGTGGGGCTGTCAGCGACGATCCCGGCGAATTGGTCAACGCCGGTGAGACCACCCAATTTGGCGTTGAGGTCGACGTCACAGCCGACGTTGCCACCCTGGCGGATCTCGGGTTTCGTTTGCCCCTGAGCGTGGCCTATACCTGGGTCCACGCCGAATTCGGTGATTCCTGGCGAGACGAGATCGTGGGCAACCGCATCCCCTACGCTCCCGAGCATCGCCTGGCGTCGAATCTTCGGCTCGAACATCCCCTGGGCATCTCCGCCCAGGTCAGCGGTCTCTATATCAGCGAGCAATACACGGACCTCGACAATACAGAAGATGCCTCGACAGACGCTCTGGTGGGCCGAATCGATCCCTACTTTTTGCTCGACGCCAGGCTGGGCTATACCCACGAGCCGGTGGGCGTCACCGTATTTGTGGCGGGCAAAAACCTGACCGATGAGCGATACGTCAGCTCTCGCGCCCCACGTGGCATCCAGCCCGGCGCCCCTCGGCAGATATTCGGGGGAGTCAAAGGCGAATTCTAAGAACTCCCCTGCCATGTTCGATGGCCCTCCTCCCCTCCCAGGGGAGGTGCCCGAGCGAGAGCGAGGGCGGTGGGGTAGAAGCAGAATCACCAAGGATATCGAGAGCTTCCTCCCCTCCCAGGGGAGGTGCCGCGTAGCGGCGGTGGGGTACTCACGTGAAACCGCGCCCTTCACGCGTTCTCCTCCTTCGAGGCCTGCAATCTACCCCACAGGCTCGCTGCGCTCGCCAGCTCCCCTGAGAGGGGAGCGGACTCGTCATGTGACCTCGAGGTTCGATGGCCAGGTTAGCGCGAAATCCCCGTCATCATTTCCACACTGGCGGAACAGTCCTATCTTATGCCATGTTCACCCTGACGGAGCAGATCGTTTTGTCTTGAGAGGAAAGAGTCATGGACCTGGAGCGCTTCGATCTCATCTTACGGATTCGCGTGTGGGCGAGTGCTGTATTCTACGCCATCTTTGTCGGTGTGGGGCTGCACGGCGTCCTCAACGGCTGGCACTACGACAACCCGACGCCGGCGGTGGTATTGCTTCTGATCGCGTTTTTCTCCTGGCCCCGAAAGGCGCGGCCGAAGGGCTGGGATCCCGATCTGGATTGCCGCAGAGATCGCCAGCAGGAAAAGGCACGTGGAATCCTACAGCGGCGCTTCAATAAGGTGCGGCTCTACTATTTTTTCGGCGCATTTTTTCTGCTCGCACTTCTTCCCCATTTTCTGGGCGAGCCCGTCTTCCAGGTGCTCGGCTGATCAGTTTGAGTCCGGCGCCAGATCTTTGCCGGCGAACGCTACAGAGCGCGCAGGAGAATTCGTTGGGACGACGATGGTGGAAATTGAGTCCTCTGATCTGCCTGATCATTGCCTGTTCTTCGGCGCCGGAACCGGTAGCCGACGAGCCCATCGAGATCGCCGATTGTATTGACGACAGGGGGCAGCGCCTGCTGACGTTTTGCGCCTCCAAAGACGCCGCAGAACTGGCGAAGCGTCAGCACACCATCGAGCTCGGCGCCGACGAGGACAAAGGCGCTGAAGACTTTGTGGCTCTGCCGGTCGATGGAGCTCCGGTGCGCGGCGAGCGCGACGCGCCGATCACGGTTCATTATTTTGCCGACCTGAGCTGCCAGGATTGTCGCTCGGTATATAAACGCCTGGCCGCCGAGGTCGACCACCG
>SKQC01000115.1 GCA_007119175.1 Myxococcales bacterium | reverse complement strand
CCGACCAGATCATCGAGATCGAATTCGACGATACTATCGAAGTCGACGGTGCCACAGTCACTGCCGTCGAGTATATATCCGCGGCCAATTTCTGGCTCGGCGATGCCGATACTGGCCTTTATTTCCGGGCCGCTCCCGAGGATCCGGTCGATGATGAGCCAAATGTCGGTGATCGGGTCAGCTTTGATGTCGATTCCGTCGAGGTCTTTCATGGAACGCCCCAGATCAGAGAGTACGCCAATTGGGAGATCGACGAGGAGGACACCGAGGTCTCTTATGTCGAGCTCGGCGACGATGAACTCGATCTCGAGGAACATCACGGGCGTATCGTGCGACTGGTCGGCGAGCTGACTGACACCAGTTGGAGCTGCGCCGGCGACGTTTGCTTTGAAATGAATTACGGATTGGGCGGCGGGTTTACCACAACGTTTAAGACTAGCTCCGATTTCATTTATCCCGGCGATTGCGTCACCTATATCGGGCCCATCAGGAGCTTTCCACGGTTTTACGTCGACGGTGCCGAACCGCAGGTCGACGCCGGCGACGGCCCCAACTTTGGTTGGGGCTGGATGAGCACGGAATGAGCATGGTGCTGATTCGGGGGGGGGCGATGACTTGCCAATAAAGTAAATCGTTCTCCGAGCGGGAGTCGCATGAAGAGTCCGCTCTCCCTTCGGGGGAGCTGTCCGCCCGTAGGGCGGGCTGAGGGGGAGATCGCAGGTGCTCTATGATTCATTGATGGCTCCCCGAAACTCCCCCATTGTCTCGCCATGCTCGACATTTCCCCCGGCGGGGGAAAGGATTAGTGCCGTGAACAACCACCCGGCTTTTCGTGGAAAGCAGCCCACCTAAAGACTCCCTAAGGGCGCGCAGCTCGAAGACAGCGAATTCCCGTCGAATATGCGTTGAGTCCGTGGGTGCAATTCAAGGACGGCGAGCTCGTTTTTTGTGGGCTTGAGAAGAATCAATTCGACCTTGAACGCACCGCTGTCGTCGCCAACTTATTCGCCATAAATAGATTGGCTGTGTAAATTAGTTGGTCAGCGCTCTAGTTCCAGCGATAAAAACCGGGGGGAGAGAAGAATTGTCGCCATTTTGCCAGACTAGGGGAAGAAAAATTTTGACGAGGCGGCGAATATGCCCGAATCTAGGCGTCGCCCTGCGGAGATAGGAGAGTGAAAGTGATTGTTTAAGGTGGCCCCGGGCGCTGCAATTTCCTAAAGAATTACTGGAAGGTTTATGAAAGTGCTGCTTGAGCTGTTAGGTGATGCGAGTCGTGTTCTCGGAAATGTTGAGGGCCTGAGTGACTTTCGACCGGAGTCGCGGGATAGAGTGCGCGATCTCTTAAAGCAATTGCGGCTCGAGGCCGATCGGGTTCTGGAGGCGGAGGCCGCAAAACCGGAGGAGCAAGATGATCGGGAGATCTTTTTGCACCGCAGTCTGGAGGCGATCTCGGCCGGCGACCACGATGTGGCGCGCGGGATATTGGAAGATGCGGTGTCCATGTTTCCCGATGATTTCGAATTTTTGAATTATCTGGGGCTCGTCGCCTGGGAACAGGGAGATCTGCGCGCGGCGGAGATGGGCTATCATCGGGCCGTACAGGCGGTTTTCGGCGATGAACTGGACGTAGATTGCGTCGATGGTGACGGCGATCCGGCGCTGCGCGCCGTCGAGGGGCGGGCACTCGCGTTATATCGACTGGGCAGATTGGATAAGGCGCTGGAGTATTTTCAGTGGCTCGGCAGGCATTTTTCAGGCGAGTACGTCGGTTGCCGATACCTGGCCGGCGAGGTCTTGCATCTGCGTGGCGATATCGAGGAGGCCATCGAATGGTATGAGCGCGTCCCGGTGGAGCCGGCTGTGCTCTACAATCTGGGCCTCGCCTATTACGAAAATAATCAGCTCGATAGGGCGGCCTACACGCTGATTCGGGCCTTCGTGGCCAATATTCATATTGCCACCTTATTGTTGGACCGCTACAGCTCCCAGAAGGCGTGTACGCCCGGTTATCTGGGGAGCAGGGCCTATGCCGAGGAGTTCGTCGACGCCTGTGTGCGCCTGTGGCATGGGGCGGCGGGGAGCGTCGATTTTCTGGAGCGGTGTTTCGATCACGGTCTGGTGCGAAGCCATCTCGATCGCTGTGGCGAGCGCGGCGGATCGCGGTTGTTGCAGGCCGGTGACGGGGCGATGAAATGCGGCGGCTGGCTCGACCAGCTTCAGGATGAGTCGACACTGCAGAATATGTCGGAACAGATCCTTCGCCGATTTCGAATCTGAGACACGGCTTTTTCAAATTGTGGCATTCGATACAGTCGGAGCCCGACCTTCGGCTGAACCCGGGGATCGCCAGCGCCGCGACGACGACGGCGGTGGAAGAAAGCGCCGGTCTGCCGATGTTTCACCTCGTGGAACTCAGGCTGTCCTTTTATGGGACCGGGAATCAAAGCAGTGAAAAAGGGTTGGAAAGGCTGGATGACTGCCATCGGCGGGGTGGCCTCGGTGGCCGTATTGGTGATGACCTTTGCGACGACCGATTTTTTCGGGACTTCTTCGGAACCCGAGGCCGACGGCGAGGTCTATCGGTTCAATCCCTTTGTCGCCGACCGCGACGACGACGGTGTCGACGAGCCACCGGATGTGGAGCTGCCGAAAGGCGACGCGATCTGGATCCAATTTCTGGGTCACAACGAGGAGACGACTCAATCGCAGGTGGTGTTAAATTCGCCGGGAATGTGGCCCCATACTACGGAAGAGACCGATTCTGCGGGATATCTAGCATTCCCGGCGGCGGCTACGTCGATGCTCGACGGCCGTCCACTGCAGATGTACGAGGTTGTGGCGCGATCGCCGGGTGATGAAGAAAGTGAATCGTCTGGATTCTGGGGGCTGGTGCGCGGTCCCGAAACAGAGGTCTCCGCAGGCGAGGCGACGCAGGTTCCGATGCAGCCGGCATCGGCGATTGAAGTGGAGGTCGTCGACGGTGATGGAAATCCCATCGAGGGCGCTTATCTGCGCCTTGCCCGCGATAGTGTGGGGCTCGTTCATCTCAATTATACCACCCGCGAAGACGGTCGGGCCCGGTTTCGCGCCATTCCAAGAGGATCGTATTATCTGACCCTCGACGCACAGGGGTATGCGCGGACCACGGTCAACGTCGAGCATTCGGAGCGATTGGGTGGGACGATGACGGTCACCATGGACGACGGGTCCGGGCTGCGCTTGCCCCATTCCTGGCGGGGGCCACCGGTACAGGAGCTGGCCCGCAGTGGCGGCGCTTCGTCAGGCAGGTCCACGGGCTCATCACAGAGCGGTGCAGCGACCGGCTCCGGTGGTGCTCGAAGTGCAGCTTCAGCATCAGATCAATCCGATGAGCAGTCGCCAGGATCCGGCGAGGAGGAGGCGACGGCGGAACCGGCACCACAGATGGTGTCCATCGAGGTCTATGTCGCCGGTGACCGGGGAAGCGGAATCGAAGGGGCCTGGATTGAGGCCTGGGCTGGCGGCTCACGGGTCGACACGGGGCGAAGCCGAGGAAATACGGCTGAGCATCTGACGGTCCCGGCCGGGGTGCCGGTGGAGATTGTGGCCACTCACGCCGGCTGGGGCGAGGGAATAAAGGCGCTGAGCGCAGTTGATGAGGGCGATGATTTTATCGTCACTTTAGACGGCGAGCTTTTATCTCGAACCGGCGCCAGGGATCGAATCCCGTGGATCGACGATATCGAAGCTGCGCTGGATGTGGAACTCGTCGAGGACGGGCGGCGATTGCTCATCGATTTGCCCAGGTCAGGTAGTGCGGCGGCCGATGCCGGCGTACAGCGCGGCGATTCACTGCTCTTTGTTCGCCGCGACGGCGGCGATCATCTAGCTGTCGTGGAGCGAGGCGGCCAGATCGTCGAGATCTCCGTGCCCTGAGACGGTGGCGCTGGATCAACTCTTCAGCGTCTTTTTTTTGCCTGTGATCTCCAGATAGAGATCGGTGAGGTTTTTAACCTCGCCGCCGTCTTTCATCTCGTCGAATTCGGCACTTGCCAGATCGCGGACCAATTTTCCCTCGTTGAGGAAAATAAAGCGGTCGCAGAGGGGCTCGAGCATATCGAGGATATGACTCGATAGGAGGATCGCACCGCCGTCATCGCAGTGCTCCTCAAGCCTTGTGCGCAGTCGGTGGGTGGATTCCGGATCGAGGCCGACGAAGGACTCGTCGAGCACCAGCAGGCGAGGAGAGCCGACGAGAGCGGCGGCGAGAGCCAGTTTTCGGATCATTCCTCCCGAGTACTCTTTGATGATGGTATCGCGGTGGTCGTCGAGCTCGGTGATGGCCATCAACTCATCGATATCGCCGGCTTTTCGGTCCTCGTCGAGCTCGCGCAGATCGGCGACGAATTGGAGGTATTCCAGGCCGGTCAGATAATCCAATAAGGTCAGATGCTGGGGAACAAAGCCCAATCGGCGCCGGGCGTCGACGGGCTCGCCGGTGACCTCGACGCCATCGATGCAGACCTCTCCCTCGTCGGCGGCCACCGTGCCGGCGATACAGCCCATCGTCGTCGATTTGCCGGCGCCGTTGGGACCGATCAGCCCGACGAATTCGCCGGCCTCGATGGTCAGACTGAGATCGTCGACGGCGACCAGTCGCCGATAGCTCTTCGTCAATTGGTCGATATGGAGAACGGAATCAGTGGTCGTCACGGGGACTCCTCAGGAGCAGTGAAGCGATAAAGATGGCGATGCAGGCGCCGATGGCGGCGTTTAGCGAGAGGATGGCGCCCGTGGTGAGGGCGACCAATAAGACGACTGGCAGCCAGCGCAATGCCGGCGTTTTTATGCCCGCCAGGCGGGCCAGGGCGACGCCGCCGGCGATACCGAATCCGCTGACCAGGGCTGTGATGCCGATGAGCAGGCCCTCAATGCCGAGGCCGCGGAAATTGCCAAGGATGACGGCAGCGGCGATGGCGTAGGGGATTCCCACGAAGCAAAATTCGCGGATCGCCGCCCGTCCGGCGGCGATGTGGCGACTTCTCGTGGAGACGGGAAGGCCCATCGGCGTGTCGAGCAGGCGGGCCCGCGCCGAGAGGCGATACCAGGGATTGACGATGGCGGCGGCCAGTGTCGCCGGCACCATGGCAGCCGCCCATGAGGGCATGGCCGCCACTTCCACCATGGCCAACCCGACGATCGCCAGAATCAGGACTACGGCATATCCGACGCGCCCGCCGGCAAAGCGGCGATCGTCGTCGATGGCGAGGGCCCGATAGACGCGCCCGGTGTGCTCACCCAGGCCCCACTCCCACAGGCGCGCCGTGTCAAATGAGGAGCTCTGGTAGTCGGCGACAGCGGCGAAGTCGGCGGCATCGGTCTCGTGAAATCGCGGCGCCATGGCGTAATAATCGGCCACGAAGCTGCGGTAGGCCATGGCAATACAACCAAGGCTGATGGCGCAAATGATGCCGGTTCCAATCCAGAAGGGCTCACTGAAATATCCCAGCCTCAATGGCTCGCCGAGCAGCAATTTCCAGAATAATGCGACGATGACGACACCGGCGAGGGCAATGGCCGGGGCGTATAATAGCAATTGGCCCGGACCGCCGTAGGCATCGGTGTAGGAGCCGCCGCCGGAGTCCTTCTCGTTATTTCGAGGGATCATCTGGGCGGTGGCCCAGAGCATGACGGCCAGCGATATCGCGGCGCCAAAGAGCAGAGCGCCGAAGAGCATGGCGAAGCTTGCGAGGGCCACCGCGCCGCCACCGTGCCACCACAGTGGCAAAAAGAAGATCGATGCCGCGGCGGCGGCGACCAGCGCTTCCGTACAGGCGGCGAAAAACCGGTCTAAAAATAGCGCTCCCGGCTCGATGGGGAGGGTCTGAAGGGCGACGATGTCGGGACGACGAAAGAGTAGCTCCAGCACCCGGAAATTGAGCACCGAGGCCAAAAGCGCGGACAGCCAGAACGCCGCTTCCAGAGCCGCCGCACCGGCCGGCAAGTCATCGGGGCTTAGCCCCCTCGGCGTGGCCAGATCGACCGGGGGCTCCATCAGGATCGGAGCTGCCAGATGACCGCCGATGAGCAGAGCAATGGCGCCGCCGACGAGCAGAAAAAGCATCGACGTTCGGCGTCTCGGCGACAATTCGGCGAGGCGGTTATTCACCAGGCGGCGGCGAAGCCGCAGGATGGAGCCGAATTGCGTCATCAAATATCCTCGAAATACAGCAGATTTGCGCCCGCCGAAGGCTTGCTATTCGACGTCGTCGTCCGTCGTCGGTGGCGGGAATTTCTCGGGCTCCTCGATCGTGTCCGTGGCAGGCAGTGACGAGCTTTGTTCGCCGTCGAAACCGTGATACGAGGGGCGCGGTGAATCGGTGGTTTCCATGACCGATGAGACCTCGCGGCTGATATTGCGAACCCGGGTCTCCACAGTCGAGGCGAGCGGACTCTGGGGGTAGCGCTCCAGAAATTTCTGATACCCCAATTGGGCCTCGGTGTAATTTCCGGCGCGGTAGTCGTCCTCAGCAGCTTCAAACAGCGCCGTTTCGGCCTCTCGTGAGTCGTCACAACCGACGCAGAACGAGGTCAATACGATACACAGCACCATCCACCACAGCGAACCACACCTTTTTCGGATCCAGAAGGAACGAGACATGTCCGAGTCCACACAACCGCCGCAATTATCGTCGGGCTTCGTCGCCCTTGTGGGCCAGCCCAACGTGGGAAAGTCGACGTTGATGAACGGCATCCTCGAAGTCAAGGTGGCGATCACGACGCCGAAGCCACAGACGACGCGAAATCGAATCTTAGGGGTGCAGACTTTTCCTGAAAAGGGACAGATCTGCTTTGTCGATACCCCGGGGATTCACCGCTCGAAGCGGCGACTCAACCGGGCGATGACCGACAAGGCATTGCGCAGTCTCGAGGAGGTCGATCTAGTATGCCATATTGTCGACGCCGCAAAAATCGTCGACTGGCAGAAGCGAAGCGGTCGTGCCGAGCTCCCACCGGAGGAAAAATTCGTCATGGATCGCCTCGACGACCGGGGCGTGGAAGGCGTGCTGGTGGTCAATAAAATCGACCTGGTAAAGAGCAAATTGGATTTATTGCCGCTTATTGAAACCCTGACCGAGGCCAGTGATTATCACGACGTGGTGCCCGTCAGTGCGTTGACCGGCGAAAATCAGGATACCCTGGTCGGCGTATTGCTCGACCATCTGCCGGAGCAGGGGATGTTATTTCCCGAGGAAATGCTCACCGATCGGGCGGAGCGCTTTATCGCCGCCGAATATGTCCGCGAAAAAGTCATGGCCCAGACCCGCGATGAAGTGCCCTACGGGGTGGCCGTGGAGGTGGAGACATTTCGCGACGACGATCGCCGCGACCTCGTCGAAATATCAGTGGTTATTCATGTGGAGCGCGAGGGCCAGAAGGGGATTCTCATCGGCAAAGGTGGTAGACGTATTAAAGCCATCGGCAAGGCAGCGCGAGGCGATCTGGAGAATTTCTTTGGAAAACAGGTCTATCTGGAGACACGTGTTCGCGTGGAGCCGGGCTGGAGTGAAGATCCCCGGTTTTTGCGGCGTTTTGACTACGAATAATCCAGCATTCAGCGACGAACGACAGGAAGAAAAAATGAGCTTTATTATCGCTATTGTGGGCCGTCCAAACGTGGGGAAGAGCCGGCTTTTTAATCGACTCACCGACGCGCCGTCGGCCATCGTCCACGACACCGAAGGGGTGACCCGGGATCGCCAATACGGCGACGGAACCTGGCATGATCGATCCTATACGCTGGTCGATACCGGGGGATTTGTCCCCAAATCAGACGATCCGATCTTAAAGCAGATGCGCACCCAGGCGCAGCTGGCCCTCGACGAGGCGGACGTCATCTTATTCGTCGTCGACGGGCGGGCGGGGCCGACGGCGGCCGACGAAGAGATCAGCACGATGCTCCGCCGCAGCGACAAGCCCGTCTTCGGGGTGGTCAACAAGGTCGACAAATGGACCGATCAGGAGGAGATGCTCCTGGATTTCTACGAGCTGGGCCACGAGTTGTACCCGGTCAGCGCCGAGCACGGGATGGGCGTCGAGGAGTTGATGGACGACGTCACCGAGGCCGCTCCGGAGGAAGAGGAGCTTGCGGAGGAGCTCTTTGCCCGCATCGCCGTGGTGGGCAAACCAAATGTCGGAAAATCGAGCCTGATCAATGCCGTCCTGGGTGAAGATCGATTGCTGACCAGCGAGGTCGCCGGCACCACCCGCGACGCCATCGATACCCGCGTGGAGGTCGGAGGCCACGAGTATCTGGTGATGGATACCGCCGGGTTGCGCAAAAAGAGCAATATCACGGAGGCCCTCGAGGAGTATTCGGTGGTTCACGCCATCCGCAGTATTGACCGCGCCGATGTGGCCGTCCTGGTATTGGACGCCACAAGCGAGTTGTCCCGACAGGACAAAAAGATCGCCTCCGTGGTACAAAATCGGGGAAGAGGTTGCGTATTGGTGGTCAATAAGTGGGATTTGATCGACAAAACCGGCGATACGGCCGGTGAATTCGCCACTTTTCTGCGCCAGGATCTGCAATTTGTGCAATACGCCCCCGTGATCTTTGTCTCCGCATTGACCGGAAAAAGAGTGAGCCAGATATTCAAGTTGGTCGACACGGTCTTTGAGCAATATACGCGGCGAATTCAGACCTCGGAGGTCAATAAATTTCTGGAGCAGGCCGTGGCGCGTCATTCGCCGCCGGTCCATAAAAATAAGCGCCCCAGATTTTATTATGCGACTCAGGTGGGGACGCGGCCGCCGTCATTTATGTTCTCCGTCAACGCCCCGAAAGCCGTGGCGCCGTCGTATCGCAAATACCTGGTCAATCAATTGCGCGAGGCATATGGCTTTGAAGGGGTGCCGATTCAGGCTGTATTTCGAAAGAGATAGGTGTCGTTATGATTGGAGAATTCGAGCTGCTCAGCCCCCTCGGCGAGGGTGGAATGGGCACGGTGTGGCACGGCAGACATGGCGCAACCGGTGTGGACGTGGCCATCAAGGTCACACGCAGTGACGTGATGGACGATCCCGAATTTCGCGAGGCATTCGAAGAGGAAATCCGCTCTGTGGCGGCCCTCGACCATCGCAATATCGTCACCATTTTAGATTTCGGAACCGTCGAAAGGACAGCTCAGGGAGAAGCCGGAGATGACGTGGTGGCCGGTTCGCCCTATCTGGTCATGGAGTACGCCAGTGGTGGATCGGTGCTCGATTATTTCGACGAGTTAAAATGGCCCGATGTGCGCGAATTGCTGCTGGTAATTCTGGACGCGCTGGCCCATGCGCACGCCCGGAACGTCATTCATCGGGACTTGAAGCCGGAGAATATTCTCGTCGGCTGTGGACCCGACTGGGACGTCAAACTCACCGATTTCGGCCTGGCTCATGCGGCGAATCGCTTCGACGACTCGGGAAAGGTAGAAACTGCCTGGGGCACCCCGCAGTATATGGCGCCGGAGCAACTTCGCGGGTTGTGGCGCGAATACGGCCCGTGGACCGATATCTACGGGCTGGGGTGTATGGCCTACGAGCTGATCTGCAATAAATGGCCATTTCATGCGGAGACGGTCTCGGCAATTGGCCAGGCCCATATCGAGGACCCGATTCCGGCATTGGAGCCGCGGTTTGAGGTTCCGGATCAAACAGAGCGGTGGGTTCGCACGATGCTCGCCAAAGACCGGGCCAATCGATTTGCGCACGCCGCCGATGCTGCCTATGCGCTGGCTCAGCTTCCGGCCCTGGACAATGCCCAGAGATTCGGGGTGCTGTTTAATCCGCCGGATGAAGCGCCGGCCACAGAGATTGTGGGCGCTGGAAGTCAGGCGGCTACACAGGTCGTGCCGGAGATAAAGACCGGACATTCGACGTCGACGGTTCGCTATCGCAGTGGACCACCCGGCGCCGTCGGACAGGGCGGGGCAGGGGCACCGGCGGCGATCGAAGCGCCGCCGGTGCCGGTTAGCTGGCGATGTTCCAGAGAGGGCGCGATCTCCAATGAGTTGATGGGGATAAGCCTCGGTCTTTTCGGTCTACGCGCCATTCCGCTCGTCGATCGCGACGATGAACGCGACTGGATGTGGCAGATGCTCCGCGATGTCCACCAGCAGGGGCGGGCCAGGTGTTTTCTGGTCGAGGGCTCTGCGGGAACCGGTAAATCGCAGCTCGTACAATGGCTGGGCGAACGAGCGCGAGAGCTCGGCGCAGCCCGCCAGTTGACGGCTTATCACAGTCCTGTTTTAGGTCCGGTGGATGGGCTGGTTCCGATGATGGAGCGCTTTTTGCGCTGCGCACGGCTCAAAGAGGATAAGCGTCGACATCATCTGGCGAAGTGGTTGAAGGCAGAGGGAGTCGCCGCGGAATTTGACCTCGGCGCGCTGCTAGGGCTGTTGAAGGAGCAGGGCGACGGTACGGAGGCCGCCTCCGGCAACTATATGAGCCGCGCAGAGCGATTTGCGATTATCTATCGCTATCTGTCACTCGTGGCCCGCCGACGTCCGCTGGTGGTGTGGCTCGACGATGTTCAATGGGGACTGGAGGCGATCGGGTTTGCCCAATATGTCGAGCGCCAGCAACGAAGCGATCCGGCGCCGATATTGATCGCCATGACAGCGCGGGCGGAAGTCTTGCGAGAGCGCGACGATGAGTCCGGGGCACTGGAAGCACTCTTCGATATGAGCGATGCCGAGCGCTGGACGCTTCAACCGCTGGAGCGCACAGATATCGAAGATCTGGTGCGCAATCTGCTTCGTCTCAATGAGGGCCTGGCTCAGGACTTATTGCAGCGAAGCGAAGGGATACCACTTTTTGCAGTGCAGCTCGTCGAGGACTGGGTGGCTCGCGGTAAATTGCAGATGGGCGACGATGGGTTTGAGCTTCGCCCGGGAGCGGACGCCACGATTCCCGACGATCTTCACGCCTTGTGGGACGAACGAATCGAGGGATTTCTCGACAATCAGCCCGACGATGTCCTCGGTCATCTCGAGATCGCCGCCGTATTGGGTCAGGAGGTCGAGCGCGATGAGTGGAAGCATGCTCGTGAGGAGGCCGAGCTGGAAGAGGTCGCGGGACTGGTCGACCGGTTGGTCGACGAAGATCTGGCGAAGGCAATGGACAACGGGTGGCGTTTTGCCCACGGATTATTGCGCGAGAGTCTCGAGCGGGGCGCCCGGGAGGCTCAGCGCTGGGCGAAGTGGAACGCCTGTTGCGCGCGAACGCTCGAAGAGCTGTATCGCGGCGATGAGGCCAATATTAGCGAGCGGATCGCCTGGTATTGGATCGAGGCCGATAGACCGGAGAAGGCATTGGAGCCGCTCAATACTGCGATCCACGCGGCAATTAGGCGCAGCGATTATGAGCACGCGCAAAATCTGATCGATTGGCGCGGTGTTGTCTCCGATGACGATCAGCGGTGGGCGTTGGCCAATGATGTCGAGCGGGCGCGAGTGGCCGTGTCGCGCGGCGATTACCGCCGGTGTGCCGAACTCTCGGAGAAGACCCGCAGCCAGGCAGCCTCGGCAGGGGCCGACGACCTGGCCGCACGGGCTCAATTGTGGGCCGGTGTGGCCCATCGATTCCTGGGAGAATTCGATCGTGCGGAAGAGTCACTTCACCATGTGCGCGATTATTTTGCCGATGGCGAGCCGGCGCAGCTCGCTCAGAGCTTGCTGGAGCTGGGACGAGTCAAAGAAGCCCGCGGCGATTTCGAGCTCGCCCGACAGCACTTCGACGAAGCGCGCAAGATCTTTACTGAACTGGGCGATCGCTTCGGCGAGGCGCGATCTTATAACGCCCTGGGCGATGCTCTTCGGCGAAGTGGAAGGTTCAAAGACGCTTACGAGGCGTCGCAGCAGGCGTTGAAGCGTTTTCGCGAGTTCGAGAACGTGTCCGGCATCGCCGATTGCCTCAACGATCTTGCCGAGTTGAGCCGGCTTCAGAATAACCTGGAGACGGCCGAGGAGTTCGCCCGGGAGGCTCTGCGCTTGTACCGGGCTATCGGATCGACAAAGGAGTATTTTGTACGCCTGAACCTGGGAATGATTTTGCTTCAGGAGGCGAAGTTTGGGGACGCTGAAGAGCTCTTTGCCTACCTGGTCGATGCCTTCGAGGAGGTCGGGCAAAAGGCGATGAAGGCCAAAGCCGGTGCGGGCCACCTGGCGGCCCGGGCGGGGCTGGCGGATTGGGATGGGTGGAAAGAGTCGGCACAAAAGCTGGAGCGCGAACTCGATGATACGGGCGCCGTGGCGCCCATGGTGACGCGAGCGATGGCCCTGGCGACGAGGCTCGCCGACGAGGCCGACAAAAGCGATCTGGCCGATGCGACGCGTCGACTCGCCCAGCGGCAGAGCAATTCGATTCGCTATACGCTGGAAGCGGAATCGGAGACATGAGCGATTATTATGCCGAGTTGGCGCAATGCGCCGAATTGGCGCGAAAGGACGGCTGGCGCCATCGCCTCGAGCAGTGGCTGCGGTTTGAGGTCGTCCGATGTGGCCTCGATATTGAGGAGGGAGATTCCGTCGTCGATCTGGGCTGTGGCACAGGCCGGTTCCTCGACTATCTGGGCGCCCGGCGCAAGGGGGACTATCTGGGCATCGACAAACTCGCCCATGCCGTAGAGGTGGCACAGTCGACGCTGGGCGCCGACTATTTTTATCGCGGCGATATTTTCGAGGAGAGCATCGATGAGCGAGGCCCCTTCGACTGGGCTGTGGCGATTGGAACCCTGGTAGACGGCAGCGAGCGACTCGACGCGCGACGGCGGTTCGACGCCCTTGGCAGACTCATCGATCGCCTCGAGGAGTTGGGCTGCAAGGGCTGGGCACTTGTCGTTCTCAACAGAGAAGTGCTGGACAGCAATCCGCTACTTCGCCTGGAGCCGTGCCTGAAGGGCGCCTCGGAAAAAGAGATAAGATCACTCGCTGAACACCGGGGCGTTGAGATTGTTGTAGAGGGACAGCTTTTTCCGACGGACCTATTTGTCTTTAGTCGTCACGACGAAGAAGCCGAGGGGCTTTCGGGACGGCTACACGAAGAATCTCCACACCGGGCTGTAGTAGAGCGACTGCGCGCCGAGGAGGGCGAGGTCGATCCGGCGGATATCGTCGCGTTTTGGATACAGGCCGGGCGCTATGAACAGGCGCGCCGGGCGTGGGAGAAATTACCCGATGGGCACCGCCGAAAGGCGCTGCTAGGCGAGCGCATTCGGAGTTTCGATGGCCACCGAACGGCGCCTAATGAGTGACATGCTGAGGAGAGGATCGCTGTGCAATTGCCGAGACGCCGGGTTGTTCGGGGCGGATCGGCAATTTGATCGTAAAATGTGAGCCCTGCCCCTCCTGGCTGTCGACCTCGATTTGACCGCCGTGCATTTCGGCAAATCGCTTGGCGACGGCGAGGCCGAGGCCAATTCCGCGTTTATTAAACTCGAAGCGGCCCGACGAATGGTGTCCGCTGTTGAAAGTGCTGAAAAAGACGTCGAAGATCTGCGAGACGTCCTCATCGGCAATCCCCACACCGCAGTCGCGCACGCAGATTGAGACCAGGTCGTCATCATCTTTTGTGATGTCGAGGGTGATAGCCTGATCGTCGTAGGAAAATTTGATGGCGTTCATCAAGAGGTTCAAACACATATCATTGAGCTTGTCCTCGTCGGCCAGAATTCGCTGGGCCTCGGAATCGATGTCGACCTGCAGGGTCTGATTTCGTTTTTCCAAAAAGGGATCGATCTGATCGCGCAGGGATTCCACAAATTTTTCGACGTCGATCCACTCCAGATCCAGGGCCATGCCCGCGCCATCTTCCTCGAGCATCTTGAAGATTCGGTTCGAGATATTCTTGAGTCGAATGGCGCTGGAGTCGATTCCAGCCAGGGCTTTAGCGGCCACCGACGAGAGGTCCTCGCCCAGTTCTTTGCGCAGCAAAAAGGTATAGCCGAAGACGATGGCAATCGGGGTATTTAATTCGTGACTGACGACCTCCATAAATACATTTTTGACGCGGTCGACGAGCTTTAGTTCTTCATTTGCCGAGCTGAGCATCTTATTCTGGCGCTCGAGCTTCTCATTGGCCGACTGGAGCTGCTTGAGCAGTTGTCTGCGTTCCTGTTGGGTGCGGTGATATTCAAAGGCCTGAGCAACAAATAAGCGAAGCTCAACGGGCTTCCAGGGTTTGCTGATATATCGATAGACATGACCGTCATTGATGGCGTCGATGACGTCGCTGATATTGGAATATCCGGTAAATAAGACACGAACGATATGGGGATGGCTTTTGCGCAATTCGGCGAGAAATTCGATGCCCGACATCTTGGGCATTCGCTGGTCGGTCATCACCACTTCGACATCGTATCGCTCGACTATCTCTTGCGCAGCTTCAACGGAGCGCGCCGTCAAGACGTCGTAGTCTTTTCGGAAGAGGCGCTCGATTGCATCGAGGATATCCGGCTCGTCGTCAATGACGAGAAATGTGCCCTTTGCAGGGCGTTGGCTGTCTGCGTTCATAACTACTGACACGCGGAGAGGTGAGAGTGCATTCCATGGAATCGATGACGGGTTCGTCATCATTCGCGGGCCAATCAGGAGCACTCAGAATAACTTATGAAAAGATCGTGACAGAAGCGTAACAGAACTGTCGTTGCCGTGGAAGTGCCAAGAAAGGTCGGGGTACGGAGTAGAAAGTTGCCGGGTTATATTGCAATAACCGCTACGGGCATGCAGGTATTTCTCGATTAGCTCTCAAACAGTGATTGCTGAGAGCGCGACTCCTCAAGCATCGATAAAAACGTGGATTCGCCGATGATATTGATCTCCGATCCGTCGCTATTATAACGCTCTGCTTTTTTTAATTTGCTCGAGCGCCAGCCAGCTTCGAATCGCTCCATATCGGCGTCACCCATGACCAAAAAATCGAGATCCCGAATGACCGACGATGGAGTCCGACCACCGCGCTTTTCGATCTCTTTTTTTGCCTGTGAACGGGTCATGGACTCCATTTTTCCGGTGAATAACACGGCTTTTCCGGCCAGCGGAGAGCCGGCGATTTCCGGCTCGTCTTCTCCATCTTCGGGAAATTCGAGCTCCATATGCTCGAGCAGATCGTCGATGAGTTCGCTTTTTTCGTCGAGCCCAGAGGTGACAGTGTCGGCGATGACTTCGCCGATGGTGTGAAGCTCGACCAATTGCTCAGGCTCGGCCTCGCGAATCGCATTGAGCGAGGGGAATTCTCGGACCAGCAGTTTGGAGACATGGTGGCTGAGTTCATCGATTCCAAGAGCGCGCAAGAATCGATCGGCCGACGTCTTTTGAGCGCGGGAGATCCGGTGGACTTGTTTTTCGGCAAGCTTTCGGCCGACCCGTTCCAGGGGGAGCATGTCTTCGACGGTGAGAGTAAAGAAGTCCGGCGGAGAGGTGACGATCTCCTGCTCGTATAGCTGCTCCAGAAGTTTGGGACCAAAGCCCTTGATGCCGAGTTCGGTGACGAAGTGTCGCAATTGCTGCAGACGGGTGCTCTGACAGTCGGCGAGGTGGTCGGCGACCAAGACGTCGTTTTCGCGCCGCGTTTTGGCGCCACATTCGGGGCACGTCGACGGTGGCTCGACGGGTTCGTCGCCGTGCGCGATGACTCTTTCCAGATTAGGGATGACGCCGCCGCGTCGCTGCATCATCACTCGGGCGCCGATGGTGAGGCCCCGGTCGCCGCCGAGCTGTTCCATGATGGCCAGATTGTGAAGGCTGACCCTGGTGACCGTGGCGCCGGAGAGTTCGACGGGGTCGACGATGCCTACGGGGTTGATGGCGCCGGTGCGAGAGATGCTCCACAGCACATCGCGCAGGACACTCTCCCCGGAGTCGCCGGCGAATTTATAGGCCAGCGCGTAGCGCGGATGATGGGCGGTGTGGCCCATGCGCTCTTGCTCGTCGACGCGATTGGCCTTGTAGACGACGCCGTCGGTCTCAAATCGCAGCTCGGCGCGGCGCTCGGTGACGGCGTCGTAATAGGCCTGGCCGTCGTCGCGCTCCACGACCTCGAAGTCGGGGACCGAAAAGCCCAGACTTTTCAGGCGTTGCATCTTTTCTTCTTCTGTCTCCAGGCGCGGACCCAGGATATCAAAGGCGAAAAAACAGACGCCGTAACTGGCGGTTTTCTCGGGGTCTTTTTGTTTGAGCGCCCCCGCCGTGAGATTGCGTGGATTGGCATATTCGTTTTTGAATTGCTCCTGAAAGACGGCGACCGGAATCACTGCTTCACCTCGGACTTCAATATCGCCGTCGTCGATGGATGACGGGATATCGTCGACGTGGCGCGCCTGTTGTGTCATTACCTCGCCGACATCACCGGTGCCTCGTGTGGCGGCGACCTCTAGCTCACCGTGGGTGTCGTAGCGCAACATGGCGGCGACGCCGTCGATCTTTGGGGTCGCCAGGGCGGGGCCGTCGAATTTGTCGTACCACTTTAGAAGCGTTTGCTCGTCGTAGCATTTATTGAGCGACAGCATCGGTGGGTCGTGCTCGAGCTTTTCGGTCTCTGTGTCGAATGCCTCGGCATCGGTCCCGGCCGGCCCCACGGCGTCGAGCACCGGGTTGTCGGGATCTTTTTCGGTCAGCACTTCTACGAGGCGATCGAATTCGGGATCCGAGATCTCGGGATCGTTGTCGATCCAGTATTTTCGATTGTGGTAGCGGACGGCTTCTTCCAACGCGTCGACGGAGTAGGACTTCCAGTCGGGCGGTTGGGCGGCGGGTTTGGACATGATCGAACCTTTCGGAAACGACAAAAAAACAGGGAGCTGAAAGGAGCATCCTTATGCAATCAAATCCGGTCGCGGTTCAAGCGGCGATTGAGAGACCAGCGCGGCGACACTCGCCGGAGGTGACGGGAAGATTAGCCCTTGTCTCTTGGTTATTGGTGTGCATGTTGACCTGCGCACGACGAAACCATACAAAAAAGTATGGATTACCGTGAGAGGAAAGCACACGATAAAGTGCGTTTTTGCCGGTTTGGGCCTTGAAAGTCTACAAATCAGTGTGCTATCGACCCCGACGACGCGGTGCTCGACTCCGCCCAATCGTTTTCCTGTTTAGGATGCGAATTATGAAGATCACAGCCCTCGAAGAATACGGCCTGCGCTGCCTGCTGCGGGTCGCCGAGCAGGAAAAAGGAGAGGCGATTGCCGCTCCGGAAATTGCCGAGCTCGAGGGGTTGTCCCTCTCCTATACGCAAAAGATTTTGCGGGTGCTGTCGAAGGGCGGACTCGTCGAATCGCGGCGAGGCGCCCAGGGTGGCTACTACCTGAGTGGCCCACCTGAGGAGATCACCGTCGGGGATACCATCCGTGTGCTCGGCGGCATCTTTGAGGTCGAGGATATCTGCGAGCGGCATACCGGCGAATTCGACGAGTGCGCCAATCGGTGCAATTGCGGCATTCGCCCGGTATGGGCCCATATCTCCCGTTTCGTCGTCGAGACTCTCGACGGCATTAGCCTCGCGGTGCTGATGAACGACAACACCGTGGTGGCCCGACATCTTGCCGAGAATCTCCCGCGCCACGAGCGGAATTTGGCTTCGACGCAATAGCGAATCAATCGAAGAGGAAACTCATGAGCAGCAATATCGAAAATTTCCTGGATCAGCCCTACGAGGCTGGATTTACCTCCGACGTCGAGATGGACTCCTTTGAGCCCGGAATCGACGAGGAGACGATCCGCAAGATTTCGGCCATCAAGGACGAGCCGCAATTTTTGCTCGACTTCCGCCTCAAGGCCTTTGAGCACTGGAAGACGATGGAGGAGCCGGATTGGGCCAACGTCAGCTACGATAAGCCCAATTTCGACGACATCATCTACTACTCGGCGCCGAAGGAGAAGCCGAAAAAAGACAGCCTCGACGAGGTCGATCCGGCGATTTTGGAGACCTATGAGAAGCTGGGAATCCCCCTGCAGGAACAGAAGATGCTGCAGAACGTGGCCGTCGACGCCGTCTTCGACAGCGTCTCCGTGGCCACGACCTTCAAAAAGCAGCTCGCCGAGGCGGGGGTTATCTTCTGCTCGGTCAACGAGGCGGTCGAGGAGTATCCGGAGATCGTGGAGAAATACCTGGGCAGCGTGGTTCCCTATACCGACAATTTCTACGCTGCCCTCAATTCCGCGGTCTTTAGCGACGGTTCATTTGTGTACGTGCCCAAGGGCGTGACCTCTCCGATGGAGTTGTCGACGTATTTCCGGATCAACACGCAGGATACGGGGCAATTCGAGCGGACTCTCATCGTCTGCGAGGAGGGCTCGTATGTCAGCTATCTCGAGGGGTGCACGGCGCCGCAATTCGACACCAATCAGCTTCACGCGGCGGTCGTGGAATTGGTGGCTCTGGAAGATGCAGAGATCAAATACTCGACGGTGCAAAATTGGTACGCCGGCGATGAAGACGGCAAAGGTGGAATCTACAATTTTGTCACCAAGCGCGGCGTGTGTGAGGGAGATAACTCAAAAATCTCCTGGACTCAGGTCGAGACCGGCTCGGCGGTGACCTGGAAATATCCATCGTGCATCTTAAAGGGCGACAATTCAGTAGGTGAGTTCTACTCGGTGGCCCTGACGAACCACCATCAGCAGGCCGATACGGGCACCAAGATGGTGCATATCGGAGAGAATACGAAGAGCACGATCATCTCCAAAGGAATCAGCGCCGGGGTTTCGCAGAATAGCTACCGCGGTCTGGTGAAGATGATGCCCGGCGCCGAAGGGGCGAGGAATTACTCGGAGTGCGACTCGATGCTCATCGGCGACCGATGCGGGGCACATACCTTCCCCTATATCGACGTGCGCAATCCGTCGGCACAGGTAGAGCACGAGGCGTCGACGTCGCGAATCGGCGAAGATCAGATGTTTTATTTTCTGCAGCGCGGAATCGACGAGGAAGACGCCATCTCCATGATCATCAGCGGATTCTGCAAGGACGTCTTTCACGAATTGCCGATGGAATTTGCCGTTGAGGCGAGAAAATTGCTCGGCATCAAGCTCGAGGGAAGCGTCGGCTGAGCCGGATTAATCGAGATCCAGAAATCTAAAAGTCACAAGAGAAATCAGTCAAACAAAGGAACGATTCATGCTGCTTGAAGTCAAAGATCTGCACGTACGTGCCGGTGATGAACCCATCTTAAAAGGTGTCAATCTCGAGGTGAATGCCGGAGAGGTCCACGCGATTATGGGGCCAAACGGCAGCGGCAAAAGCACGCTCGCTAAGGTGCTCGCCGGCCATCCGGCCTATGAGGTGACCTCGGGCTCGCTTCATTTCGAAGGTGACGATCTATCGGAGCTCGATACCGACGAGCGCGCTCGGGCGGGGCTGTTTTTGGCCTTTCAATATCCGGTGGAGATTCCCGGCGTCAGCAACGCCCAATTTATGCGCCAGGCGTATAACGAGCGCCGAAAAGCGCAGGGAAAAGACGAGCTCGACCCGCTCCAATTTGACGACCATATCCGAGAGCGGATGAAGATCGTCGATATGGATCCGAAATTTTTGGATCGAAGCGTAAATGTCGATTTTTCGGGCGGCGAGAAAAAGCGAAACGAGATTCTTCAGATGGCCGTATTGGAGCCGACGCTGGCAGTGCTCGACGAGACCGACAGCGGCCTCGATATCGACGCGTTGCGCACGGTGGCCGGCGGAATCAATTCGCTGTCCGGCGAAGACAACGCCGTGGTTCTGGTGACGCATTATCAGCGGATTCTCGACTACGTGAAGCCCGACTACGTCCATGTGATGACCGACGGTCAGATCGTTAAATCCGGCGACAAGCAACTCGCCATCGATCTCGAAGAGCACGGTTATGACTGGGTCACCGAAGAGCAGGGGGCAGCCTGATGAGCTTGGCCGAGAAAAAACAAGAGACGATGGCTCGCCATCCGTTTATCGCTCAATTTATCGATCACTCCAATTCCCGTGACGCTGACGGACTGCCGCAATGGTGGAGCGAGTCGCGAACAGACGCTCTGCAGCGGTTGGTGACGCTCGATGTGCCGGGACCGAAGGATGAGGAGTGGAAATTTCTCAACCTCAAGTCCCTGTACAACGCCACTTATCTGTCGGAGGGCGCGGCGGCGACGGAGGCCGATGAGGCGTTCGTCAAAGAGCGCTCCATTCCGGAGGCGAAGGCGGCGACATTGGTATTTTCCAACGGCCGGTTTAAGCCGGCGGCGTCAAATGTCGACGGACTCGGCGAGGGCGTAAGGGTTACGAGCTGGAGCGAATTGCGCGAGGCTGGCGACCTGGACGCGGTGCGCGATCATGTGGGCATCGCCGATTTCTGGGAGGACGACCTATTTTATAATCTCAACGGGGCGAATTTTGAGGATGGCGCTGTGATTTTGGTGCCGCGCGAGACGGTCGTGGAGGTGCCGATTCATCTTTTGTACGTCTCCGACGGGTCCGGTGAGCGCTTTGCCGCTCATCCCCGAAATGTCATCGTCGCCGGCGAAAATGCCGAGGTGACGGTGATCGAAGAATACGCCACATCGGTGGACGGCGAGTATTTCCACAATGTGGTCGACGAGATTTCGCTGGGGGCAAATGCCGAGGTTCGCCACGTCAAAGTGCAGCGAGACTCCAAAGAAGCTCAGCACGTAGCGCGCAATATCATCACCCTCGAAAGCAATTCGAATTACGAGGCCACGGCGGTCAATCTGGGCGCTGCATTTTCGCGGAACGACTCCTATGCGCGCTTCGATGGCAGTAGCATCGAGTGCACGCTGGACGGATTGGTCTATATCGGCGGCACACAGGTATCCGATACCCATACGGCGATCGACCACGCGCTGCCCGACTCGACGAGCTATCAGCTTCAGAAGGTGATCGTCGACGACCGGGCGCATAGTATTTTCAACGGGAAGATCTTTGTTCGCGAGGACGCTCAGCGAATCGACTCCAATCAGCTCAACCAGAATCTATTGTTGAGCCGCCGGGCCCGGGTCAATACCAAGCCCCAGTTGGAGATTTTCGCCGACGACGTGGTCTGCTCTCACGGGGCGACGGTCGGGCAATTGCAGGACGACCAGCTTTTTTACCTGATGACTCGCGGGATGGACGAGGAGCGGGCGCGCTCGCTTTTGACGTACGCATTCGCCGCGGAGGTCCTGGAGGATATCGAGGTCGATTCCCTGCGAACACGGCTCGAAGGGCTTCTCATGGAGCAGACGACGAGGAACTAAATGAGGCACGATATGGAGCTGCCGACGAGCGAAAAACGGCCGGTGCGCAGTAGTGACAGAAGCTGGGAGGAGATCCGCAAGGAATTTCCAATACTCCAGCAGACGATTCGCGAGCATCCGCTGGCGTATCTGGATAATGCGGCGTCAAGTCAGATGCCGCAGGACGTCATCGACCGCCTGGTGTGGTATCACTCCGGCGAGCATTCCAACGTGCACCGAGGAGTTCACACCCTCAGCCAGCGGGCGACCAATGCCTACGATCAGGCCCGCGAGAAGGTGGCGAGCTTTATTAACGCGCCGAGCAGCAAGGAGTGTATCTTCACCAGCGGAACCACGGAGGGGATCAATCTCGTCGCCCATGGTTACGGGCGCCCCTTCGTCGACGAGGGCGACACGATCGTCGTATCTGCATTGGAGCACCACTCCAATATCGTCCCCTGGCAGATTCTCTGTGAGGAAAAGGGGGCGAATCTGGAAGTGATCCCCATGAACGACGCCGGCGAGCTCATCCTCGACGATTTCGATGAGATGCTCGACAGCTCGGTCAAATTGGTGTGCGTTAACCACGTCTCAAATGCCCTGGGGACGATAAATCCGATCAAAGAGATCACGGATCGGGCGCATAAAAAGGAGATCCCCGTGCTCGTCGACGGGGCTCAAGCCGTGCCTCATATGCCGGTGAACGTGCAGGCATTGGGCGCCGATTTTTATGTGTTTTCGGGCCACAAGATGTGCGGTCCAACCGGGATCGGGGTGTTGTGGGCGAAGCGGCGCTGGCTGGAGGAGATGCAGCCCTTTCAGGGCGGCGGTGATATGATTTTGAGCGTCACCTGGGAGGGGACGACCTATAACGACATCCCCTTTAAATTTGAGGCCGGAACCCCGTCTATCGCCGCGGCGATCGGGCTGGGCGCGGCCGCCGACTATCTCGACCATATCGGGATGTCGCGAATCGCGGAGCGAGAAGCAGAGCTGTTGACGAGGACCACGGAACGACTCAAGGCCCTGGGCGGTATCCGATGTTTCGGTACGGCTTCTGAGAAGGCGGGCGTCGTCTCTTTTGATATCGACGGTGTTCACCCCCACGATATCGGCACAATATTGGATAACGAAGGGGTCGCCATTCGCGCCGGCCACCACTGCGCACAGCCGGTCATGGATCGGCTCGGCATTCCCGCCACAGCGCGGGCCTCGCTTGCGTTTTATAATAACGAAGCCGATATCGATCGGCTCGTGGCCGGGTTGTACTCGGTCAAGGAGATCTTTGGCGTATGACTGATATGCGTGCCCTGTATCAGGAAGTGATTCTCGACCACAACCGCAACCCGAGAAATTTCGGGAAGCTGGAAGGGGCGACCTGTCTCGCCGTGGGCGACAATCCGCTATGCGGCGACAGTTATACGATCTACGCCGTGGTCGGCGACGACGACACCATCGAAAAGGTGGGCTTCGACGGCACGGGCTGCGCCATCTCGAAGGCCGCGGCATCGATGATGAGCGTGCGCATCAAGGGCAAGACCATTCAAGAGGCAGAAGTGATGATCGAGCAGTTCCGCCATATGCTTACAGGCGAACTCGATCCGAAATCAGATAACGAATTGGGTCACCTGACCGTCTTTCACGGGGTCAGCCAATTGCCTCAGCGGGTCAAATGTGCGGTGCTCCCATTTCACGCACTGCACGCGGCGCTAGAGGGTGAGGACGAGATTTCGACAGAGGGCGAGCAAGACGTCTGGAATGAAGATACACCGTGAGTCGCAGGGTCGACCGAATGGGGTCTTATAGCGTATTGCGCGGCGTTAGCCGTTGTCGTTGCTGGAGGAGCGAGCCATGAAAATTGTAGAGATCGAGCCCACCCCAAATCCGGATGCCATGAAGTTTGTGGTCGATCAGCCGATCACGATGGGCTTTATGACGCATTCCTTTGAGGATGAAGAGTCGGCCGCCCAGGTTCCGTTGGCCAAGGAGATCTTTTCTCTCGATCACGTGATATCGGTGTATTTTGCCGATCGGTGGATCACGGTGACTCAGGATGGCAGTGCAGATTGGGCGGAATTATTGCGCGAGATCGCCGATCCGATCCGCGATGCGAGCCGCGAGGATGCGAGCGCCGAGGTCAACGGCGGCGGAGGCGGATTCGATGCCGAGGAAGAGGAGCGGCCGGGGATGGACGATCCTCGGATTCCCCAGATCGAGGAAGTGTTGGAGGAGCATATCCTGCCGTTTCTGCAGGGAGATGGCGGCGGATTGCAGATCATGGGCCTGGTCGACGATGAGTTGATGATCCGCTACGAGGGCGCCTGCGGCACCTGTCCTGCATCTGTGACGGGCACTCTGATGGCCATCGAGAATTTATTGCAGGTCGAGATCGATCCGGAGCTTCTCGTCTCCAGCATTTGAGGTTTGGGTCATACCTGGAGGTCCGTTCGGTGGCTTCTGATAGGCACCGCTGAGTGTGGTGAAATGCTTGCCAGTTCGGGGCCGTTTTGCTTTAGTGCCCGAAGAGATCCGTCCCCGATGAAGTTTCCCAAAAGATAGAGAGCTGCCATGAGTGCGACTGCTGCCCCATCGCCTCCCGAAAAGCCCGAGCAGTATAATCCCGAACATCCGGTTCGCTTTGTGACCGCCGCCAGCTTATTTGACGGCCATGATGCGGCGATCAACGTGATGCGGCGAATCCTGCAGGCCAGCGGTGCCGAAGTGGTGCATTTAGGGCATAACCGCTCGGTGGCCGATATTGTGGATGCGGCGATTGAGGAGGATGCACAGGGCATCGCCGTATCCAGCTATCAGGGCGGACACGTCGAGTATTTCAAATATATGGTGGACCTTCTCAAGGAGCGCGGGGCGGAGCATATCGAGGTCTTCGGCGGTGGCGGTGGCGTCATCGTCGCCCGGGAAATAGAGGAGCTCGAGGCCTATGGGGTCAACAAGATCTTTAGTCCCGAAGACGGCCGCCAGATGGGCCTTCAGGGGATGATTAACCATATGTTGGAATGCACGGATTACGATCCGGTAGTCGAGGTGGGCGAGGCGTCGGCGGAGGAAATTCGCGCCGGAAAGCCAAATGCTTTGGCGCGGGCGATTACGATGGCCGAACTGGGTCGTCGAGATGAATTGGAGCTTGTGACGCCGGTGGAGCCGGCGCCCGTGGTGGGGATTACGGGGACCGGCGGAGCCGGAAAGAGCAGTCTTACCGACGAGGTGATTCGGCGCTATCTTCTGGATTTTCCGCAGCAGCGAGTGGCGTTATTATGCGTCGATCCGTCGCGCAGAAAGAGCGGTGGCGCGCTACTCGGCGATCGCATTCGGATGAACGCCATCGGCAACGAACGCGTCTATATGCGCTCTCTGGCCACCCGCCAGAGCAAAGGCGAGGTCGCCGATGCGTTGGACGACGCCATCGCCATCTGCCAATGCGCCGATTTCGACCTGGTGATTATCGAGACCAGCGGCATCGGGCAGGGCGACGCCGATATCGTCGATCATTCCGATAAGTCGATCTACGTGATGACCAGCGAATTCGGAGCTCATAGCCAGCTCGAAAAAATCGGGATGCTCGATTACGCCGATTTCGTCGTGATCAATAAATTCGAAAAATCGGGCAGCGAAGATGCGCTCAGGGCCGTGCGCAAGCAGATGCGACGCAACCACCAGATTGGCTACGATATCACGGATGATGAGTTGCCGGTCTTCGGCACTATCGCCAGCCAATTCAACGATACGGGAGTGACCGCGCTATACCACCGACTGGCTGAAGAGGTCGGCGCGGAGCTCCAGGATTCCAGGTGGGAGACCAGCGGACCGGTGACGGAGCGGGCCCATACGATCATTCCCGGCTCGAGGGCGCGCTATCTCGCAGAGGTTGCCGAGTCCTGCCGGGAGTACCGGAGTTGGGTGGAGGAACAGGCGGATATTGCCAGTCAGCTCTATCAGCTCGAGGGGGCGATGGAATTGGTCGATGACCAAGCGGCGCTTGAGGAGATGCAAGACGAGTTGTGGGACGAACTCGACGATGAGCCAACGGAGTTATTGGAGTCCTGGGACGAACTTCAGGACGATTATAGCGGCGACGTCTTCGAGATGGAGCTCGGCGGTAAGACGAAGCAATTCGAGCTGGTGACGCGGTCATTGTCGGGCTCAAAGATCCCGCGCGTGGCGCTGCCGAAGTTTCGCGATTGGGGAGATATCGTTCGCTGGCAGCTTCTGGAGAATGTGCCGGGTCGCTTTCCCTATACGGCCGGCGTATTTCCGTTTAAGCGCCGCGACGAAGAGCCGAAGCGAATGTTCGCCGGTGAGGGCACTCCGGACCGGACCAATAAGCGATTTCACTATCTCTGTGAGGGAGAGTCGGCCAATCGCCTGAGTACCGCGTTCGACTCGGTCACGCTCTACGGAGAGGACCCGGCGCTTCGCCCCGACATCTACGGCAAGGTGGGCAATTCCGGGGTCAGTATCTGTACCCTGGACGATATGAAGCGGCTATATGCCGGATTCGACCTGTGTGCGCCCAATACGAGCGTGTCGAAGACCATCAACGGACCGGCGCCGATTATTCTGGCGATGTTTTTAAACGCCGCAATAGACCAGCAGGTCGATCAATTCCATGATGAAGAGGGCAGGGCGCCCGATCCGGAGGAGCTCGACGAGATCCGCGATCGAACACTTCAGCGCGTCCGCGGGACGGTGCAGGCCGATATTCTCAAAGAAGATCAGGCCCAGAATACCTGCATTTTCTCCACTGAATTCGCCCTCAAAATGATGGGCGATATTCAGCAATATTTCGTCGAAAAAGAGGTGCGAAATTACTACTCGGTCTCAATTAGCGGCTATCATATTGCCGAGGCCGGGGCGAATCCGATAAGCCAATTGGCGTTTACGTTGGCCAATGGATTTACGTACGTCGAATATTATCTGTCCCGCGGGATGGATATCGACGACTTCGCTCCCAATCTGTCGTATTTTTTCTCCAACGGAATGGATCCCGAGTACACGGTGCTGGGAAGGGTGGCGCGTCGGATCTGGTCGGTGGCGATGCGCGAGAAATACGGGGCGAATAGACGTTCGCAGCGGCTGAAATACCATATCCAGACCTCCGGTCGGTCACTGCACGCTCAGGAGATTCAATTCAACGATATACGCACCACCTTGCAGGCATTGCTGGCGCTATTCGACAACTGCAATAGCCTGCACACCAACGCCTTCGACGAGGCGATCACCACACCGACCGAAGAGAGTGTGCGCCGGGCGATGGCGATTCAGCTCATCATCAACCGCGAGTTCGGATTGGCGAAGAATGAAAATCCCCAGCAGGGAGCCTTTATCGTCGATGAGCTGACCGATTTAGTAGAGGAGGCGGTGCTCACGGAATTCGAGAGCCTGAGTCGGCGTGGAGGCGTGCTGGGAGCAATGGAAAACCAGTATCAGCGCAGCAAAATTCAGGAAGAGTCGATGCTCTACGAGCGCAAAAAGCACTCCGGAGAAAGGCCTGTCATCGGCGTCAATACGTTCCTTGCCCCGGAGGGACAGGAAGAGAACGCGCCAGAAGAGCTGGAATTGATTCGCTCTACGGACGATGAAAAACAAACCCAGCTCGACAATCTTCAGACCTTTATTGAGCGCAACGCCGACGAAAGCGAGGCCGCATTAGAGCGATTGCGCCAGGTAGCATTGGAGGGCGGAAATATCTTCGCCGAATTGATGACGACAGTGCGCTACGCCAGCCTGGGACAAATCTCGCATACTCTCTACGAGGTCGGCGGCGAGTACCGGCGGGCGATGTAGAACCGCAAAGAGCGCAAAGAAGACACAAAGTGCGCGAAGTGTGCGAAGAAGGCGTAAAAGGAGATTGGTAGTGCTTATCTCTAGTAGTCCGAAAGGCGGCCAGGCTGGCCGCGGGCCCCGAACGCTGACATAGCGGCCAGGCTGGCCGCGGGCCCCGAACGCTGACATAGCGGCCAGGCTGGCCGCGGGGCCCGAACGCTGACATAGCGGCCAGGCTGGCCGCGGGCCCCGAACGCTGACATAGCAGCCAGGCTGGCCGCGGGGCCCGGAGCCAGGAGATTGGTGGCATCTAATTGCCCTGTCAGCGAACTACTCTCGTCGCCCCTGATGGCCACTCTCCGATCCTGGCCATAATATTGACCGTCGAAGTCGCCCCGTCCCCACCCCTTTGTGTTTTCTTTGCGCCCTTTGCGGTTCAAGTTGTGTTTTCTTTGCGCCCTTTGCGGTTCAAGAGGTTTTGATTTTCAGCACAGGACAAAAGAGTCGATGGTCGTATTGTCGGTCGAAAACCTATCGAAAGCATATGGGGATCGAACGCTCTTCGAGGAGGTGACCTTCGGGTTGTCTCGCGACGATAGGGTGGGCCTTATCGGGGTCAATGGCTCGGGGAAGTCGACGTTGTTGCGGATACTGGTCGGTGAGGAGACGGCCGATGACGGCCGAATCTCGCGGGCCAACGACGCCCGTATCGAGTATCTGTCTCAGGAGCCCGAGTTGGATTCGGCGAAGACGGCTCTGGAGGTGGTGCTGACCGGCGGGCCGGAGGCTTTCGAGGTCGTGCGGGTATACGAGGATGCCTGCGATCGGCTGGCCCAGAATCCAGAAAGCGAGGAGTTGGTGGAGAAAGTCTCGCGCCTTTCTGAGGAGATGGACCGCGTTGACGGATGGAATCTGGAGAGTGAGGCGAAGACCATTCTGTCGCGGCTGGGAATGCATGAGTCCTCAAAGCCGGTGGCGGCGATGAGTGGCGGGCAGAAAAAGCGAGTCGCTCTGGCGCGCGCGCTGGTCCGGCCCTCGGATTTGCTGATTCTGGACGAGCCGACAAACCATCTCGACGTCGATGTCATCGCCTGGCTGGAGGGGTTTTTGGCAAAGCGCTCGGCGGGATTGTTGTTGATCACCCATGATCGCTACTTTTTGGACCGGGTGACGAA
Organism: Myxococcales bacterium; assembly: GCA_007119175.1. Lineage (GTDB taxonomy): Bacteria > Myxococcota_A > Bradymonadia > Bradymonadales > Bradymonadaceae > SLJM01. The sequence goes on along the minus strand of SKQC01000115.1, from coordinate 6,850 downwards.
TCTGATTTTGGAACTCGAAGATCAGACCATTTATCGGCATCGCGGAAATTATAGCGATTTTTTAAAGTCCCGGGAGAAGCGCCGAGAGGAGATGCAAAAACGGGAGCAAAAGCGGGCTCAGCTCGCTAAAAAGGAGCTGGAGTGGCTTCGTCGTGGTCCGAAGGCACGGGGAACGAAGGCGAAGGCCAGAAAACAGAGGGCGAAAGAGCTGCTCAATACCAGCTACGAGGTCGAGGAACGCTCCGTTGAGATCGACACGGTGGAACGCCGGCTGGGCAAAAAGGTCATCGTCGTCGAGGATCTCGAAAAACGACGCGGTGACCAGCCGATTCTCGATGGTTTTAGCTATCGGGTCGACCGTCGAGATCGGCTCGGTATTGTGGGGCCCAATGGGGTCGGGAAATCGACCCTATTGGATATCATAGCCGGTCGCCTGGAGGCCGACTCTGGAAGTGTGGAGCGCGGCCAGACGGTGGCGATCGGCTATTACGATCAGCAGACCGAATCGCTGGACCCGTCAATCCGGGTTCACGACTATGTCACGGAGGTGGCCAATCGGGTTCCCACCTCCGATGGATGGATGACGGCCTCGCAGATGCTGGAGCTATTTTTATTCGATAAGCAAAAGCAGTGGACGTATATCGAAAAGCTCTCCGGCGGGGAATGCCGGCGCCTATATCTGTTGAGAATTCTGATGGGTCAGCCGAACGTGCTGCTTCTGGACGAGCCGACAAATGACCTCGACGTCGACACGCTGGCGGTGCTCGAGGATTATCTCGACGATTTCGAGGGGGCGGTGATCGCCGTCAGCCACGACCGGTATTTTCTGGACCGCACGGTGGACCACCTGCTGGCATTTACGGGAGGGGCCGAGGTGGAGGAGATTCCCGGAAATTATTCGTATTACGAAGAGCTCGTGGAGGAGAAGCGACGGGTCGAGGCCGCAGAGGCGAGGCGTCGAGAGCGGGCGAAAAAAGAAGTTGAACAGGCCAGTAGCAGCAACGACGACGAAGGTCCGCGGCGGCTGAGCTATCGGGAAAAGCAGGAGCTTTCTGAGCTGGAGGGGCGAATCGCCCAGATCGAAGAGCGGCTGGCGTCCATCGACGACGAGATGGTCGAGGAGGCGTCGGATTATGAGAAGGTCGCTGAGCTTGATACCGAGAAGACGGCCCTCAATGAAGAACTGGAGGCCGGAATGGAGCGATGGGTGGAATTATCTGAGCTTGCCGAGTAACCCGATTAAGAAGCCTGGTTCAGGCGTGGCAGGATTCAGCGAAGCATCAGATATCCCGGTTGGCCACCGGGGATCACGTCGTCTTCTCTCCAATGAGAATGGACACCAGTTTGCCAGAAGTCGCCTGCCGAGCCCTCAAAGGTTGAATAAATCCGGCCGTAGGACTCCTCCGAAAGTTCGGAGTCGGTGCTCTGAAAGCAGTGATGCTCCTCGTCTGAATGACCGTCGATGATATGGAGCCCGAACTCGTCGAAGATCGCAAAGTCGTCATCTTCGATGACATCAGGGCCGTTGGTACATGCCTGGGCGTCGCTGCTGACGGTCTCGTCTTCAGAGTCGGTGATGGTCAATCCAGTATAGGTGTTGTGCTCACATATATCGGTGCCGTCGAAGAAATTACATTCCTCGGGAAGTTCGCCGGTGATGAAATCCATCACCTCACCACCGACGTAGGCCAGAAATTCTCGGTCTGATCCGGTGTAGAGGGATTCTGCGTCGATGCTGTAGTGAACGCTGTCATAGAGGCCGGAGCGGATATTCTGAATATCGTCCTCAAGGCGGCTCTGGTCTCCGTAGCGGCTGGCGCCGGGACGGGGATAGTCGTTATCGCTCCAGCGAGGCGGCCGTGAGTCGAGACCATTGACGGTGACGAGCGTCCAGCCGCCACCGGCCTGTTCCATCTCGCAATAGACGTTAAACGGCTCGTCGTCGCCGGGATCGATGGGGTAGATTCCTGAGCGGGTGATGCCGGCGTCCAGGTGGTCCTGGCAGGTCTCGCGCGGGGGGATATCGCGAACGAGCAGGGCACCGAATCCGGCGATATTCTGACCTCCAGCGTTGGGGTTACAGCCCTGGAGGTCGCCGGAGAGAAAGTCGCTGTCATAGTTGCCTTCGTGATTGCAGGCCACAGTATTGCCGGCGGTATAATGAGCCTGGCCGCAGGCAGTGCCGGCTCCGCCGAGTCCGAGGCGTGAGTCGGGAGATTCGCAGTCTTGCTGATTATTTCCGAGAAAGCCGATGCGGACCTTGGAGTGATTAGTACCTTCACGAGGCTTGACGTTGAGGCCCTCGAGATTGCAGTTGCACTGCACCATTCCACCTTCGACGAGCCCCATCCAGGAGGCGCGTTTTTCGTTCGTGGCCACGAATTCGTCGGCGGCGAAGACCTCGTGGAGAGACGACCCGCTGGTGGCCATTGGCAGCCACCTCATCTCCGGGATATCCGTGGTGCCAATTGGCGCTTCCAGACCGACGAGAAGTTGCGAGTACGACAGATCCATAAAACTCTGCAGTTTAGCCTCTACTCGGTCGAGTTGGGGAAACTCGGCATTGTGGAGGGCGCCATTGGTCCATAGATCGGAGTAGTAGTCGAAGGTGGTCACCCGCCCATCGACCTTTAGCGAAAGCGTCCATCCACCGCCCATGGTCTCCATATCACAATAGGCCTCGTAGGTTTCGCCCTGGGCGTCTACAAGCGGATAGACGCCATTGATTCCCTCGGGGCCGGCGTTGTGGACGGAGTCGGAGAGCCGATAATCCAGACAGCTCTGCTGTCGTTCGGGCCCGGCGTCGTTGGTGGAGCAGATGACCTCTCCCTCGATGTCCACCTGGTTGTGATCATCGTCCCAGGTGCCGAAAAAGCAGCCGTCGCCGTGGCGAAAAAGAGCGCTGTCGAGGTCATTATTTCCATTGGGCTCAAAGCCCTCGCATCCGGCGCTGTCGGAGTCGTCCATATAAAATGTGCAGGGCTCGCCCTGACAGCGCCCCTCCCAGTTGTGAAGTCCTCCGGCACCTGCATATTGGGGATAGACGCCGACGAGATTGGGGGGAGTCCCGTCGTTGAAGTCCATGATCGACTGTGCATGGGCGCGAGTACGGGGAACGATGAGCTCCAGGCCGAGTTCCTCGCAGGCCGCCCGGTAGGCGTTCTGGTCGTCTGTGAGGTCGGAATCGTCGATCTTCTTCATCAGATAGCCCACCCCACCGTCGGCATCGAAGTCGCAATGAACCTCGTAGGGTTCACCGTCATGACCTTCCGGTTTGACGAGGTATTCACCACTCGGGAGGTCCACGCCGTAGGCTGCCAGTTGCTGGCAACTGGCAGCCGGTGGCAGGCATTCGCCATTGAGGCATAGCTCAGTGGTGCAATCCGAGGCCAGATTGCAGGAATCACCGACTGAGCAGGGCGGACAGTCGCCGCCGCAGTCGACATCGGTCTCCTCGCCGTTCTGCACGCCGTCGTCGCAGCTCGGCGCCTGGCAGACCTCATCTTCACAAATCTGGCTAATGCAGTCGGTATTGCTCTCGCAGGATTCCCCGGCTTCGCAGGGCTGACAGCCCTCGCTGGTGTCCGGTCCCGTCTCTTCGGCATCGGGCTCTCCTGTGTCGAGAACGTCGCTATCCTCAACGTCCGGAGTACCTGCGTCCGGAGTGCCAACGTCCGGAGTGCCGACATCCGGATCTGGGGCGGACGCCTCGAAGGAGTCTGTATCTTCGATACACCCGAAGGTCAGAATGACCCCGGCGAGGAGGGTGATTTGGAGGGTAGACAGTACAAATTTCATCGACATCACCGCAGGAGAAGAGCCCGCCATTGTGGAGTACGACTTGCGGCGGTCATTATTGCCGAAGCAGTGACCAACGGCAACTGCGGGTGAGTCTACAAAAGAACCGAAAGCGCGATTGCCGAACGGAGGCCAGTGATTATCCTCCGGAGGGATACTTCTAGAAATCAAGGCGAGGCCCGATAGGCGGCGGTAGTATTTTCGTCGCAACGATCGCGACCGGGAATACCGCAAATAGATGGGGGGAGCCATGCAGGGCGTATTGCTACGAGGTCTAAGTTTATTGAGTGCGATATATCTGCTCATCTTCGTCGGGGCTTGCACAAGCGATGAGCCCGACCCTGACGATGTCGGTCACGACGCAGGCCACGACGTGGAAGTCGATGCCGAGGTGGGCGACACGGCGGATGTCGACGCTGAGCATCCACTTGTTGATGTTGATACGGGACCGTCGGGAGGTGAGAGACTCCCATTCGCCGTCGAGTGTGCCGAGCCTGTCGATGGAGTAGTGAGCTTTGACTTCGATGTTGACTCATCGGCCGATGCCTATACGGTGGTTCCCTTTGCCTTTGACGAAAAGAGTGCCATCGAGCCTCAATCGATTACCACTCCCGATGGCATGGAGATTGACTTTCAGGGAGAGAATTTTTTTCAGATCTACGGCCTCGATTATCCGGGATTGCAGTGGGGCACTGCGATCACCGTCCCGGCCGCTCCCAATTTCGAGTCGCAACTCGAGAGCGGGTCTCACGAGTTGGTCATCGACTCTGGGGCGGAAGAGATCTGTTATTATTTCGTCGAGGCGGAGGGCACGCCGACTGTATTGGACCTCAATATCTACCTCGTGGGCCTCGAAGATATCGATCTGACAGCGTCGACGGCGCAAGACCACGAGGACTTTCAGTCCATCTTGACGACTGTCGACGAGATCTTCGATCAAGCCGACCTGTCGCTCGGCGAGATTCGCTATATGGAGCTCGAAGACGCCGTGGTCGAGCGGTACCGGACCATCTACGAGGAAGAGGAGATCTACGCGCTCGTCGCCCAATCCGAATACCCTGGCAGTGATGTTGAGAGTGCCCTGAGCGCGAACGTCTTTATTACGGAGCGATTCGTTTTTCCGGCCATCGGTCTGGCGATGGGAATCCCGGGGCCTCCCGGTTATCACCAATCACTGCTGAGCGGGATAGCGTTGACCGGCGAATATATCGGTGATGACGAAGAGGGAAATATATTTACGGCCATCGCCATCGCCCACGAGATAGGTCATTTTTTGGGATTATTTCACACCAGCGAGGTCAATGGTCTGATCCACGACCCCCTCGATGACACGCCAGAATGCCGTGATTTTCAGCCCCCCTGGAATTGTCCGGGTTTCGACAACCTGATGTTCCCGATGGTGAACGAGGGCAGCAGGGAATTGACGCCGGATCAGTCGTTTGTGATGCACGCCAACCCGCTCACGAGATAGCCCGCCCAGGGACTTTCGACGAAAAATACGGTAGGATCGGCCGTGTCTGCGACTGATACCGCCTTTAGATAGGCTCGATTTCCCGACGTCCTGGTTCCCGGAGGGTTTATCTGGCAAGTCTGAAGAGGTTGGGCGAGCTATATGGATTGGAGATGCCGAATATGAACAGGACACCAGGATGGCTGGTCGTAGTCTGTGCATTCCTCGCCTTCACAGCGTGCAGCGACGATGACCCGCTGGGTGTCGATGCCGGTGGTGACACCGGGCCTCAGGAGCTAGACGCCGATGTTGAGCCTGAAGATACCAATGCAGTGTCAGATGCAGACGCCGGAGAGAGTGTTGACCTGGGCGCAGATCCCGACGCCGATGCCACGACCGAGCCGGACGCCGACGCCACCACCGACGCCGACGCCACAATCGAGACCGACGCCGACAACGACACCGACGCAAGCGAGGGGCTTCCGTTCGCTCTGAACTGTGAGGAACCCACCGATGGCTCGGTGAACTTTGAATTCGAGATCGACTCGTCGACCGCCGCGTATACGGTTGTTCCCTTCGCGGCCGACGAGCAGAGTTGGATCGATCCACAGTCGATTACGGCGCCCAGCGGTGCGGTGATTGATTTTCAGGGCGAAAACCATTTTCAGATCTACGGGCTCGAATACGAGGGGTTTGAGTGGAGCAACGCCATGACGATCCCGGCGGCGCCGAATTATGAGTCCCAATTGGAGAGCGGACCTCACGAATTTGCCGTCGATACGGCGGCCGACGAACTCTGCTACTACCTGCTGGAGACGGAGGGCGGTCCGACCTTATTGGACCTCAATATCTACCTGGTGGGGCTCGATGACATCGGCTTGACGGCGTCCACAGCGGCGACGCACGACGACTTTCAGTCGATTTTGGCCAGTGTTGACGAGATCTTCGAGCAGGCCGGCATTGCCCTGGGCGAGATTCGCTATATGGAGCTGGAACAATCCGTCGTCGATGAGTATCGAGTCATCTACGAGGAGTGGGATATCTACGAATTGATCGCCCACTCGGAGTACCCCGGAGAGGATTCCGATAGCGCGCTGAGCGTCAATCTCTTTATCACCGAGCAATTTGTCTACGAGGCAATCGGGCTGGCGATGGGCATTCCTGGCATTCCCGGCTACCACGAATCGCTGGTCAGCGGGATTGCGCTGACCGGTCAATATATTGGCGATAATGCCGACGATAATCTCTTTACGGCTATCGCCATCGCTCATGAGGTGGGGCATTTTCTCGGTCTATTTCACACGAGCGAGACCGATGGGCAAACCCACGATGGTCTCGACGACACGCCGGAATGCACCAATTTAAACGCCTATTGGAATTGCCCGGATGTCGACAATGTGATGTTTCCCTATATCGACTACGGCACGGTCGAGTTGACGCCGGATCAGTCCTACGTAATGCATGTCAATCCACTGACAAAGTAGTGCTGGACTCTGGGAATACGTAAGCACCTGAAGCCAGCCAGCGCGACGATCTCGGCGTCGAAGACTCTTGGAAGTATGGACTGCCTGCGAGCCTTCTCCTTGACCTCGTCGCGCTGGG